>DATJTV010000269.1:0-4376 GCA_035503055.1 Acetobacteraceae bacterium
CCGATGCCCGCCTCGGTGAGCGCGAACGGGCCGGCATGCGCCGCCGCGAGCACGCCGCCCAGCCGGCGTGCGATGTCGAGCCGCGTCGGCAGCAGGAGGGTGGCGCCGATGCCGGCGAAGGCGCCCGCGAGATCGGCGGCCTCGGCCGAGTCGAGCCCGGCGGGCAGCACGAGGGCGACGACCGCGCCGGCGGTCGCGGCGAGTGCGGCCATCTCCTCGCGTTCCGCCGCGTCGAACGGGTCGGTCCCCGGCGCGTCGATCAGGACCGGGGCGCCGCCGCTTCGCTCGGCGAGCGCCCGGCCGAGCACGAGCGGATGGCCGGCGAGGACGAGCGGCAGGCCGAGCAGGCGCGTCAGCGCCGCAAGCTCGGCGCTCGCGCCGGCGCGGCGGGTATCCGCGGTGATGACGAGCGGGGCCGTCCCCGCCATCACCAGCCGTGCGGCCAGCCGCGCGGTCGCCAACGTCTTGCCCGCGCCGGGCGGGCCGACCAGCAGGATCGGGTCGCCGCCCGGCGCGAGCGGGAGCGGGGCGAAGAGGAGGAGGCGGGCGAGCGCCTGCTCGAGCGGCTCCTCGGCGAGCAGCCGGTCGAGCGGCGGGGGGATGCGATGCCACGCCAGCATCGCCTCGCGCGCGAGAAAGGGAGCCGGCGGCGGCGGTTCCGGCACCGGCTCGAGCGCGGCCGAGACCTCGACCCCGCCTCCGACGCGGCGGCTGCCGAGGATCAGCGCCTCGGGGCCGAGTTCCGCGCGGATCGCCGCCATCGCCTCCTTCATGCCGGCGGCGCGATAGAGCTTGAGCTGCATCGGCTAAACTGTGCCCACGGTGCGGATGCGCGCACGGGCGAAAATCTCGCCCTGGGCCAGCACCGGCGTCGCAGGCCGCACGCGCTCGATCACCGCGCGGACATGGGCGCGGATCGGGCCCGAGGTGAGGAGCACGGGCGTCTCGCCCGCCGCCGCTGCGGTGTCGAAGGCAGTGCGCACCTTCTGCATGAACTCGGCGAGCCGGCCCGGCTGGATGGCGAGTTGGCGGTCCTCGGGCGGGCCGGTCAGCGCTTGGGCGAAGGCCTCTTCCCATTCCGGCGAGAGGCTGATCAGCGGCAGATAGCCGGACGGGCCGGTGTGGCTGTCGCAGAGCTGGCGGGCAAGCCGCATGCGCACGTGCTGGATGAGGAGCGGGAGCGAGCGCGCGCCGCCGCCCACCGCCTCGTGGATGCCTTCGAGGATGGTCGCGAGGTCGCGGATCGAGACGCGCTCGGCGAGCAGCGCCTGGAGCACACGCTGCACGCCGCCCACCGAGATCTGGCCGGGGATGAGGTCGGCGACCAGCTTCTGCTGTTCGCGCGGCAGCTCGTCGAGGAGCTTCTGAGTCTCGGCGTAGGAGAGAAGCTCGGCCATGCACTGCTTCACCACCTCGGTGAGGTGCGTGGTCAGCACGCTCGCCGGATCGACCACGGTCGCGCCGCGGAAGAGCGCCTCCTCCTTCCGCACGGGCTCGATCCAGAGCGCGGGCAGGCCGAAGGCGGGCTCGTCGGTGCGTTCGCCCGGCAGGTCGGGAACGCCGCCCTTGGGGTCCATGGCGAGCAGCATGGTCGGGCGCAGCTCGCCCCGCCCGGCCTCGATTTCCTTGACGCGGATGACGTAGCTGTCGGGCGAGAGCTGCATGTTGTCCTGGATCCGCACGGGCGGCAGGACAAAGCCCATCTCGGCGGCGATGGAGCGGCGCAGGCTCTTGATCTGCTCGGTGAGGCGGGCCGGCTCGCCGCCGGCAAGTGCGAGGAGCCCGTAGCCGAGCTCGAGGCGGATCAGGTCGATCCGCAGGCTCTCGCTGATCGGCGGCTCGGTGGGCAGGAGCGGCGCGGGCGGAGGCGGTGGCGTGTCCGAGGGTGGCGGGTGATGGTAGCGGAAATAGGCGCCCGCGCCGGAGAGGCCGGCGAGGGCGAGGAAGGGGAGCGCGGGCAGACCGGGCATCAGGGCGAGCACGGTCGCCGCACCCGCGGCGAGCGCCAGCGGCTTGGGGCTGCCGCCGAGCTGGCTCACCAGGGCGCTGTCCGCCGTGCCCTCGGTGCTGCCCTTGGTGATGACGATGCCGGCGGCGACCGAGACGAGGAGCGCCGGGATCTGCGAGACGAGGCCTTCGCCGACGGTCAGCCGGGTGAAGGTGTGGGCGGCCTCGGCGAACGGCATGCCGTGCTGGACGATGCCGATCGCAAGCCCGCCCACGATGTTGATGCCGGTGATGATCACCGCGGCGACGGCGTCCCCGCGGACGAACTTCGAGGCGCCGTCCATCGCCCCGAAGAAGCCGCTTTCCTGCTCGAGCTCGTGGCGGCGGCGGCGGGCGGCCTTCTCGTCGATATGGCCCGCGGAGAGCTCGGCGTCGATCGCCATCTGCTTGCCGGGAATCGAATCGAGGCTGAAGCGCGCCGCCACTTCGGCGATGCGGCCGGAGCCCTTGGTGATGACCATGAAGTTCACGACCAGGAGGATCGCGAACACGATCAGCCCGATCACCACGTCTCCGCCCATCAGGAAGCCGCCGAAGGCCGCGACCACCTGGCCTGCCGCGTCGGTGCCCTGGTTGCCGCGCGAGAGGATCAGGCGGGTGGCCGCGATATCGAGCGAGAGGCGGAGCAGCGTGGTGAGCAGGAGCAGCGTCGGGAAGCTCGTGAAATCGAGCGGGCGGCGGAGGAAGAGCGCCACCATCAGGACCAGGACCGAGGTGGTGATCGAAAGCGCGAGACCGAGATCGATCAGCATCGTGGGCAGCGGCAGGATCAAGACCGCGAGCAGCGTGACGACGCCGATCGCGAGCCCGACGTCGGAACCCGGCGCATAGCGGCGGACCTTTTCCCAGACCCCGGGCGGGATCAACCCGGCGGGCAGGCTGAGCGCGGCCACGCTGTTTCCTTACGAAGTCGGAACGGGCACGGCGGCGCCGGGCGGGGGCGGTACGGCGAGGCCCTCGCGCGCGTAGTCACGGAGCTTGTTGCGCAGCGCCCGTATCGAGATGCCGAGGATGGTCGCGGCGTGGGTGCGGTTGCCGAGCGTGTGGGTGAGGGTGTGCAGGATCAGCTCGCGCTCCACCTCGTCCATGCTGCGCCCGACGAGCGCCGCGACCGCGCTGCCGGCGGCGGCCGCGCGCGCGTCCGGGCCCGACGAAGCGGCGCCGGATCTGGGTGAGGCGCGCGCCGGGCCGAGCTCGATCGCTTCGCTCGTGATGATCTCGCCTTGCGCGAGCAGGACGGCACGATGCATCGCATTCTCGAGCTCGCGCACATTGCCCCGCCAGGGATGCAAAAGCAGCCGGCGCACGGCCTCCTCGGCAAGCGGGCGGTCGGAGAGCCCGTTCACCCCCGCATAGCGATGGGCGAAATGGCGGGCGAGCGCCGGGATGTCGGCCGGCCGCTCGCGCAAGGCGGGCACCGCGAGGGCCACGACGTTGAGGCGGAAGTAGAGATCCTCGCGGAAGCGCCCGGCCGCGACCTCGGCGATGAGGTCGCGGTTGGTGGTGGCGATGATGCGCACATCGGTCTTCACCGCGGCCGCGCCGCCGAGCCGGTCGATCTCGCGCTCCTGCAATGCGCGGAGCAGCTTCGCCTGCAGGCGGATGTCCATCTCGCTGATCTCGTCGAGCAGGAGCGTGCCGCCGCAGGCGGCCTCGAACTTGCCGATGCGGCGGGCGATGGCGCCGCTGAAGGCGCCCTTCTCGTGACCGAACAGCTCCGATTCGAGCAGGTTCTCCGGGATCGCCGCGCAGTTGAGCGCGACGAAGGGTCCACCCGAGCGGCGCGAGCGGCGATGCAGGTGGCGTGCCAGCACCTCCTTGCCGGTGCCGGATTCGCCCGAGATCAAAACGGAAGCCTCGGAGCCGGCGACCTGCTCGGCCCGGCGTACGCAGGCCTGCATGGCGGGATCGCGCACGATCAGCGCGTGCGTGAAGCCGGCGGCGGCTTCAAGGATGGCGGCGATGAGGTCGGGGTCCGGCGGCAGGGGCAGGAATTCCTGCGCGCCGGCACGGATCGCGCGGACGGCGGCCTCGGCGTCCGCATGGCTGCCGCAGGCGATGACGGGCACGAAGATGCGCTCGCGGGCGAGGGCGGCGATGAAGGAGCCGACGTCATGGACGATCTCGATCAGCACGAGATCGAATCCGGCGGCGCTGCGCAGCCGCTCGAGTCCCGCCTCCGGATCGTCGGCCTGGTCGAGCCGTGCGCCGCGTGCGATCGCGATTCGCGCGGCCTGGCCGAGATCGCCGGCGAGCGAGCCGATGATCAAGACGCGCATGGGGTTTTTCTCAAGCTCCGCGGTCGGTCTTGACGATCTCGGTCATCGTGACGCCGAGCCTCGTCTCGTCGATCACCACCACCTCGCCGC
>DATJTV010000270.1:0-2941 GCA_035503055.1 Acetobacteraceae bacterium
GGCCCCCGAGCTCGCCATTCGCCGATGTTTGAAGAAGTAGCTGGCGCTGCCTTTGTGAGCCAGGTCGAGCAGCGTGCCGCAGACGACCAGCAGAAACATGACCCCCGCGTAGATCCGCATCGCGGCCGGCGATATGGCTGCGGGAAGCGCGGCGAACGGGTTGTGGATGAACACTGGCTATCCCCCAAGGGTGTTGGTTCTCGGTGCGCCGCAGCCTGAAAATCCGCATAGCGCCCTGCAAGCCCCCTGATTCGCGGACTTTATCCTCCAGCGTGATTGCCCGCAATAATCGTTCCAATAAATTATCTAGATCGGATCAATCTGTTAAGCTAATTGATCATGACCTTGGAACAACTGCGCGTCTTCGTCGAGGTCGCTGAGCGCGGGCACGTCACGCGTGCCGCCGACGCGCTGCGAATGAGCCAGTCGGCGGCCTCGGCGGCCATCGCCGCCTTGGAGCGGCTCTATCAGATCAAGCTCTTCGATCGCGTGGGCCGCGGCATCCAACTCACCGAGCCGGGGCGGATATTCCTGCGCGAGGCGCGCGCGGTGCTCGACCGTGCATCGATGGCAAGCTCGGTGCTGCAGGATCTCGCGGGGTGGCCGCCGAACCCGATTGCTCTCGCGGCCAGCCAGACCATTGCGACTTACTGGCTGCCCCGCCGCCTCGCCGCCTTCCATGCGGCGAGCCCGCGCGTGCGGCTCAAGGTGATGATCCGCAATACCCGCGAGGTCGAGAGCGCGGTCGCCGACGGCGAGGTCAGCATCGGACTGGTCGAGGGACCGACGCAGCATCCGGCGCTGCTGCGCACGCACCTCGATCATGACCAGATGGTGCTGGTCGTCGCCGGGGGTCGGGCACCGCTTGCGATCGAGGCCTCGCGAAGAGCCGATCTACGCGCGCTCAACTGGGTGATCCGCGAGCCCGGCTCGGGGACCCGCCGCGGCCTCGAGGACTTGGCGGCCCGGCAAGGACTGTCGCTCGATGATCTCAACATCTTCCTCGTGCTGCCGAGCAACGAGGCGGTGCGCGAAGCGGTGGAATCCGGCGCCGGCGCGACCATCATCTCGCGCCACGTGGTCGCCTCGGCGATAGCGGCGGGAACACTCGTTGAGATTCCGCTCGAATTGCCGCAGCGCGAATTCGCGCTGGTGCGTCACCGCGAGCGTCATGCGACGCTGGCGCAGAAAGCGCTCGTGGCGCATCTCACCGGCGGCGACAGTGCTTCCACTACACTTGCCCGATGAGCAGCCGACCGGACGATGCCTTCGGACAGAGATGGCCGCGGCTCGATGGCATCGACCTGCTGCGCGGCCTCGCCATTCTCTTCGTGCTGCTCAACCACGTGAACATGCGGCTCGTCATCGCGCACGTTCCTTACGGGCGGGCGCTGCCGCCTTACCTGCTCTCGCGGCTCGTCTGGAACGGTCAGCGCGGCGTGCAGATGTTCTTCGCCCTCTCGGGCTTTCTGATCACTTCCACTTCGCTCAGGCGCTGGGGGAATCTCGATCGCGTCCGCGTGCTCGATTTTTACCGGCTGCGATTTGCGCGCATCGCACCCCTGCTGCTGCTGCTCCTGCTCGCTCTCACGGTGCTCGACCTCGCCCATATCAGCGATTACGTGATCGCTTCGAGAACCGGCGGACTGAGCGCAGCCCTCGTCGCGGCGCTCACTTTCCGCGTGAATGTGCTCGAGGCCCGCCACGGCTACCTGCCCGGCGGCTGGGATGTGCTCTGGTCGCTGTCGGTCGAGGAGACGTTCTACTTCTTCTTCCCGCTCCTCTGCCGGCTGCTGGGCGGCCGCAAGCGGCTGTTCGTCGCGGTCATGTTGCTTTTCGTCGCGCTCGGGCCGCTGGCTCGCACTCTCTTCTCTCAGGGAAATGAGGTGTGGCATGAGTATTCCTATCTCGGCGGCATGGATGCCATCGCGCTCGGGTGTCTCACCGCCCTTGCGCTCTCCGCGGTGCGCCTCGGGCGGCGCGCAATGTGGCTCGGGGGACTCATTGGCGCCACCACCCTTGCCCTTTCGCTGGCGCTTGCGATCCCACCGCTCGAGCGCGTGGGTCTCGACATGTCCCTGGTCGCCATCGGCACCTGCCTGACGATCGCCGCGCTCGGAAAGACCCGGTGGCGGGCACCGCTCATTCTGCGCCCGCTCAGCCTGCTCGGTCGGCGCTCTTATGAGATCTATCTCACCCACATGTTCCTGGTGTTCGCGCTTTTCCGGCTTTTCCTCGACCAAGGGAAGCGGGCCTACGCGATCCCCCTTCTTTTCACGACGGTCATCCTCGCCGCCGGCATGGTCGGCGCGCTGACGGCGCGGCTTTATTCCGAGCCGCTCAATCGCCGGCTGCGCGCGCGGTGGCGAAGAGCGCGTATCCGCCTCGATTCCCCATCAGCCGTCGAGAGTGGGCTCGAGGGCTGAGACGCCCGACCGTACCGGGTTCACATTTTCGCCCCGTCCGTCCCCCTGGAAACGCCGCCGGTCGGAAGGGGGTCGGATACTGTCGTATCGCACGGGAAGCTGAGCTTCCGTTCCAGTAAAGTCCGCCGCAACGAGACTCTGCAATTACATCTCCGTGCGACAGCTGACTCCAACTTACCGCGATGCCACCCCTTGGGGGCGCTCCCCGCGTGCCGGCCCGACCCGACAGTCGGGCTTCACGCTCATCGAGCTCATCGTCGTGATGATCCTCGTGGGGATCCTGGTGGCGATCGGAGTGCCATCGTTCAGATCCATTACCACGTCGAGTCGCATGTCGGCGGAAAGCAATACCCTGCTCGGGGATCTGCAATATGCGCGCGCGGAAGCGGCGCGCGAGGGCACCCCGGTCACGGTCTGCATCGCCAACACGGCCGGCACCGCCTGCAATGCCGCGAGCACCGCCTGGCAGGGAGGCTGGATCATCTTCACCGACGTCAACGATGATCAGACGGTCG
>DATJTV010000271.1:0-5625 GCA_035503055.1 Acetobacteraceae bacterium
GGGATGAGGTGACGCGCGGCTACGCGGGACCGCCGGGCGGTGGCCCCGTTGATTTGGTTCGGACGTGTACCGGGTTCGGCGCGTGGTCGCTCAGGGCGGCCCGGTATAGGTGGCGTAACACTGTCTGGACGGCGGCGGCGGGCGTTGCAGCGCGTCGCGAAGGCTTCGAGGGAGAAGCGGGCGGCAACGGCGCAAGAGGCGTCGGTGGCTGCGCGCAAGAGATTGTGTACTGTGTCGGAACGATCGGCGCGAGTGGGATAATGGCCGGCTTGCGTGCCCGACAGGGGGCGTCTCCGGTGTGGCGGTGATGATCGTGGGGGCGGGCGGCTGGTCGGAAGGTGGCGGGCCGGACAGCGGTGGCGGCGCCACGCGCGGCGTGTGTTTTGCCGACGGTCTGGTCGGCCCCGTCGGCGGTGCCTGTACCGGCGAATGCGGCGGCACGACCGGCGCATCCGGGACCGCATCCGCAGGGGTGGCGGGTACTGCCGGCGGGGTTGTGGACAAACATGCATCGGCGCTGGTGTCAGCGAGCGCGGCATTCAGCCGGTACCAGAGGTTGGGAAACGCTGCCTGGAGATCCGTCATGCCGGCTTCGGGCGACATGAGCTGATTGATGTGGCTGGCGAAGGTGGAAAACACGAGTTCCAGGGTCTTGGGATCGCAGTCCTTGAGCGGGGTGTTGAGAACCGCACAGGCTCTAGGGCTGAGTTGGGGGAATGCCTCCGGGGTGAAGGGCCTGTCGCCCTGGTTGAGAAATTCGGGGCGGTTCGCGGCCGCAGGGCGGTGGTGACGGCGGGCGGCGAGCAAATGAGCGAGCAGGGGCGGTGGAACCAGCGGGTCTGGGAGAGCGGCGCGTGGCTGGCGCGGAACAGGCACCCGTCCGGGCGTGGGGGGTTGCGGATCGTGCGCCTCGGGGTGGTGACGGCCGGTTTGCGGCACGGGTCGGCGCCGCAGGGTATCGGCGAGGGTGATGCCGCGGACAATGACGCTCCGCACCGCGCCGCCAAGCCGGCGGACGAGGCGTGCGCCAACCCCTTGGGGGGATTGGGAGGGAAGGCCGGCGATGTGGAGCGCGGTTGGCATTGGGACGACTATAGTGGAACTGCCGTAGTTTGTCAACCTTTTTAACGGATGAGTTGAGCTTTTTTTCTTCGGGTGTGGCTCGTGGACCCTCCCTTAGGCGTTTGGGTCGCGCATGCCGGAAAGGTTTGCTCGCGGGGCGGCTTGCGGTGGCGGGAGCAGGGCAACCGCGGGCGTTGGCGGTCAGAACGCGGATCACGGTGGTCACGGAGAGCCGGGATCAGACCACGTCGCAACGGAGGCCGTCCGTCCGGCGCGGCGTGTTGCGGCCAGCACGCTGCGGCAGACGGGGCGTCCCGGAGCTTCTTCGACTGCCTAAACGACGCGGCCATGTGGGGTCTTGCAATCGGCCGCGGAGCCTCTGAGGGTCGACGTCATCGATGAGCTAGCCGACGCACTTCGCCGCAACGAGGTTGAGCTTCGCTTCATGGAGAGCTTGGCTCTGCTCCGCGGCGTTTGGGCGACATCGCTCCACGCAAGCGGAATTGGGCTCTGCAACGCTGTTGGCTGGCCTGAGAGCTAGGGAAACTCCGAAGGTCGGCAACGGGTCGAAGGCGGACGTTCGTCGGTGGGCTGCGAGTGTCTAGGAGTGATAAGATCCGATCCTGCGATAGGGTATCCTCGGTTCCATCGCGCTATCACCTGCGCTTGAAGGCAAGACTCCCCGACCTCTCGAGATGAATGATTCCCAAAAGTTGAACACGTTCCGCATTGTCTGCTGTCGGGTGCGGCGGCGTCTCGCTCGTGAGGTCGGGGGGGAGCTGGCACAACGATTGTCAAGGCCAAGGCGCACCGGTAGTATTGGGCATGCTAACACGAATCGAGATCGACGGATTCAAAACGTTCGAAGGTTTCAGCCTCGATCTGGAACCCCTCACGGCGATCGTTGGCCCGAACGCGAGCGGCAAGTCCAACCTATTCGACGCACTTCGGTTCCTGTCTCTTCTGGCCCAATACGACATTCGGACTGCAATGCAAGGTCTGCGAGGAGAGCCCGAAGAACTCTTCCGACGAACACCTGTCAGAATTTACGACTGCATGTCATTCGCCGTGGAGGTGTTTCTCGGTCGGAAGGGTTCGGACGCCTTTGGGACTAGCTACGAAATACCCGCACAGCGACTTCGCTACGAACTCAAGCTTGCCCTAACCCAGAATTCTGGAGGCGTGCCAAAAGGTATAATTGTGCGTGAGGAACATTGTTATCCGATCGATAGGAAGGGGGAGCGGGCAACATATTTACGCGACCCAAAGCTTAAAGTGAACTATAACGCTCGCGTTGCCCCATTTATCCGGCTAAACGATGGTCACGATGCAATTTTGATTCGCCAGGATGGCCGCCAGAAGCACGGCCGTCCTGTGCGGCTTTCGCTCAAGGAGGCCTCCAGGACCGCTTTATCAACGATTGCGACGGCGGAGTTCCCGCATCTTTATGCACTTCGAGAGACATTAACCAGAATCCGGTTTCTGGAGATAAATCCCCGAGCCGCAAGAAACGCAAACGACAGATTCGAAGACCGTGTCTTGAAGCCTGACGCATCCAACCTGGCAGCGGTTTTGGCACATCTAAAGGAAGAGACAGCGGATAATCTCCGGCCTGACGGTGTACTGTCCGACATTGCTGCCGATCTTGCGACACTTATTCCTTCGGTTCGGCGACTCGAAATTCGGAACGATTCGAATCAGCGACAATATTCTTTTAGCTTAGAATTTAGCGGTGATCTTGCGTTCAGCTCCCGAGTGATCTCCGATGGCACGCTAAGGTTGCTGGCCCTGCTAACCGTTCTGAATGATCCTGGCAGGCAAGGCACACTTTGCTTCGAGGAGCCGGAGAATGGCGTCCATGAAGGGCGCGTGCCGATGCTGGTAGAGTTCCTCCGAGGGGCCGCCAACGTTTCGATCGATCCAGACGTACCCTCTTTTCAAATCCTACTCAACACCCACTCCCCAAAGGTTATGGCGGCATTACATGACCGAGAGATTGTGGCAGCTGACAGTGTAATCATCGTAGACCCCGTTAACCACGTTCGTTCCACCAAAACACGCATGCGCACCGGAATCCAACCCACTGATGACCTGTTTGACCCAGAGACAAATCTTTCCAGATCTGAGGTCGGACGCTTGCTGCAAAAGCTGACCGACGCTGCATGACTTATGTGAGCTGGGCGGCTCTCTACGAGGGCGCAACTGATCAGACTTATTTCGAGCAGCTAATTCCGCGCGTAATGGAAGATATCATTATGCTTCACGGAACCAGGCACTCAACTATACCACCCACACCCGCGGTTAGACTGCAGCGGAGGACCGTTGAAAAGGTCGCGCAAGAAGCTTGCGCGGCGAGAGACGCGTTTCACCTCGTATTTATCCATGCTGACACAGGCGGGCGCAACCTCGAGGCTAACCTAGAAGAACGCTCGTTCGGCTATTGTGAGGCGATGCACACACTCTGTTGCTGGCGTCCTGTTCGCTGCATTACGATCTCTCCTCGTCACGAAACCGAGGCTTGGATACTTGCTGACCCAACAGCAGTCACCGCAGCACTCGGGTACCTCGGTCCGTCCCACTCCATCGGATTACCCGGCAACGCGGACCAGGCCGAGAGACTTGGCGACCCCAAGACTGTTCTGGCGGCTGCGGTGCGCCAGGTGCGGGGACGACGTCGTCCCATTGACGTGAAGCAGATATTCCCCGCAATTGCTCAGCGGCAGTCCTTGGCAAGCCTTCGCCAATCGCAGTCATTCGCGGCCTTCGAGGCCGGTCTTCTAGCCGCTCTCGCCGACCTCGGGTGCATCTGAGCTGAGCAATTCTGCCAAAACATGACTGATTAATTTCCACTTCGGCGAGAGGCGGACTTTTTCGAGCAAAAACGCAAACGTCCGTTCCGGGTCGAGACCGGTCACTGGATAGGTCGGCAGGTATTGCACGATGTTCGAATGGGACGAGACGAAGCGGCTCGGAAACAACGAACGGCACGGCATCGATTTTGCGGACGCCAGCTTGATATTTGACGGCCGCCCGTCAATCACAGCTCCGTCTTTCCGCAATGCGAGGGCCGCTTTGTTTAGACCGCCGAGATCGACTTCCATCTCTATTCGGTCGTCTGGACATAGCGCGGGCTGAACCAAAGGATCATTTCATTCAGGAGAGCGACAAATGCCGAAGAAAGGGCGTATCGTATGGCGCACGGCTAAGGAACTGGCGGCGCAGCGGGCACGCGGGGAAACCCGCTCCGATTGGGCGCGCGCGAGGGCGATGAGCCCCACCGAGATCGAGCAGGACATCGCCTCAGACCCCGACGAGGCAGGCATGGTGGTCGATTGGGACAGGGTGTCGATCGAACTGCCGAAGCCCAAGGCCGACCTGCATATGCGGGTTGATCGCGACGTGCTCGACTGGTTCAAGCGGCACGGCAAGGGTTATCAGACGCGCATCAACGCGGTGCTGCGTTCGTACGTTGCTCGTATGCGGCAGCAATGACCGCCGGCCGGAACGAATGACACCCTGCCGGCCGCGACGGCGTGCCCGAGCTGGCGGGAGATGGCCGGCACAAGGCCGGCCATGACGTTTTGGAACGGCGGTCCGTGACGTTCTGGCCGGTTGGCCATGACGGCTGGGGCCGCGAGTGCCCGAGAGTCGATTGCTCGGGTCAGGTATAAATCGTCGTCCCTACTGAACCAGCGCCTGGCTGCGCACCAGGCGCGCGTACAGCCCGTCGCGCGCCAGCAGCTCGGCATGCGTGCCGTGCTCGACCGCGCGGCCGTCCGCCATCGCGATGACAAGGTCCGCATCGCGCACCGTTGAAAGCCGGTGCGCGACGACGATCGTGGTCCGCCCGCGGCGCAGGCGTGCCAGCGCGACCTGCACCGCCGCCTCGCTTTCCGTGTCGAGCGCGCTGGTGGCCTCGTCGAGCAGCAGGATGCGGGGGTTGCGCAACAGCGCGCGGGCCAGCACGACGCGCTGGCGCTGCCCGCCGGACAGAAACTGCCCGCCTGGGCCGACGCGGGTGCGATAGCCCTCCGGCAGGGCGGCGATGAACTCCGCCGCCGCGGCTGCCTCGGCGGCGGCTTCGACCTCGGGCTCGCCGGCGTCGGCGCGGCCCATGCGGATGTTCGCGGCGATGGTGTCGTCGAACAGCAGGGCGTCCTGGCCGACATAGGCGATGGCGTCGCGCAGGCTGGCCAGCGTGACTCGCCGGACATCCTCCCCGTCGATCCGAACGCTGCCGGCGACCGCGTCGTGCAGGCGCGGGATCAGGGCGAGCGCGGTGGATTTGCCGCCGCCGGAGGGGCCGACCAGGGCTACGGTGGTCCCGGATGCGGCCTCGAAGCTCAGGCCGTCGAGGCCAATCCGCCCGTCCGGATAGACGAAGCGGACCGAGGCGAAGACGACATGGCCGCGGCCGCGCGGCAGGGGCATGGCGTCGGGCGCATCGACGATGGCGGGGCGCTCGTCGATCACGGCGAACACCCGCACCAGGCCGGCGAGCCCCTCCTGGAGCGCGGCGTTCAGCGAGCCGAGGGCACGCAGGGGGCGCGAGGCGATCAGCAG
>DATJTV010000272.1:0-10965 GCA_035503055.1 Acetobacteraceae bacterium
GCAGGCGGGGTTGCGCTGGCTGAGCGCCGAGCCGCCGGATCTCGAGGAGGTCCGGCAGGCGCTCGGCCGGATCGTCGACGACGCCAACCGGGCCGGCGGGGTCGTCGGGCGGATCTATGCGCTCGTCAAGAAGGCGCCGCCACGCAAGGATAGCGTGGCGTTGAACGACGCGATCCGCGAGGTCATTGCGCTGACCCGTGGCGAGATGGCGAAGAGCCGTGTCGCGCTGCAGACGGAGCTCGCGGAGCGCTTGCCGCTCGTTCGGGGCGATCGGGTGCAGCTGCAGCAGGTGATCCTCAACCTGATCCTCAACGCAATCGAGGCCATGGGCCGCGCCGGCGACGGGCCGCGCGAGCTCTTGATCGGCAGCAGCACGGGCGAATCGGGCGAAGTGGGCGTTGCGGTGCGGGATTCCGGTCCGGGGCTCGATCCCGCGGAGCTGGAGCGCCTGTTCGAGGCCTTCTACACGACCAAGCAGGGCGGCTTGGGAATGGGCCTCTCGATCTGCCGCTCGATCGTCGAGGCGCACGGGGGACGATTGTGGGCGGAGGCGAACGAACCGCGGGGTGCGGCGTTTCGGTTCACAGTGCCGGTGAGCTCCTAGAGCGTGATCGCCGAAGGTTGAATCACCGAAGGCGTGAATCACGCGGAAAAACAAAGACCTAGAGCGGGATGGGTTAGCGGGAGCGATCCCATCCCGTTCTAGGTTCTTGGTGCCGTGGCCTCCCGTACGTCCCGCTACGGCCTGCCCGTTCAGCGCCTCTCGTCCAGTCCGGCCTCGACGGCCGCGAGCAGTCCGAGGGCCGACCAGTCGAGCGCAGACCAGCCGCGCGCCACCATCGCGACGAGGTGATCGTGGACGAGGCTCGCCGCGGGCATCGGAACGGCGGCGCGCTCGGCTTCGGCCAAAGCGAGCCGCATGTCCTTGATCGCCAGCGGCACGGCCATTCCCGGCGGGCTGAAGCGCCCCTCGACGATCTTGCCGCCATAAGCCTTGTGGACCGTGGAATCGAACAACGAACCGGTCAGGACATCGTAGGCGAGGTGGGGATCGATGCCGCCCTTTCGCAACAGGGCCAACACCTCGCCCATGCACTCGAGCGTAGTGGCGGTTAGCACGTTCGCGGCGAGCTTCACCAGGTTTGCCGACGGGGCGTCATCCCCGATGAGGAACACTCGCTGCCCCAGGCGGTCGAGAAGGGGACGGACCCTTTGCATTGCAGAGGGCAATCCCGCAGCGAGAATAAAGAGTTTTCGCGCCTGCGCGAAATCCGGGTTGCCAAGCACCGTGGCGGCGACATACCCCTGGGAATCGTGGGCATGCGCCTCGGCGACGCGACGAGACATGCCTGGGCTGACGGTGCTCGTGGAAATGTGCACCGCATTCCGAGAGAGAAGGGCCGCCAAGCCCTCCGGCCCAAGCGCGACCTCTGCGAGCGCGTCGTCGTCGGGAAGCGAGCTCACCACCACATCGCAGTCGGCAAGATCGGCCAGTCGCACCGTAGCGGTGGCGCCGGTCACCGCGGCGGCGCGTGCCGGATCCCGGTCATAGACGGAGACCTGATAACCGTCTTCGACAAGATTGATGGCAAACGCATGCCCCATGTGGCCGAGGCCGACCACGCCGACGCGTTTGATGGCGAAATCGGCGGCATCATGCCGTTGGGTGCTAGGGTTGGGCGCTTGGGCCGCATCGGCAGGCAAACGGGCCATGTGCGAACTCCTTGGCTGGAGCGTGACCGCCGAAGGCGGAATCGGGGCACCCCGCGAACCGGTGCGCGGGGTGCCCGGCGCCGTCAGCGCTCGACCTGGAAGACGATCTTGCCCGTGACGCGGTATGCGATGATCCTGTCGTGTTCGACCACGCATTCCATTTCGGTGACGCGGAAGGACATGATCCCACGCAGGGTCTTCGCGGCCTCGGCGATGGCACCGCGGCACGCGTCGTCGAAGCTGACCTCGGACTGCATGGTAACGTCGATGTTGCGTACGATCGGCATGTTGGGACTCCTTCGCGAGGAAACGGCACGGCTGCACGGCCTTGCCGCCCATTATTTTGAACCGAGCCTGTCCGGATCGTCCCGAGGCTCCAGCTTGATCCGAAACGGGAGGCGAGAAAAGGGACCGGAAGCGTGGGAACCGCGATGCAACAAAAGATCGGAGCGGGATCGGTGAACGCGGGCGAACCCGTTCCGATCCCGTGACGAATCCTCGGCGGCGCGTGCCGCGAGGACGGTCCGGCCTTACAGGACCGGCTCGTCGGGCGCGTCGCGCCAGGACGGGTTGTGGAGGCCCGACTTCATTCGTCGTGGACGTAGCGGTTGCCGCGCGAGAAGGAGGCGGCGGCGGCGATCAGGCAGGCGATGGCGGCGAAGGTGAAGGCCTCGATGAGGCCGGCATGGAACGGCGCGGAGATCAGTCTGGGGAAGAAGGTGTGGCCGGTGAGTGCGGCGCGGTTGGCGGGGGAGAGCCCAGCGAGGATGGCGGGGCCGAGGAGGGTCTTGATCGGGTTGTAGCCGAGGAAGGCGGCGAAGAGGATCGAGACCGGCGGCAGGGCGCCGATATGGCGCGCGGCGGCGGCGGCGACGCCGTGGCGCATCAGGCCCTGCGTCATGGTCGTCGCGAGCGTGCTCGCGAGGCCCACGATCATGAGGGTGAAGAAGAGGCCGATCGAGAGCACCTGGGCGGAGTTCTGGAAGGTGGAGTTCATGCCGCCGCCGGCACCGCGGTCGCGCGCCGGGAGGCTGTTCATGATGGCCGCGCGGTTGGGCGCGGCGAAGGCGCCCATGGAGAGCCCGTTGAGGAAGAGGATCGCGGCGAAGGGCGGGTAGGAGAAATCGACCGGCAGGAGCATCAGCAGGACGAAGCTTGCGGCGGCGCCGATCATCCCGCCGGTCGCGAAGTAGCGCGCGCCCAGACGGTCCGAGAGATAGCCCGAGAGCGGGCCGGCGATGAGGAAGCCGAATGTGAGGGGAAGCATGAAGATGCCCGCCCAGAGGGGGGTTTCCTCGAAGCTGTAGCCGTGCAGCGGCAGCCAGATCCCCTGCAGCCAGATGATGAGCATGAACATCAGCCCGCCGCGGCCGATGGCGGAGAGGAAGGTCGAGAGCGTGCCGAAGGTGAACGGCTTGATGCGGAAGAGGGGGAGCCGGAACATCGGGGACGGGGCCTGGGCCTCGATGACGGCGAAGGCGGCGAGCGAGGCGGCGCCGGCGGCGAGGAGGAGGAGCACCGGCGCGCTCGTCCAGCCCATGTCGCTGCCGTTCGCCGGCTGGATGCCCGAGGTGATGCCGATCATCAGCAGGATGAGCCCGGCGGCGAAGGTGATGTTGCCGGCCCAGTCGATGCGGGCGAGATGGCGCTCGCCCACCTCTTTCAGCTTGAGGTACGACCAGACGGTTCCGAAAAGGCCGAAAGGCACGGAGACGAGGAAGACGAGCCGCCAGTGGATGGCGGCGAGGACGCCGCCGAGGATCAGGCCGATGAAGGAGCCGCTGATGCCGGCGATGTTGTTGATGCCGAGTGCGAGGCCGCGCTGGTTGGGCGGAAAGGCGTCGGTGAGGATGGCGGCCGAATTCGCGACGAGGAAGGCAGCGCCGATGCCCTGGACGATGCGGAAGACGATGAGCCAGAGCGCGCCGGCCTGGGCGGTGAAGGGATCGAGCGTGAGCACGAGCGAGGCGGCGGTGAAGACGACGAAGCCGAGATTGTACATGCGCACGCGGCCGAAGATGTCGCCGAGGCGGCCCAAGCTCACGACGAGGACGCTGCTCACGATGAGGAAGCCCAGGATCATCCAGAGCAGGTAGAAGGTGTTGCCGGGCGCGAGCGGGTTGAGCGCGATGCCGCGGAAGATGGCGGGCATGGCGACCAGCATGATCGAGGAATCGATCGTCGCGAGGAGGACCGCGACGGTGGTGTTCGAGAGGGCGAGCCACTTGTAGGCGGGCGAGACGACGGTGGGCGCGGCACGGGGGACGAGGCGGCTTGTCATCCGGCGGGCGGGGGCTCCGGCTTGTCGAGGAGGCGCTCGAGGAGGGTGACGGCGCGGGCGAGATCGTTCTGTTCGGCGGGGGTGAGGGCGGTCGCGAGCGCGCGGGAGAGCCAGTCCTCGCGGGCGGCGCGGCCGGCGCGGATCCATTCGCGGCAGGCGGGCGTGAGGGAGAGGATGGTCTGGCGGCCGTCGTTGGGGTCGGGCGCGCCGCTGACCAGGCCGGCGGTCTTGAGCGGCGCGAGGGTCTCGCCCATGGATTGGGGGCGGACGCCCTCCGCGCGGGCGAGGGCGGTCACGGTCGCGGGGCCGTCGCGCTCGAGGCGGCCGAGGACCAGGACCTGGGACCAGGTGAGGTCGCCGAGATGCACCTCTTCGCGCAGCCGGCGCACGAGCCGCCCGAGGCAGACGCGGAGCGCGCCGGCGAGGGCCGAGGCGGGGGGATGATCGGTCATTTGCGTGGCGGAAGATAGGAAGGCGGCCTGCGAAGGGCAACTTCGGAGTGGGGCGGCGAGCACGGGCGTGGGAGGACTGTCGCCTGGCTTCGCGGGCGGCGGGAATGGGGTCCAGGGGCGAAGCCCCCTGCCCTTCCGAGGCTTTGCCTTTTTGCGGCGCTACTTCGTTGCGATGATGGCGGGCGAGCCGGTGACGAGCTCGAGGCCGATATCCGCGGTCTCGATTTCGGCGAAGGCGGCCTCGGCGAGCCAGGCGCGGTATTGCGAGAGCGTGAAAGTGTCGCCGTGCTCGGTGTTGACCAGCATGTTGAGCGCGAAGAGTACCGAAGCCGGCGGGAAGGTGCGGTCCTCGGCGGGGACGAACTCGACGATCGCGACGCGCCCGCCCGGACGAAGTGCGGCGTGCAGGCGGGGAAAGAGGCGACGCGCCGCGCGCTCGCCCTCCGAATGGACGATGTTGCCGAGGATCGCGAGATCGAAGCGCTCGGTTCCGAACGACACGTCGTTGAGGTTGCCGGGGAGATAGTCGAAGCGGCCGGCGAGGCCGTGGCGCTCGGCAAAACCGCGCGTCGCTCCGAGAACGCCCGGAAAGTCCTGCGCCGTGACGTGGGCTTGCGGATCGGCTTCGGCGATCGCGATGCTCCAGACCGCGGAGCCGGCGCCGATGTCGAGCACGCGGAGGCCGGTATGGGTGGTGCCGGCGCCGAGGGCTTTGGCGAGGAGGCGGGCGGGCTCGCGATTGAGCACGTGGAGGCTGCGGATGAGAATGGGGAAGAAGGCTTCCGCGCGCTCGCGATTTTCCACCGCGTGGACGGGGCGGCCGGTGCGCACCACGGTGGTGAGGCCGCCCCAGGCGTTCCAGAGATCGTCGGTTTCCATCAGCGCGCCGACGTAATCGGGGCTCGAGCGCACGAGGAAGGTGCGGCTCGACGGCGGCAGTCGGTAGCGGCCGTTCTCCTTGCCGAGCAGGCCGAGGGCGCAGAGTCCGTCGAGCAGCATGCGGGTGCCGCGCTCGCTCGCGCCGGCGGATTTGGCGAGATCGGCGGCCGTGTCGAGCCCTTCGGCGAGGCGGGAGAAGAGATCGAGCTGGAGTGCGGCGGTGAGCACGCGCGAGCCCGTCATCGCCATGTAGATCTGCATCAGGCTCCGCGGATCGGCGCCGGCCTTCGCTTCCATGCGTTTCCTCCCCGCGTCGATTGTTTTTCCCGCGCGATTCACGCCTTCGGTGATTCCACCTTCGGCGATCGCGCTCTATCGCATCGTCGGCATCACGTACTCCGCGCCGGCACGGATGCCGGTGGGCCAGCGCGAGGTGATGGTCTTGACGCGCGTGTAGAAATGCACGCCGTCGGCGCCGTGGACGTTGTGATCGCCGAAGAGCGAGCGCTTCCAGCCGCCGAAGGAATGGAAGGCCATCGGGACCGGGATCGGAACGTTGATGCCGATCATGCCGATCTTCGCGCGCGAGGCGAACTCGCGCGCGGCGTCGCCGTCGCGGGTGAAGATCGCCGCACCATTGCCGAACTCGTGCTCGTTGGCGAGGCTCAGCGCTTCCTCGTAGGTGTCGGTGCGGACGACGGAGAGCACGGGGCCGAAAATCTCCTCGCGGTAGATGCGCATCTCGGGGCGGACATGGTCGAAGAGGCAGCCGCCGAGGAAGAAGCCCCCTTCGTAGCCTTGCAGCTTGAGGCCGCGTCCATCGACGACGAGCGCGGCTCCTTCCCGGACGCCGAGATCGACGTATTGGCGGACCTTGTCGTAGGCTTGGCGGGTGACCAGCGGGCCCATCTCGGCCTCGGGATCGGTGGCCGGGCCGATCTTGAGATTTCTCACGCGCGGGGCGAGCTTTTCCATCAGCCGATCACCGGCGCCGCCGATCGCGACGGCCACCGAGACCGCCATGCAGCGCTCGCCCGCCGAGCCGTAGGCCGCTCCCATCAGCGCATCGGTCGCCTGCGTCATGTCGGCGTCCGGCATCACCAGCATGTGGTTCTTGGCGCCGGCGAGCGCCTGCACGCGCTTATTGTGCGCGGTGCCGGTGTGGTAGATGTACTCGGCGATCGGCGTCGAGCCGACGAAGCTCACGGCATCGATATCGGGATGGGCGAGGATCGCGTCCACCGCTTCGCGATCGCCGTTGACGACATTGAAGACGCCCTCGGGCAGGCCCGATTCGATGAGGAGCTCGGCGAGGAGGAGCGCGGCCGAGGGGTCCTTCTCGCTCGGCTTGAGGACGAAGCTGTTGCCGCAGGCGATGGCGACGGGAAACATCCACATCGGCACCATGGCGGGGAAGTTGAAGGGCGTGATGCCGGCGCAGACGCCGACGGCCTGGCGGATGGAATAGCTGTCGACGTTGGTGGAGACGTTCTCGGTGAACTCGCCCTTGAGAAGATGAGGGATGCCGCAGGCGAATTCGACGACCTCGATGCCGCGCGTCACCTCGCCGGCGGCGTCGGCGAGCACCTTGCCATGCTCGGCGCCGATCATCGCGGCGAGCCGCTCGCGGTTCTTCTCGAGGAGGTCCTTGAAGGCGAACATCACGCGGGCGCGGCGGAGCGGGGGCGTGCGCGACCAGTCCGGGAAAGCGCGCCGCGCGCTCTGGACGGCCACATCGACCTCCGCGGGAGAGGCGAAGGCGACGCGGGCGGAGATCTCTCCGCTCGCGGGATTGAAGACCTCGCCGCTGCGGCCGCTCTTGCCGCCGACGCGCTTGCCGTCGATGAAGTGGCCGATTTCCGTTGCCATTGTGATCCTCCCTTGCTCGCCGCCCGGATGCTTCAGCGCGCGCGGAGCCGGTCGAGGCTCCAGGTTCCGCCGCCCGCGACCGCGAGATAGAGGAAGATGAAGCAGTAGACCCCGGCGAGCTCGCCGTGATTGAGGACGGGGAAGAATCCGCGCGGCGCGTAGACCTTGAAGTAGGCGACCGCCATCTCGCCGGACATGA
Organism: Acetobacteraceae bacterium; assembly: GCA_035503055.1. GTDB lineage: Bacteria > Pseudomonadota > Alphaproteobacteria > Acetobacterales > Acetobacteraceae > JAKAWQ01. The sequence continues at coordinate 7,394 of DATJTV010000272.1, forward strand.
TGAAGGCGGCGGGGCGGGTGAAGAGGCCGATCGCCACGAGGAAGCCGCCGAAGGTCTCGATGATGCCGGCGAGGCCGATGAGCGAGAAGAGCGCCACGGTGTGGCCGGCGGGAAAGCCGAACAGCTTGATCAGCCCGTGCTCCATGTAGAAGAGCCCCATCACCAGGCGGAAGAGGCTCAGCACGTGCGGCTCCAAGCCGGCGAGAAAGCCCGAGCTCTTGGCCATCGTCTTGTCCTTCCTCAGTGCAGGATGATCTCCACGCGACGGTTCTGCGCCTCACGCACGCCGGGGCCGGTCGCGACCAGGAGATGGGTTTCGCCGTAGCCCATGATCGCGATTTCCGATTTCGGCACGCCGTCGGCGACGAGCTGGGCCGCCACCGCCGCGGCCCGTCGCTCGGAGAGCGCCTGGTTGTACTGCGGCGTGCCGGAGGTGTCCGTGTAGCCGTTGACGGCGATGCGCGTCACCTGCACGGCGGTTGCGGTGCGCGCCGCCTCGGCGATGATCGCGCGGTCATGGTCGGTGAGCACCGCCTTGTCCCAATCGAAGAAGACGAGGAAGTTCCGCGCCGGCTGCGGCTGAGGCGCGGCCACGGCTTGCGGGGCGGCGGGTGGCGGCGGCGGCGTGACGCCGAAAGCATAGCGCACGCCGAGCAGGATGCTCTGGCTGTGATCGAACGAGAAATCGGTGTTGCCGGTCGCCGTGTGCCCGCCGCTCGTGTAGCTGCTCGACATGGTGAGCGGGCCCTGGACGCCGAAGAAGCGGTACTCGGCGGTGAGCGAGAGGCCGGGGACATGCCAGACGGGGAATGAGAGGCCGGCGATTCCCTGATAGGCGAAGCGGCCGGAAGTGTCGTTCGCGGCGTAGAGGCTGCCCGGGGCGGTGGCCGAGACGTCCTGCCAGTTCGTCCAGGCATAGCCGGCGCCGGCGCCGATATAGGGGAAGACCCAGCGCGAGCTGATGTCGATATCGAAGAGCACGTTCGCCATCACCGCCGTGGTGACCTGCCGGCCGGACGGCGCGGTGGGGTCGCCGGGGCGGAGAATGGCGTGGAGCGCGTTGTTGCGCCAGTCGCCCTCGATCTCGACGCGGAGCCCGTTGCCGAAACCGTAGCCGATGCTGCCGAGGCCAACGAAACCGTCGGAGAACTGCGCCCGGCCGCTCGGCAGGTCGAGGCCCGTGGAGGAGTGGATGCTCTCCTGGCCGAGGAAGTTCCATCCGGCGCCGCCGCCGATATAGACGCCCCGGAACGGCTGCGCATGCGCGGCCGCCGGGACGGCCAGGATCGCACTCAGCAGCAGCGCCGGCCGTAGCCTCATCCGCATTCTCCTTCAATCCGTGATGCGCCGGCCGGCGCTCTGCTCCGCCCATAAACGAAAAAGCTGGCCAGGGCGAACCCTGGCCAGCCTTTTGATGGTGGTCGCGGCCCGGATTAACGAGGATCCCGCGCCGCTCGCTTGCGAGACTACTCGATGATGATCTCGACGCGCCGGTTCTGCGGCTCGCGCACGCCCGGGCCCGTCGGCACCAGGAGATGCGTGTCGCCGTAGCCCATGATCGAGATCACGTTGGCGGGCACGCCGTCGGTGACGAGCTGCGCCCTCACCGACTCCGCGCGACGGATCGAGAGACCCATGTTGTACTGCGGCGTGCCGGAGGTGTCGGTGTAGCCGTTCACCTGGATCTTCGTGTACTTGACCTTGGTCGAGTTCTGCGCCGCCTCGGCGATGATCTCCTTCGCGCGATCGGTCAGGTCGTAGCGGTCCCAGTCGAAGAACACGAGGTAGGTCCGCGCGGGCGCCGGGGCCGGAGCGGCCATCGGAGCGGGCGGCGGCGGCGGCGGGGCGACGCCGAAATTGTAGCGGGCGCCGATCAGGAAGCTGTAGTTGTAGTCCTCGTTGACGCCGCTGATCCTCGTGCCGCCGGGGAGGTTCGAGGCCGTGCTGTAGCTCCGCGAGCCCGACATGCCCATGAAGCGGAACTCGCCGGTGAGCGCGAGGCCGGGAATCGGCGGAATGGGCACGGCGGCGCCGAGAATGCCCTGATAGGCGAACGAACCTTCGGTTGCGTTCGTATAGGCCGTCCCGACCGGGCTCGTGACCGACGCGTTCGACCAGTGCGCCCACTGGTAGCCGACACCGGCGCCGATATAGGGGACGACCGGAAGGCCGAGCTCGAAGTCGTACAGGACGTTCACCATGACCCCGTACTTGTCTTCCCAGCCGTGGGCCAAGGCGCCGGTGGTCGTGCCGCTCATCCCGTTGGCGTAGTAGTCGCCTTCCAGCTCGGCGCGGAGGCCATTGCCGAAGCCCCAGCCGACGCTGCCGAGACCGACGAAGCCGCCGTTGAACTTGACGTGGCTCTGGTACGTGCCGACCGCCGAAGTCAGCGTGCCCTTCTCGTTGCTGAGAATGTTGTAGCCGAGCCCGCCGCCGACATAGAGGCCCGTTACAGGCTGCGCCTGGGCTATTGCGGGCGCCGCCATGACCGTTGCGGCCAGTAGCGCAGTCCGGAGCTTCATGGGTCCTCTCCTCGTTTCGCTCACGCTTTCGCAGTGAAGACGCCATGCGGTCTGACGCCGCACCGGCTTTTGCTTCCTGCGTATGCCGGCGCTTCCTTTACCACAATCGGCGCAGGCAGCCAGAAGTCCGTTGCGATTTTATGGGCATGTGTTGTGGATTTGCCACAGTAACAAAGGCAGAAAGGCAACACCGTACCTTGACACGTCCCCGTCACGCAATTCGCGCCGCAAAAGGGGGCAGGAGATCGGGGGAAGGGAACTCGATGACCCAGAGATCGGGGTCGCTCCTCACCTGCCGGGCAAGATAGGCGTCCGCCGCCTGCTCGTCGACCGGCTCGGCGCCGGTCGCGCGCATCCAGGCCGGTTCGCCCTCGGCGGTGCGGAACTGGGAGAGCACGCAGAGCCCTCCGCCGCCGCGCAGGACGACGAGCACCCCGCCCGCATCGCGGTCGCCGCGGCGCAGCATGACCCCCGGGCGCCCAGCGACGTCGCCGAGGCGAAGCGCCATCTTCACCCAGATCTCGGTCTTCAGCCGTGGCTCGGACATGCGGCCCTCCCGGTGCCGCCCATCTTGAACCAAGGGAGCCGCCCTGCGACAAGCGGCCGCGGATGGCAAGGGAAAAGCACGTGGCCAAGCCGATGTCGGATGGAAAGCTCGCCTATGAGCGCCGCCGCGCCGAGAAGGCCGGCATGAGCCTCGAGAAATGGCTCGATTCGAAGGAGAAGGAGGCACAATCGCGCGCCCGCGAGAAGCCGGCCGAAAAGCCGAAAGCGAAGCGGCCCGGCCTCTTCTCCCGCCTGATCGACAAGGCACAGAAACCGCTTTAGGCGGCCCACCCGATGCACGACATCAAGCGCCTGCCGGGCTCGCGGATCGTCGAGATCTCGCGGCTGGCCTTCGCCACCCCGGATATCGACTTCCTCTGCTTCGGCGAATCGGACCAGCCGAGCCCGGAAACGGCCCACGAAGCCGCTCGCGCCGCCCTCGACGCCGGCATCACCCGATATGTCGACGTGCGCGGCGTGCCGGCGCTGCGCGAGGCCATCGCC
>DATJTV010000273.1:0-6408 GCA_035503055.1 Acetobacteraceae bacterium
AAAAACTCTTTTCGGCCGCTCGCGGCGCAGCATTAATTCGCGATTGGCGCGTGCCGCGCAGGATTGATTCGCGAGGCAGCCGTAGGCGATTCTTTTTGGTCATTCGTTGCCACTCCGTCCGACTTTTTCAGCAGCCTGCTAATGCGCCCCAGCCGCACTGGCCGCGCCCTTGCGCAGCATCGCAACCGCCGCCAGCGCCCCAAGCAGCACGACGCCGAGCAGCCCGAAGCAATCCGCGTAGCCCATGTACGTCGCCTGCGCGCGGATCGTCGCTCCGACCGCGATCATCGCCCGGCGCATCGCGCCCGCCGCGTCCGGCGTCCCATGGGACATGAAATACGCCTGCAAGGATCTTAGGTGCGCCTCCGTTGCCGGCTGCAAAGTGGAAACCGAGGCATTGATGATGAACGAATGAAATTGCTCGCGCCTGGTGAAGAAGGTCTCCAGCGCAGCTGTGCCAATCGCGCCGCCGAGGTTGCGCAGCATGTTGAAGAGGCCCGAGGCGCCGCCCGCCTCGGCCGGCGAGATCCCCACCATGGCAATTGCCGAGAGCGGCGTCATGACGAGCGCCTGGCCGAACGCGCGCGTTACGTCGGGTACCAGCAGTTGCGGTGCCGCGTAGTCCGCGTCGAGGCGGAGGTTCATGAAGCAGCTATAGGCAAAGATCGTGAGCCCGACGCCCACCAGCACTCTTGGGTCGATGCGCCGCATCAGGTACGGCACGAACGGGATGATCACGAGCTGCGGCAGCCCGGTCCACGCCATCACCTCGCCGATCTGCTCCGAATCCAACCCCTGTGCGACCGAAAGATATTGCGGCAGGAGATAGGCCGAGCCGTAAAGGGCAAAGCCCAGCAGAAAATTTCCGAGCGTCCCCAGCCCGAAATTCCGCCGCGCGAGCAGGCGGAGGCGGATGAGTGGCTCCTCGCGCCGCAGTTCGACGATCAGGAACGCGGCGAGCATGACGACGGCGAGGAGGCTCAGCCGGACGATAAAGGGCGAGTCGAACCAGTTATAGACGTCGCCCTCGTCGAGCACCGTCTGCAAGGAGGCGAGCCCCACCGCCATCAGCGCGATGCCGAGCCAGTCGGTGCGGCGAAGCAGTCCGATCTGCATCGCCGAGCGCGGCAGCCCGTAGATCAGCGCCGGCACCATGATCAAGCCGGGTGCGAGGTTGATATAGAAGATCGTCTGCCAGCCGTAATTGTCCGTGAGCCAGCCGCCGATCGTGGGCCCGATCGCCGGGGCGAAGGTCGCGGTAATGGCGAAGCCAGCCAGCCCGATCGATCGCTTCGACGGCGGCAGCATCGCCACGATGATGGTAAAGGCAAGCGGGATCAGTACCCCGCCGGTGAACCCTTGCAGCGCGCGCAGCACGATCATCTCCGAGAGGCTGTGCGCCTGGCCACAGGCGGCGGAGAAGAACAGAAAGAGGATCGTGTTGACGATGAGGTAGCGGCGGAGCGAGAAGACGCGGCTCATGAAATCGGTCATCGGGATCACGATGATCTCGCCGATCAGGTAGGCGGTGATCACCCAGGCTCCGTTGACGCCGCCGGTGCCGATCCCTCCCTCGATGTAGGGCAGCGAGGCATTGGTGATCTGGATATTGAGCACCGCCATGAAGGCGCCGATGATGGCCCCGCCGACCGCGATCCAGGTCCTGAGCGGAACCGTTGGTTCGGCCTCAGCCATGGCGGGTGTCGATCGTGGGCTCGACCGACATGCCGGGCCGCAGCCGCCCAATCAACGGATCATGCGGGTCGAGCGTGATCTTCACCGGAATCCGCTGGACGATCTTGGTGTAGTTGCCGGTCGCATTGTCGGGCGGCAGCAGCGCGAACTCCTCGCCGCTGGCCGGGGCGATGCTGTTGACGACGCCGTGCACGGTGGCGTCGGGGAACATATCGACCGAGATGGCAACCGGCTGGCCGCGGTGCACGTGGGTGAGTTGCGTCTCTTCGTAGTTCGCCGTGACATAGACGCGCGCCAGCGGCACCACCGCCATCAGCTCGGTCCCCGCCCCGACATATTCTCCGATGCGCAGTGTCCGCACGCCCACCGTGCCGCTTACCGGCGCCGTGATCGTCGTGTAGCCGAGATTGATCCGCGCCCGCTGTTCCACCGCCTGCTGCTCCGCCAGCATCGCCCTTGCCTTGGCGAGCGCGGTCCCGAGCACGTCGATCTGCTTCTCCGCGACGCCCACCGCTTCCCGATCGCGGATCAGCGCGGCCTCCTTCTCGCGGACGTTCGCCTGCCACTGCTCCGCTGCCGCCCGCGGCCCGGCCCCCGTGCTCGCGAGCTGCGCGTACCGCCCGTGTTCCTGCCGCGCGAACGTCAAGGCCGCATCGTCCGCGTTCACCACCGCGCGCGCCTCGCCCACGGCGAGCCGTTGCTGCGCGATCTCTTGCTGCAAATTCTCGATGCTCGCTTCCGCCGCCGCCACTTCCGCTTGCGCCTGGTCGAGCGCGGTCCGATAGAGGCTCGCGTCGATGCGCGCCAGCACCTCGCCCGCCTTGACCTGCTGGTTGTCCTCGACGAGGACGGCGCTGATATAACCCGCCACGCGGGGGCTGATGATCACCGAGTGCGCCTGGACCGTCGCATCGTCGGTGGAAACCAGGAACCGTCCGGTGGTCCAGTAATAGCGTCCATAGAGCCCGATGCAGGCGAGCAGGAGCAGCGCGGCCAGTGCCGTCAAGATCCGTCGCAGCGTCCAGACGCGCCGCCGCGCGGGCCTGGAGGCCCTTTCGTCCACCCCCGCAGCGTCGACGAACTCCACTCCGTCCATGACACGGCTCCCCGGCCGTGCGGGTCGGGCGACCCGCCGGTGACCCCGCAGGTAAATCGCCGCAGGGCCCCGCATACCGCCCGCCGCGGCACGGCAGGTATGCAGCGCAACAAAAAGGCGGCCCGCCGCCCTTATCGACCGCCTGCATGGCCGCATGCGGCCTTCCCGTGCTTGCGCGCCGGAGCGAATCCTCCATTTCCCCGCGCACGAGCCCGGGCCGACAAGTGGCCGCGCTCCGGATCTCGAGGAATCGGCATGACCACGATCACGCAGTCCCGCATCAGCATCATCGCCCCCTCCGGGTTCGATCGCGGAACCCAGCAGACGCCCGGATCGGAGCGCTTGGCAGCGATTTCCACGAGCCAGGGCATCGAGTCCGCGATCTGGGGCGGCCTCTTCACCGTCGAGCCGGGAGCGCGCACCGCCATCCATCACCATGGCGAGCAGGACACCATCGCCTATGTGCTCGCCGGCGAATGCGTGGTGCGCTGGGGCGCGCGCGGCGAGTTCACCGCGGCCGCCCGTGCCGGCGACTTCCTCCACGTGCCGGCGTGGCTGCCGCACATGGAGATCAATCCCTCGTCCTCGGAGCCCTTCCGCTGGGTCGTCGTCAGAAGCACGCCAACCCCGATCGTCGTCAACCTGCCCGGCAATTACTGGGACGAAGCCGCCTGACGACCGCCGATGGGCCCATCGCGCGGAAATACAAGCTCACACCTTGGTATAAATCCTCATAATCCAAAGGCGGCTTTGAAGCCCCGCCCCAAGCGCCGACAATGGCCTGCGTCCGAGGCGCCATGGAGCCATCGCCCCCATGCCATCGCTAACGTCATTGCCGGGCCGCCACCGCCGCCGCACGCTGCTCGCAGGGATCTCAAGCCTCGTCTTCGGTTTTCTGTCCGGCAAGGCGCGCGCGCTTACCATCGCCGGCGCCCTGCCCTGGACGCCCGGCGCCGCCGCGCCGCCCGCCGAAGCGCGACTCGGCCCCTGGCTCTTCTTCACGCCCGCGGAGGCAAGAGCCACTGAAGCGCTGGTCGATCGGCTGATCCCGCCGGACGAGAAAACGCCGGGCGGCAAGGATGCTGGCTGCGCCGTCTTCATCGACCGTCAGCTCGCCGGTCCGTACGGCAACGCGCACGGGCTCTACATGCAGGGGCCCTTTGCAGCGGGAACGCCCGAGCAGGGCGATCAGTCCCCGTTCACGCCCGCCATGCGCTATCGCCGGGCACTCGCCGCGCTCGATCGGCTCAGCCGGCAACGATTCGCCGGCAAGCCCTTCGCCGCGATCCCGCCGAGCGAGCAGGACGCCCTGCTCGCCGGCCTCGAAAGCGGCGCGGTCGCGCTCGAGGATCTCGACGGCAAAGCATTCTTCGCGCTCCTGCTCGAGAACACCAAGGAGGGGTTCTTCGCGGATCCGGTGTACGGCGGCAATCGCGGCATGGCGAGCTGGACGATGATCGGCTTCCCCGGCGCCCGCTACGATTATCGCGACTGGATCTCCCGTCACAACGAACGCTACCCGCTCCCTCCGGTCGGCATCATGGGCCGGCCGGCCTGGAACGAAGCACGCGGCTGACAAGAACGCTCGAGGTTCGCATGGCGAAGAAGCTTCCGGCCACCGATGTCGTCGTGATCGGTCTCGGCTGGACCGGCTCGATCCTCGCTCACGAGCTGCTCCAGGAAGGGCTCCGGGTCGTGGCGATCGAGCGCGGCCCCTGGCGCGACACGGCGGCGAGCTTTCCGCCGACTTACGCACCCGACGAGCTGCGCTACGCGATCCGCAACGGCCTTCTCGTGCAGCCGGCGCAGACGGCAATGACCTTCCGCAACAACCATAGCCAGACGGCGCTGCCGATCCGCAAGTGGAGCTCGTTCCTTCCCGGCAACGGTGTCGGCGGCGCCGGCGTGCACTGGAACGGACAGACCTGGCGCTTCCTGCCCACCGACTTCGTGGTGCGCAGCCATCTCACGGCGCGCTATGGCGCCGCCTTCCTGCCTCCGGACATGACGATCCAGGACTGGGGCGTCACCTACGGCGAGCTCGAACCCCATTTCGATCAATTCGAATATCTCTGCGGAACCTCGGGGACTGCGGGCAATCTCGACGGCAAGCTCCAAGCGGGCGGCAATCCTTTCGAGGGCCCCCGCTCGCGGCCCTATCCCACTCCGGCGCAAGCTCAGCCCTATGCGGCTTCCATGTTCGCCGATGCCGCGAAGGAGCTCGGCTACCATCCGTTCCCGCAGCCTTCCGGAAATCTCTCGGAAGCCTACACCAACCCGCTCGGCGTGACGCTCGGGCAATGCACCTATTGCGGTTTCTGCGAGCGCTTCGGCTGCGGCAACTATTCGAAGGCGAGCCCGCAGACGACGATCCTGCCCATCCTCGTGCGCAACCCGAACTTCCAGGCGCGCACCCAATGCGAGGTGACCCGCATCAACCTCGACCCCTCCGGCGCGCGCGCGACCGGCGTCACCTATGTCGATACCACCGGCAACGAATGGGAGCAGCCGGCGGAGATGGTCCTGCTCTGCGCCTTCCAGCTCTTCAACGTCCAGCTTCTTCTCCTCTCCGGCGTCGGCAAGCCCTACGATCCGCTCGCGGGCGAGGGCGTGATCGGCCGCAATTTTTCCTATCAGACGACCTCCACCGTCGAAGGATTCTACGACAACCGGATCTTCAACCCGTTCATCGGCTCGGGCGCGAACGGGATGATCATCGACAATTACAACGGCGACAATTTCGACCACGGCCCTTATGGGTTCGTGGGCGGCGGCTATATCGGCATGATCCAGACCAACGGCAGGCCGATCGAGACCACGCCGGTGCCGCCAGGAACGCCGGCCTGGGGTGCGGCGTGGAAGAAGGCGGTGGCCGAGAATTATCTCTCCTCGATCGCCTTCTTCTGTTCGGGAAGCAACTACAGCTATCGCGGCAACTATCTGGACCTCGACCCGACCTACAAGGACCATCTCGGCCGCCCGCTGATGCGCATGACGTTCGATTTTCACCCCAACGAGGTGAAGATGAGCGCCTTCCTCACCGACCGCGCGGCGGAGATCATGCAGAAGACGGGCCCGCGGGAAATGGTGAAGCATCCGCGCACGGCGCCCTACAGCGTCGTCCCCTATCAGACCACGCATGTCTGCGGCGGCGCGATCATGGGGACCGATCCGCAAACGAGCGCGCTCAACCGCTATCTGCAGAGCTGGGACGTCCCCAATCTCTTCGTCATGGGAGCCACCGCGTTTCCGCAGAACGCGGGCTACAACCCGACCGGCACGCTCGCAGCACTCGCCTATTGGTCCGCCAAGGCGATCCGCGAGCAATATCTGAAGCAGCCCGGCCCGCTGGTGCCGGCATGAATTTCTTCACCCTCGCCGCGCGCCTGGGCCCACTCCTCTCCGTCCTCGCGCTCGCCGCCGGCGCCGCCGCCCAGCCCGCCCGACCGGATTCCCAGGATTTCAGCCAGATCGCACATGGCCGCTATGTCGCTGTGCTCGGCGATTGCGCCGCCTGCCACACCAATCCGGGCGGCCCGCCTTTTGCCGGAGGCCGCGCGATCGCAACGCCCTTCGGCAATGTGCTTGCCTCCAACATCACGCCCGACCGCGCAACC
>DATJTV010000274.1:0-21629 GCA_035503055.1 Acetobacteraceae bacterium
GCCGGCCTCGCGGTCGAGGTCGACCGCCGCAACGAAAAGATCAACGCCAAGGTGCGGGACTGGAGCCTGCGCCACGTTCCGGCCATGCTGGTCGTCGGCAGGCGGGAGGCCGAGGCGGGCACCGTGGCGCTCCGCCGGCTGGGGGCGAGCGAGCAGGAGGTGCTGCCGCTCGCCGAGGCGGTCGCCCGCCTTGCGGCGGAGGCGACCCCACCCGATCTTCGCCAGAACCCGCCGCATGCTTGATCGCGGCAGCAGGAAGCGGCAAGAATCGGCCGGTCGCGTTTCGTTCCGCGACGTTTCAAACTAGCAACTGCGATAGGAGAGCGTCATCCCCAGACCCCCTTTGCCCGCCCCACCCACGCGCGAGGGCCCGCGTGTCAACGACGAGATCCGCGCCGAGAAGGTCCGCCTGATCGACGAAGCTGGCGAGATGCAGGGCGTCGTCGCGCTGCGCGACGCGCTCAACCGGGCCTACGCGACCGGCCTCGATCTTCTCGAGATCAGCCCGAACGCCGACCCGCCGGTGGTGAAGATCCTCGATTTCGGCAAGTTCAAGTATGACCAGCAGAAAAAGCGCAACGAGGCGCGCAAGAAGCAGAAGGTCATCGAGATCAAGGAAATCAAGGTTCGCCCCAACATCGACGAGAACGACTATCAGGTGAAGCTGCGCGCCATGAAGTCGTTCATCGAGGAGGGCGACAAGGTGAAGGTGACGCTCCGCTTCCGCGGCCGCGAGATGGCGCACCAGGAGCTCGGCGTGAAGGTGCTCGAGCGCATCCGCTCCGACATGGACGCGGACAGCAAGGTCGAGCAGATGCCGCGGATGGAAAACCGCCAGATGGTGATGGTGCTTACCCCGCGCTGAGGGGACTAGAGCGGGATGCATTTGCTTCGGCTCACGCATCCCGCTCTAGGTCTTTGTTTTCCCGCGTGATCGAACGCCTTCGGTGATTCAACCTTCGGCGATCACGCTCTAGTGTCCCGATTCCGAAGTCCGCCGCATTGAGATGCGGACGGAATCGGGACACTCGCTCTTTGTTTTCAGTGGCCTGCTTATCCCCTCCGTTCGTCGCGACATGCGACGAACTTCGGGGGCAGGACACTAGTAGGCAAGGCCAGGGGACGCTGCCCCCCTGGCCTTGTCGCCTCTCCTCAGGCCGCTCGCACTTCGGCGACGAGGCGGCTGGCCTCGCCTTCCATGCGGCCCGACTGTCGGACGAGGCCGTCCGCCGCGCTGAGCACGAGGTCGGCGGAGGCGTTGGCATTGCTCGCCGCCTCGCTCAGCCGCACGATATTTTGCGTGACGGCGCGGATGTTGCCCGCCGACTGCTGGACGGAACGGGCGATTTCGTTGGTCGCCGCACCCTGCTGCTCGGTCGCCGAGGCGATCGTCGTCGCGATCGCGTTCACCTTGTCGATGGCCTCGGAGATGTCGCCGATGGCGCCCACGGCGTCCCCGGTCGCCGAGCGGATGCGCGCCACCTGCGCCTTGATGTCCTCGGTCGCCTTGGCGGTTTGCCCGGCGAGCAGCTTGACCTCGCCCGCGACGACGCCGAAGCCGCGCCCGGCGTCGCCGGCGCGTGCCGCCTCGATCGTCGCGTTGAGCGCGAGCAGGTTGGTCTGCGCCGCGATCTGCTCGATCAGCGCCACCACCATGCCGATATGCTGGGCATCCTCCGCCAGCGTCTGGACGATCGAGCCGGTGCGCTTCGCTGTCGCCACCGCCTCGCTCGCCATGGTGGCGGAGCGGGCGACCTGGGCCGAGATTTCGCGAATCGACGCGCTGAGCTGCTCCGCCGCGGCGGCGACCGTCTGCACCCCGGCATCGGCCTGTTCCGCCGCGCGCACCGCGCTTTCGGACTGCGAGCCGGTCTCGGCCGTCGAGGCGGTCATGTCGCGCGCGGTGTGCTCCATCGCCGCGGTCGCCTCGCGCAGCTCGCGCGCAATCGCGCCGATGCCGGTTTCGAACTGGTCGGCGAGCACGCCCATGGCCTCGCGCTTCTGCGCCTCCCCGCGCTCCTTCGCTGCCTCGCGCTCCTCGGCAAGGCGCCGGTTCTCGGCCATCCGATCCCGAAAGACGAGAGTCGCCCGGGCCATCGCGCCGATTTCGTCGCCGCGATCCGCGCCCGCGATCGGAACCGCGGTATCGCCGTCCGCCAGCCGCGCCATGCTGGAGGCGAGCCCACGGACCGGGCGCGCGATATCGCGCGCGAGCCAGAGGCTGACCGCCAGGACCACGAGGAAGATGAAGCCGATCGTGATCGCGATCGGCAGCGCCGCGGCAGCGTAGGCGGCGCCGAGATCGTCGAGGTACATGCCGGTGCCGATGATCCATTCCCAAGGCACGTATTCGCGGGCGTAGGAGATTTTCGGGAAATACCTGTCCTCGGGCTGGTCGGGCTTCGAGAATTCGTAGGAGACGAAGCCGCCGCCCCGCTCGGCGACTGCAACGAGATCGCGGGAGAAGTAGACGCCGTTCGAATCGACGGCGTTCGTCTGATCCTTGCCGATCAGGTCGGGCCGCGGATTGGCGACGACGACCGTGTGCGTGTTCAGGATGAAGACATAGCCGTCGCTCCCGTAGCGGAGCGCGGTGACCGCCTGCTTCGCCGCCTCCTGCGCGGCGGCCTCGCTCATCGCGCCGCTCGCGGCCAATTGCCCGTAATGGGCGACGAGCCCGTAGGCCTCGTCGACCAGGGCTTGCGTCTCCGCCTTGCGGTCGCGCAGCAGATTCGACTTGAGCGCGCTCAAGCCCAGCCAAGTGACGACCCCGACCGAGAGGAGTGCGACCGCAACGAAGCCGAGCAGCTTGGCGAGGATCGGAAGGCGCAGGCGCATCATGGGAAGCCCCGGTTTCTGTGGTGCGTTCTCTGGCGCGGCCATTCACGCATCATTTCGGGAATGTTTGATTAACGCGCGGCGATCCGGGAGCGGCCCGCGTCAGCGCCCCGCGCGGGGTCCGCGGCAACCAACCGGTAACCCTCCGTCTCCATCATGGCGCGGAGACGGCTTCCCTTCGGAGACGGTACCGCGCCATGGTCGTGCCCGCCAATACGAGCGTGCTCGTTGTCGACGACAGCAAGACGATGATCCGCATCGTCTGCAACCTTCTCCGCCAGATCGGCTTCGCGATGATCGACGAGGCGGCGGACGGCGGCGGCGCGCTCGGGCTGATGCAGACCAAGTCCTACGGCGTCGTCATCAGCGACTGGAACATGGAGCCGATGACCGGGCTCGCGCTTCTTCAGAACGTGCGCGCCAACGAACGTCTGAAGAAGACGCCGTTCATCATGGTCACGGCGGAATCGGCCATCGACAACGTGATCGCCGCCAAGAAGGCCGGCGTCAACGACTACATCATCAAGCCGTTCAATGCCGAGACGCTGAAGGCGAAGCTCGTGAACGTGCTCGGCCAGTTCTAGAAGATGGCCGTCAACGCGCCCTTGGGCGGGCCGGCCACGCCGGAGGCCCTGCCGACCATCGCCGAGATCACGCGGCTGATCGACCATCTCCAGCAGGTCCAGGCCGAGGTGCGCAACATCCGGCCGCAGGATATCGGCGCGTCCCAGATCCCGCGCGCCAACGACCAGCTCGGCACCGTGCTCCAGACCAACGAGGTGGCGGCGGGCAACATCCTCGACAGTTGCGAGCTCTTGCAGACGCTCGCGAACGAGGCCCCGGAACCGGCGCGCGGGCGGTTGCTCGGCATCATCGCCCAGCTCTTCGAGGCCTGCGATTTCCAGGACCTGACCGGCCAGCGGATCCGCCTGGTGCGCCTCGCCTTCGGCAATATCGAGCGCAAGATTGCCGACGTATCGGCGGCCCTCGGCCTCGCCGGCGGCCCGCCCCGCAAGCCGCCCCAGACGACCTGGCAGCCGCTCGCGCCGAGCGCGGGCAGCCTGCTCGCCGCTGAGCTCGAGCGGCTGGGGGCCTGCATGCAGCGCATCCGCTCCGAGATCCTCTCGATCGGCGCCGGCGCCGAGGGCGGCCCCATGCTGCGCGAGATGAACGATCAGCTGCTCGCGGTGATCGACAACGCGACCTCCTCGGCCAACCGCATCCTCAATGCCTGCGACAAGCTCGAGGAGGTGGCGAAGTTGATGCCGGGCACGCGCGGACGTCGCGTCTCGGCGGTTGTCGCCCGCATCTACGAGGCATGCAGCTTCCAGGACCTCACCAGCCAGACGATCGCCAAAGTTGTCTCGCTGCTGGCCGAGATCGAGACCAAGATCGATCATCTGGCACTCGCCCTCGGCGTGCATCCCGCGCAGGACGCGGTGCCCCGCGAGGTCACCGCGTCCGATCTGATCGAAAAGGCGAACGACGTGTCGCTGCTGAAAGGCCCGCCGGTCGCCGGCCAAGGCATGGACCAGAGCGAGATCGATCGCCTGATGAAACAGGGATAGGAGCGCGGGATGGACGAGCTGCTCTCGGACTTCCTGACCGAAACTCTCGAGCACATCGCGCGCCTGGACGACGAGCTGGTGCGCCTCGAATCGAAGCCCGACGACCCCGCCCTCCTCTCCAGCATCTTCCGGCTGATGCACACGATCAAGGGGACCAGCGGGTTCCTCGGGCTGGCGCGGCTGGAGAGCCTCGCGCACGCGAGCGAAACGGTGCTCGGGCAGCTGCGCGACGGGCATCGGGCGGTCGATGGCGGGCTGGTCACGCTGATCCTACGCTCGCTCGACCGAATTCGCTCGCTGCTTGCTTCACTCGAGGAGACGGGCGCCGAGCCCGGCGGCGAGGACCGCGACCTGATCGGCGCGCTCGAGGTGTGCGCCGCGGGCGCGGGAGCGGCCTCCTCGCCCGCCGCCGCCCTAGAGCCCGCTGCTGCCGAGGCTGCTGCGCCGCCGCCGCCGGCGAGCGCCGGCGCAGAAGCCGTCGCGAAGTCCGGCGGGGTCGCCGCGCAGAGCGTGCGCGTCCATGTCGATCTGCTCGAAAAACTGATGACCGGCGTCTCCGAGCTCGTGCTCACCCGCAACCAGCTGCTGCAGACCTTGCGCGCCCAGAAGGAATCGGCCTTCGCGGCGCCGCTGCAGCGTCTCAACCAGGTGGTCTCCGAGCTGCAGGAAGACGTCATGCGCACGCGCATGCAGCCGATCGGCAATGCCTGGCAGGCACTGCCGCGGCTGATCCGCGACCTCGCTTCCGATCTCGGTAAGAAGATCGCGCTCGAGATGCACGGCGCGGAGACCGAGCTCGACAAGCAGGTCTTCGAGCTGATCAAGGATCCGCTCACCCACATGGTCCGCAACAGCGCCGACCATGGCATCGAGCGGCCGGCCGAACGCGCAGCCCTCGGCAAGCCGGAGACCGGGCGGGTCGTCCTCGAGGCGTTCCATGAGGGCGGCTATGTCGTGATCGTGCTCAGCGACGACGGGCGAGGCCTCGATATCGAAAGGATCCGTGCCAAGGCGATCGCCCAGGGCCTCGCGACCGAGGCCGAGACCGCCGGCCTCGCCGAGGCCCAGCTCCTCCAGTTCATCTTCCGCCCCGGCTTCTCGACGGCGGAGAAGATCACCGCAGTCTCCGGCCGCGGGGTCGGGATGGATGTCGTGCGCACCAATATCGAGCGCATCGGCGGCACCATCGACGTCCGCTCGCGCCGCGGCAGCGGCACCACCTTCATCGTCCGCATCCCGCTTACGCTCGCGATCGTCTCGGCCCTCATCGTCGGCGCCGCGAGCGAGCGCTTCGCCATTCCCCAGCTCGCGGTTACCGAGCTCGTGCAGGTCGGCAGCGATTCCTCGGCCGAGCACCGCATCGAGATCATCAACGGCGCACCGCTGCTCCGGCTTCGCCAGCGCCTCCTGCCGGTCGTCGTGCTCCGCGAGCTGCTCCGGCTTGGCGCCGAGGAAGAGGCCAATGCACGGCACTTCGTCGTCGTCGCCCGCGTCGGAGCACAGGATTTCGGCATCATGGTCGACCGCGTCTTTGACACCGAGGAGATCGTGGTGAAACCCGTGGCACCCGTCCTGCGCGGCCTCTCGATGTTCTCCGGCAACACGATCCTGGGCGACGGCTCGGTCATCATGATCCTCGATCCGAACGGCATGGGCATCGCCGCCACTCGGTCGGCGGACGCCACCGGCGCCACCGGCGACGAAGCCGGGGAGACAGGAGATGCGGCTGCCGCGCGCACGACCAGCATGCTGATCTTCCGCGCCGGCGACGCCACCCCGAAGGCGGTGCCGCTCTCGCTCGTGGCGCGGATCGAGGAGATCGCGCTCGATTCCATCGAGCGGATCGAATCCCAGCGCGTCATCCAGTATCGCGGCCAGCTCATGCCGCTGGTCGACTTCGACGGAGCTTCCTCGCCGCCCGGCAAGACGCAAAAGATCCTCGTCTTCGTGGACGGGGCGCAGTGCATGGGCCTTTGCGTCGATGAAATCCTCGACATCGCCGAGGTCGCCATCGACATCAAGCTCGGCTCGGCGGGCGGCTGGCGCCTCGGCAGCACAGTGATCGCAGGCAAGGCCGCCGACCTCGTCGATGCTGGCTACTTCCTCACCAAGGCGTTGCCCGGCTGGTTCGGCCAGGACAAGCCCGAGACGAGCGGACAGGGGCTCTGGAACCTGCTGCTGCTCGACGACAGCCCGTTCTTCCGCAGCGTGATGATGCCGTTGCTCGAATCCGCCGGCTTCAACGTCACGGCGGTCGGCGATCCGCGCGCCGCACTCGCCATGCGCGAGCGGGGCGCGAGCTTCGACGCCATCATCTCCGATATCGAGATGCCGGGCATGTCCGGCTTCGAATTCGTGGCCGAGGTCAAGTCGGATCCGCGCTGGGCGGGCATCCCGGTGATGGCGCTCTCCTCGCACAGCGCCCCGCGCGATGTCGATCGCGGCCGCGGCGCCGGCTTCGACGACTACATCGTCAAATCCGATCGCAACAGCATCGTGCGCAAGCTCACCGAGCGCCTCACGCTCGCGAGTTCGGCGGCATGAGCGGCGCGCGGACGAGCGCGCCGGCAGCGCCGGCGAACGCCGATCAGGAGAGCCAGGACTACGTCACCGTCCTGGTCGGCGCACAATTGTTCGGCATTCCGGTCCTGCAGGTGCAGGACGTGCTTGGCAGGCAGGCCATCACGCGCGTCCCGCTCGGCCCCCCCGCGGTCGCCGGCGCGCTCAACCTGCGCGGCCGTATCGTCACGGCGATCGATACCTCCGCCT
The DNA here is from genome assembly GCA_035503055.1 of Acetobacteraceae bacterium. Lineage (GTDB taxonomy): Bacteria > Pseudomonadota > Alphaproteobacteria > Acetobacterales > Acetobacteraceae > JAKAWQ01. The sequence continues at coordinate 7,176 of DATJTV010000274.1, forward strand.
GCCTTGGCTTGCGGGCAGCCGACACCGCTCCGGCGGAGGCCACCATCTCCATCGTCGTCGAGCATCGCGGCGAGCTCTATAGCCTGATCGTCGATCAGGTCGGCGAAGTCATGCCGGTTGACATCGCCAGCCTCGAAGCCAATCCGCTGACGCTCGATCCGAGCTGGCGCGACATCTCGCGCGGCGTGCACAAGCTGCAAGAGAGGTTGATGGTCGTGCTCGACATCGCCGCTTTGCTCGACCGGGTGGTGGCGATTCCGGCGTGACACCTCTCCTCGGCCATTCCTCTCGCGATCTGCGCCGACGGCGGCTCCCGCCCAATCGCCGCGGGAGCCTCTGATAGGCCATCCTCCCGGAGGACAGCGGATTCGCGTGATGATCGTCGATGATTCGGCGGTCGTTCGCGGCCTGATCGCCCGCGTGCTGCACGCCGATGCCGAGATCGAAATCGTTGCCTCGGTCGATAACGGCCGCACCGCGCTCGCGAGCCTCGAGCGCGTCCCGGCCGATATCGCGGTGCTCGACATCGAAATGCCGGAGATGGATGGCCTGACCGCGATCCCGCTGCTCCTGAAACGCCAGCCGAGCCTCAAGATCCTCATGGCGTCGACCCTCACGCGGCACAACGCCGAGATCGCGCTCAAGGCCCTCGCACTGGGTGCCGCGGATTACGTGCCCAAACCGACGGCCTCGCGTGAGATGCTGGGCGCCACTCCGTTCAACCAAGAGCTCCTCTTTAAGATCCATCATCTCGGCGGACTCCCCTCCGGCGGCGCACCCGGGCCCGGCGCCCGCATGCCGGAGATAGCGTCCAGCGGGCAAGCGCCCGCCCGGCCACGCGCGATCGCCGTCGGCAGCTCGACCGGCGGCCCGCAGGCCCTGCTCCGTGTGCTGCGCGATGCCGGCCCGCTCAGGCAGCCGGTCTTCCTCACCCAGCACATGCCGCCCACCTTCACGACGCTACTCGCCCAGAACATCGCCCGCGATTGCCGCGTCGAGGCGAGGGAGGCGGTCGACGGCGAGGCGGTCGCGGCCGGCCGCGTCTACGTGGCACCCGGCAACCACCACATGGTGGTCCACGGCGCATCGCCGGGCCTCGTTTCGATCGCGCTGAACCAGGAGCCGCCCGAGAATTTCTGCCGTCCGGCGGTCGATCCCATGCTGCGCAGCCTGGTCGCTTGCTACGGGTCGGCGTTGCTCGTCGTCATCCTGACCGGCATGGGACATGACGGGCTCGAAGGCTGCCGCGCCGTCGTCGCCGCAGGCGGCGCGGTCCTCGCCCAGGACCAGGCGAGCAGCGTCGTCTGGGGCATGCCCGGCGCCGTTGCTCACGCCGGACTCTGCAGCGCCGTGCTGCCGCTCGAGCGGATCGGGCCGCGTCTGCGCGAGATCGCCTCCGTCGCCGTGCCGGCTTATGGGCACATCGCCGCCAGGGTCCGATGAGCGATACGATGTCGCCGGGCTTCCAGGTGCTGGCCCAGATCGTGCGCGACCAGTCCGGGATCGTGCTCACCGCGGACAAATCCTATCTCGTCGAGAGCCGCCTTCGCCCCGTCGCGCGCAAATACAATTTCGCGAGCGTCGAGGCTCTCGCCGAGAGTCTCCGTGCGTGGCGGGACGCCATCAAGATCAACGACGTTGTCGACGCGATGACGACCAACGAAAGCTTCTTCTTCCGCGACAATTACCCCTTCCACGCGCTTCGCGAGCGGCTTCTGCCGCGGCTCGCCAAGGCCCGCGCGCAAACCCGCCGGCTGCGCATCTGGTCCGCCGCCGCCTCCTCCGGCCAGGAGGCCTACTCGATTGCGATGCTGCTGACGGAGTGGCGCCCGCCACCTGGCGAGTGCGCGATCGACAACTGGACGATCGAGATCGTCGCCACCGACATTTCCCGCGAGATGGTCGAGCGCGCATCTGCCGGGCTCTACGCCCAGCACGAGATCGAGCGCGGGCTCTCCGCCAGTTTGCGCGAGAAATACTTCACCCGTGCCGGCGACAAATGGCGGATCGTCGATCCGCTTCGCCGCATGGTGCGGTTCGAGCAGCGCAACCTGCTTCACGACAACGGGACGCTCGGCATGTTCGATGTCGTGTTCTGCCGCAACGTGCTGATCTATTTCGACCTGCCGACGAAGGCACGCGTTCTCGGCGCGATCGCACGCATGATGCCCGTCGATGGCTGCCTCGTCCTGGGAGGGGCCGAAACCATCCTCGGCATCAGCCAGGCGTTCCAGCCGGCGCCCGGCGTCGCCGGGGTCTACGCGCCGGCGCGGTGACGGTTCCGGCCCGGGCGCGTCCCGGGGCATAGGAAAGCACCGCGATGCCGTCCACGAAAAACTCGATCGGGCAATTCGCGAGATAGGAGAGGGCGACCGCCGACCACACCCTGACCAGAGAGACGATGACCGAGAGGAGAATTGCAACGAGCGGTCACCGACCGCGCTGCGGCAGCAGACCCGACCATGCTGGTGACCAACCGGCACGGTGCAGGCCGGCGCGCCAAGCCACGCCCGAAAGGAAGACCCGAAGATCTTCCATCGTGATCCCAGGTTGCGAGAAGGAGGCAATGCGCCCGACGAGGCGGAGGCCATGAAAGCGGATGTTATGATGTACTATTTTCCCCGTCGGCCTCCGCGCGGGCTGAGCGCGGTCGGTTCTTAGGGCCGCGCGGCAGCCTGGCGCGCATGCTGGACAGTTTGCGCCTGCTCGGTCCCCGCTGCGCCCGCCTTGCCCCGCCGCCGCGGCAATAGCCGGGCCGAATTCAGGATGAACGTAAGCTCCGAGGCAACGTGGATGAAAGCGGCGAGCAGCGGGCCAAGCAGGCCGAACGCCGCGAGCCCCATGCCGAGCGCATCGACGGCCAAGGTCCCGGCGAAGTTCTGTGAGATGATCCCGCGCGTGCGCCGCGCGAGCTTGAGCGTGTCGACGAAGCGGGCGAGGTCGTTGCCGAGCAGCACCACATCGGCGCTCTCTCGCGCGACGTCGGTGCCGGAACCCATGGCGACGCCGACGCTCGCCGCGGCCAGCGCCGGCGTGTCGTTGACGCCGTCGCCGACCATCGCGATCACGCATTTCTGCCGCGACAGCGCGCCGATCCTTGCGAGCTTCTCTTCGGGCAGAAGCCCCGCCTCGATCTCGCGGATGCCCAGCGCCGTTCCGACTGCCTCGGCGACCGGCCTTGCGTCGCCGGTGAGCAGAATGGTGCGCACGCCCATCGCGGCGAGCGCGGCAACGGCACCTTTCGCTTCCTCGCGAATCGCGTCGGCCACCTCGATCACTCCGAGCAGGCCTCCGTTCCTTGCCACGAACACTTGGGTCGCCGCCGCGACGCCGTGGCGCGGCACGGCGCTCACGGCGACGCCGTTCGCTTCCATCCAGGCAAGATTGCCGACCAGGATCGTGTCGTCTTCCACGCGCGCTCTTATGCCGCGCCCCGGCGTGTAGGCGAACTCGTTGGGTTCGAGTATCGCCTGCCCGTCGCTTCGCGCGCAGGCGACGATCGCGCGCCCGAGCGGGTGCTCGGAGCGAAGCTCGGCCGAAGCCGCCGCCGCCAGCAGTTCCGCCGCGCCGACGCCCTTGCAAGGGGCCACCGCCTGCACCTCTGGCCGCCCGAAGGTCACGGTGCCCGTCTTGTCCAGCACGACCGTATCGACCTTGCCCAGAGTCTCGAGATGAGCGCCGCCCTTGACGATCGCGCCGAGCCGCGCGGCCCTTCCGATCGCGCCCAGGATGGCAAGCGGCGTCCCTGCGGCGATGCCGCACGCGCCCGCCACGATCACCACGGAGATCGTCGAAACCATATTGCGCGTCACAAGAAACGTGAGCGCCGCCGCGCCGAGCGCGAAATAGACGAGGTAGCCCGCAAGCCGGTCGGCGAGGCGCTGCACCGGCGCGCGCGAGCGCTCGGCGCGTTCGACCGCTTCGATGATCTGGCCATAGCTCGTGTCGCGCCCGATTCGAAGTGCCGCGATCTCGAGCGCGCCCGACTGGTTGATGGAGCCGGCGAAGACGCGCGCATCCCGCATCTTCTCGACCGGCATCGATTCCCCGGTGATATGCTGCTCATCGACGAAGGAGTGGCCGGAGAGCACCGCGCCATCGACCGGGATGCGCTCGCCCGGCACCACCAGAACCGTCTCGCCAATACCGATCTCCTCCGCCGCAACGGTGCGGATGGCGCCCTCGCGCCGGATCGAGACCTCGCGCGGCAGGAACGCAAGCAGATCGCGGATCGCTCGACGGCCGCGCCCGACGGTCATCCCCTCGAGCACCTCGGCCACCAGCACGAAGAGGGTGATGACGAGCGCGGTGAAGAACGCGCCGATGGCGGCCGCCGCGACGATCGCGATCGTCATCGAGAGCTCCATCGTCATGCGCCGCTCGATGATGTTCTCGAACGCTTCCTTGAGAATGGGCCAGCCCCCGATCGCGAGTCCGGCAACGCCGATCGCGATTGCCGCCGGATAGGACGCCCGCGTGGTGAGCCACACGCCGGCGGCCGCGAGGGCGACGACGAAGATGCGCACGGCCTCCGGCCAGGCGAGCGCATGCTCGTCGCCGTTTGGCGGATCCACCTCTCGCCCGCGCTCAGCGCATGTATGTGCGCACGACATCGATCAGCTCTTCCGCGCCCTGGGCGCGCTCGGCGTCCCGCTCGCCGGCGGGATCGAGGAGATGGAGGCGGATGTGATCCTCGATCACCTCGGCCATCAGCCCGGCCATGGCGGCGCGCGTGCTCGCCAGCAGATGCATGACCTGCTCGCAGCCGGCCTCCGCCTCGAGCGCCCGCTCGACGGCCTCGACCTGGCCGCGGATGCGGCGCACGCGCGCCAAGAGCTTCCGCTTCTCGCGAATGGTGTGGGTCATGCGCTCCTCTTCTCCACGATAGGGTAGGGGGCTATCCGACGTGCCGCAACCGACGCCGCGCCCATTGGGTGACCCCCTTGGCCCGCGACCCGGCAACAAACCGCCGGCCCCCCCGCCGGGCGCGCAATCGCGTTGCCCGGCCGACGCACCGACGATCCTGGAAGCTGCAAATTGCCCCCCGCCATCGCCCCGGCCTGGAACCGCCATCCCGGCTCTGTCATATTAGGGCAGAAGCACTGACCTCTTCGGAGGGGGGAGGCGGGCATGGACTCCGGTCTCGCCACGGCGACAAGCAGCCTCGAAAGCCGGTTCGTGGACCTCGACGCGCCGGTGCTGCTCTCGGGCATCCAGGCGCTTGTCCGCGTCCTGCTCGAACAGTCCCGGCTCGACGCCGCCGCAGGCCATCGCACGGCAGGACTCGTCTCCGGCTATCGCGGCTCGCCGCTCGGCGGGGTGGACCAGGAGCTCTGGCGCGAGTCGAAGCTGCTCGGAGCGCATGCCATCCGCTTCCAGCCAGGCCTCAACGAAGACCTCGCCGCCACCATGCTCTGGGGCGCGCAGCAGATCGACGTCTTCCCCGGCAAGCGCTTCGACGGCGTCTTCGGCCTCTGGTACGGCAAGGGGCCGGGGGTCGAGCGGAGCGGCGATGCGCTGCACGCCGCCAACATGATCGGGACTTCCGCGCTCGGCGGGGTCCTCGCCGTTTCGGGCGACGATCACGCCGCCCACTCCTCGACCTATCCGCACCAGACCGAGCCGATCTTCCACTCGGCCATGATCCCCATCCTGGTCCCGGCCGACGTCGCGGACATTCTCGACCTCGGCCTCGCCGGCCTCGCCCTCTCACGCTTCTCCGGCTGCTGGGTGGCTCTCAAGACGATCGCCGAGACGGCCGAACAATCGGCGACGCTCGTTCTGCCGGGCGAGCGGCGGTTCCTTCTGCCCGATTTCCCCATCCCGCCGCACGGCCTCAACCTCGACCCGACGCTTCCCTGGCCGGACCGCCGCGCCGAGCTGGAGCGGCGCGTGGTCGAGGAACGCCTGCCCGCCGCCGTCGCCTTCGCCCGCGCCAATCGGCTCGACCGATTGGTTGCCGGCAGTGCGGACGCGCCGATCGGGCTCATCACGGTCGGCAAGGCCCATCACGACGCGATGCATGCGCTCGCCATGCTCGGACTCGCGCAAGCGCCCGAGATCGCCGTCTACAAGCTGGCACTCGCCTGGCCGGTGGACGGTGAGGGACTCAGGCGCTTCGCGGGGGGCAAGCGTGCGATTCTGGTCGTCGAGGAGAAGCGCGGCCTCGTCGAGATCCAGGTGCGCGACGCGCTCTATCACCTGCCCGCCGACCGCCGCCCCGTGGTCGCCGGCAAGCGGGACGAACAGGAGGCGGAACTGCTTCCCGCGGTGATGGAGCTCTCGCCCGAAATTCTCGCCCGCGCGCTCGCCCGCTTCCTGCGCAGGCATGGGATCGAAGTCGCCGATCCGGTGCTGCCGGCACCGCCCGAACGCCCCGCGGGCCTGCTCTTCCGCCTGCCCACCTTCTGCGCCGGCTGCCCGCACAACACTTCTACCCGGGTCCCGGAGGGGAGCTTTGCGGCAGCGGGCATCGGCTGCCACACGATGGCAATAGAAAATCCCGGCCCGACACGCACCTTCACCCACATGGGCGGCGAAGGGATCACCTGGGTCGGCCTCGCGCCGTTCGTCGACACGCCGCACCTCTTCGCCAACATGGGCGACGGCACCTATCAGCACTCGGGGATCCTCGCGATCCGCCAGGCGCTCGCGGCGAATGCGCCCATCACCTACAAGCTGCTCTACAACGACGCGGTCGCGATGACCGGCGGCCAGCCCGTCGAAGGCCACCCGACGGTCACGCAGATCGCGCACCAGCTCGCCGCCGAAGGCGTGCGGCGCATCGCCGTGATGGCGGACGACCCGGGGCGCCTGCCGCGCGCCGAGGCCTTGCCCGCCGGGACAACGCGCCACGGGCGCGCCGCGCTCGACGAGGTTCAGCGCGAATTGCGCGCCTACCCGGGCGTCTCCGTCCTGATTTACGACCAGGTCTGCGCAACCGAGAAGCGAAGGCGACGCAAGCGCGGGCGCATGGCTGAGGCGGAGCGCAGCGTCCTCATCAACCAAGATGTCTGCGAGAATTGCGGGGACTGCACCGCGCAGTCCCATTGCATTGCGATCGAGCCCCTGGAAACGCCCCTCGGACGCAAGCGCCGCATCTCGCCCACCGCCTGCAACGCCGATTTCTCCTGCCTCAAGGGCTTCTGCCCGAGCTTTGTCACCATTGAAGGCGCGCATCCCACGCCCCCGCCCGCCCCGATCCTGGCGCGTGAGGCCGAGCTTGCGGCATCGCTCCCCGAGCCGGCACTGCCCAAAGTGGAGCCCTGGCGCGCGCTCTTCGCCGGCATCGGCGGGGGCGGCGTCGTCACCTCGGCCGCGATCGTCGCGATGGCCGCCCACCTCGAGGGGCGCGCGGTGCGCACGCTCTCCTTCACCGGGCTCGCGCAGAAGAACGGCCCGGTCGTCTCCCACGTCCAGGTCGCCGGCGCCGAAGAGTCGCTCGACGTGGTGCGCATTCCGCTCGCCGCCGCCGACTTCATGCTCGCCGCCGACCTCGCCGTCGCCGCCGGCGGCGGCGTGCTCGATCGCTGCCAGAAGGATGCCGCGGTGATCGGCAATCTCGACCTCCAGGCAAGCGTCGCCTTCCTCGCCGAGCGCGATCTCCCGATCGACGCCGAGCGGCACCGCCGGACGATCGCGCGCGCGACGGGCGAAGCAAGCTCGCGCTATCTCCACGCCGGCCGGCTCGCCGAGCGTCTGTTCGGCACCGCCCAGGCACTCAACACGCTTCTGCTCGGTCTCGCCTGGCAGCGCGGCCTCGTGCCCGTGGGCCAGGCGGCGCTCGAGCGCGCGATCGAACTCAACGCCACCGCTGTCAAGATGAACCACCACGCCTTCCTCTGGGGCCGCATCCTCGCCGAGCATCCCGAGCTCGCGGCCGAGATTGTCGATGGGAGCACGGGCTCGGGCGAGGTTCGGAGCCTCGAGGAGCTGATCGCGCCGCGCGCTGCCGCGATCGCCCTCTACCAGGATGAGACGCTCGCCGAGCGCTACCGCACGCGCGTTGCCGCGATCGCTGCCCGCGAGACCGCGCTCGCCGGCGCGCCCGGCCCGCTCGCGCGCGCGGTCGCCGAGAATCTCCATCGCGTGTTCGCCTACAAGGACGAATACGAGGTCGCGCGTCTGCACGCGCTCGCGCGGTATGGGGAAAAGCCCGTCTTCCATCTCTCACCGCCGCTGCCGCTCGGGCGCGATCCCGCGACCGGCCGGCGGCGCAAGATCGCCCTGCCCGGCTGGGCCGCGCTGCCGCTCTTCCGCGCGCTCCGCCACGGCAAGCGCCTGCGCGGGACAATGTTCGACCCGTTCGGGTGGCAGCGCGAACGGGCCAGCGAACGCCGGATGATCCGCGACTACTGCTCCGATCTCGACGCGATCCTGAAATCACTCCACCCCGACACGCTCACGAGCGCGCTCGCACTTGCTCGCTGGCCCGCCACGGTGCGCGGCTTCGGGCCGGTGAAGGAGGAAGCGCGCGTCGTTGCGATGGCGGAGCGGGCGCGTCTGCTCGCGGAGCTCGCCGCGCCGTCCTTGAGCCGCGCAGCAGCCTAGAGGGATGCGTTCGCTTCGGCTCACGCATCCCGCTCTAGGTCTTTGTTTTCCCGCGTGATTCACGCCTTCGGTGATTCAACCTTCGGCGATCACGCTCTAGGGTCCCGATTCCGAAGGTCGCCGCATTGAAATGCCGACGGAATCGGGACACTCGCTCTTTGTTTTCAGTGGCCTGCTTATCCCCTCCGTTCGTCGCGACATGCGACGAACTTCGGGGGCAGGACACTAGGGTCGCTTGCCCCCGTCACTCTGCAGGCGCAATCTCGACCCATGCTGGAGCGCGCGGGAGCAGAGGCGGATCTCGCGGTCGTCGAGACCGTGCGGCGCTTTGCCGCCGAGCGGCTCGCCCCGGGCGCCGCGGCGCGCGAGAAGGCGGGGAGGATCGAGCCGGAACTGATCCGCGAAGCCGCCGCGCTCGGCCTCTTCGGCGCGACCACCGACCCCGATTGGGGCGGCACCGGGCTCGATCCCCTCACCTATGCGCTGGCACTCGAGGAGGTCGCCGCCGGCGACGGCGCGGTCTCCACCATGATCAGCGTGCACAACGCGCCGACCTGCCTCGTGCTCGAGCGTTTTGGCACCGAGGCGCAGAAGGAGCGCTGGTTGCGCCCCCTCGCGAGCGGCGAGGCGGTCGGCTCCTTCGCGCTCACCGAGCCCGGCGCGGGCTCGGACGCGAGCGCGATCCGCACGCGCGCGGTCCGCCGGGGCAACAGCGCCTACGTCATCGACGGCACCAAGCAGTTCATCTCCAACGCACGCATTGCCGGCGCCGTCGTGCTCTTCGCCGTCACCGGCCCCGGCGCGGGAAAGCACGGCATTTCCTGCTTCGTCGTGAGCCCCGAGACGGCGGGATTTGCGGTGGCGAAATCGGAGGAAAAACTCGGGCAGAAGGCGTCCGACACCTGCCAGCTCGTGTTCGAGGCGATGGAAGTTTCGGACGACCAGCGCATCGGCGCCGAGGGCGAGGGCTACCGCATCGCGCTTTCCACGCTGGAGGCCGGCCGCATCGCGATCGCGGCGCAGAGCGTCGGCATGGCGCGCGCGGCGCTCGACTGCGCGATCGCCTATGCGAAGGAGAGAAAGAGCTTCGGCAAGAGGATCATCGAGCACCAGGCGGTCGGCTTCCGCCTGGTCGAGGCGAAGACGCGGCTCGAGGCGGCGCGCCAGCTCACGCTCGCCGCCGCGCGGCTGAAGCGGGACGGCATGCCGGCGCTCGAGGCGGCGTGCATGGCGAAGCTGTTTGCGTCCGAGGCGGCGGAGGGGATCTGCAGCGCCGCGATCCAGACCCTCGGCGGCTACGGCTACCTCGCCGACTTCCCCGTCGAGCGCATCTGGCGCGACGTGCGCGTCTGCCAGATCTACGAGGGCACGTCGGACGTGCAGAAGCTGATCCTGCAGCGATTTCTGTGATCGCCCGCGTCCGCCTCTTTGGCCTCCTCGCCGCGGCGATCGCGCTCGCGGGCCAGATCGCGCTTGGGGCGGTGATCCTCCGCACGCCGGCCGGCCCATCCGAGGCAGCGACGCTCGCTTCGGTCTCGCTCTTTTGCCATGCCGGCAGCGCGAGCCAGCGCGTGCCTCATCACCCGCCCAGGGCGCAGCTCTCGGCGCTCGCTCAGGCCCTCGCCCAGGCCGCGAGCCTGCTCGGACCGGCGAAGCCCTGCCTCCCCGCGCCCTCCGCGCCGGTGCTCTTCGTTCTACGCCCGCTTTCTCCCCGCGCGCCGCCGGCCGCCGTTCGCCTGGCAGCTCAGCCCCGCGGCCCTCCACCCTTGACCTGAGTCCCCCCCTCGCTCCGCGCGGCCGCTTTGGCCCGCGCGTTCATCGGCTCAAGTCAAGGAAGAACGATCATGACCCGCTTTTTCGCCCGTTGCGGTGATGCCGCCACGCTCGGCCTCACCCTGCTCGCCATTCTCTGCCCCGCGAGCGTGCTCGCCGCCTCGCCGGTCACCGTGAGCCAACCCTGGTTCCGCTACCTGCTGGCAGCGGTTCCCGCCGGTGGCTACATGACGCTCAACAATGCGTCCGGCCAGCCGGAAGTCCTCACCAAGGCCGCTTCGCCGGCCTGCGGCATGCTGATGCTGCACAAGACGGTAAAGAGCGGCGGGATGGAGACGATGGTCGCCGTCCCGAGCGTGACGGTGCCGGCGAACGGGAGCTTCACCTTCTCGCCGGGCGGCTATCACCTGATGTGCATGCAGCCGAACATGAAGCCCGGCGACACCGTTCCGGTGACGCTGAGCTTCGCCGGCGGCGGGCAGGTCACCGTTGCGTTCCCGGTCCGCAACGCCAAGGGCCAATAGGCGCCGCGCAGCCGATTCCTTCGGTCCTTCCGTTAACGCATGCAGATCGGAAATCCCATGAACCGTCCCAGCTTCGGCGCGGCGCTCGCCTGCGCCTCGCTCTTCGCCGCCCACTCCGCCTTCGCACACGTCGTCGTCGGCGCGCGCGTCTTTCCCGTCACCCTCACCTTCGACGACCCCGGCGTCGGCGACGAGGCGACGCTACCGCAGTTCGTCTATGCGCCCGGCCCCGACGGCCAGAACGAGTACCAGTTCCAATGGGAATACGACAAGACGATCACGCCCACGACCGCGCTCATCTACAACCAGGGCTGGGATGTCCTGCACCAGCCGGGAATGAAGAACCTCACCGGGTTCGAGAACGCGGTGATCACCGGCAAGTGGCAGTCCATCACCCTTCCGAACAGCGAGACCGTGGCCTCGCTCGGCGTGATGTATGAGTTCGGGGGCAATCAGGCGACCCAGAACATCGGCGGCGACGCCACCGGGGCGACCTTGCCCACGCTCTATATCGGGCAAGGGCTCGGCGCACTACCCATCGGCATGCTGCGGCCGCTCGCAGTGACCGGCGAGCTCAGCTACAGCATTCCCGACCGCCAGCTCAACTCCGCCGGGGACAACCAGGGCCAGCCGTTCTATTGGGCGGGCGGCCTCTCGCTCCAATACAGCATCCCGTACCTGCAATCGCAGGTGAAGCATTTCGGGATTCCCGATTTCTTCGGCCGGATGATCCCGCTGGTGGAGGTGGACTGGTTCTCGCCCGCCGGGGGCCCGGCGTCGGGGTACCCGGAGACGCTGACCTTCGCGCCCGGCGTGATCTACATGGGCGACACGTACCAGGTCGGCCTGGAGGCGCTGATCCCCGGCAACAAGGCGGCCGGGCCGCATGTCGGCGCCATCCTGCAGGTGCACTTCTTCTTCGACGACATGTTCCCCAAGACGCTCGGCCGGCCGCTCTTCCAATAGCCGGAGAGCCTTGCCGGTGACCGCGGTTTGTCCATCCCTGCGAAGGAAACGACAATGCTTCCGATCCGCAGCTCGCTGCTCGCCGTGGCGTTCCTGCTCGCCCTTGCTGCGAGCGCGCTCGCGCATGCCTTTCCTACCGGCACGTTCCCGCCGGTTGGCAGCACGCTCAAGACGGCGCCGCGCGAGGTCGTCATCGATTTCACCGAGGGGGTGATTCCGAACTTCAGCAAGATCGAAGTGGCCGACGCGACCGGCGCGCGCGTCGACAAGAACGACGACCATCTCGGCCCGGCGGGCGCCAAAGAGCTCGTCGTCGATCTCGAGCCCCTCAAGCCCGGCACCTACAAGGTGACCTGGCACGCGACCGCCGTGGATACGCACAAAACCCAGGGCAGCTTCGATTTCACGGTCTCCCCGTAGGAAGAGGGAATCGCGCGATGCCGGGGATGGGGCTCGGAGGTGCAGGGGGCGCCGCACTCGTCCTTTTGCATGGGTTGGCGCTCGCCGCGCTTCTTTCCGCCTTCGGGTCCCTCCTCTTTCTGGGCTTCGTCGTACCGGCGGCAAGCTTCGCCTGCTCCGCCGTCTCGCGCTGGAGCCTCGCACTCGCGATCATCCTCGATGCCGCCTGGCTTCTCGGCGAGACAAGATTCATCGCCGGCGCCACGAGCCTCGCGGACACGCTCGCGGCACTCCCGGTGGTGATCCGCGCAACCGAGTTCGGGCATCTCGTCCTCGGCCAGATCCTGGCCCTCGCGGCCGCGTTCCTCCTCTTCCGGCGCGGGACGCGCGCGCGCCTCGCCGCGACGCTGGCCGGCCTCGCCACGGCGCTCGAGGCCTGGCACCTCCACGGCGCGGCCATGCATGCCGGTCCAAGCCCGATCCTGATCTCGGAATTGCTCCACGTGCTGGCGGCGGGCGCCTGGCTCGGCGGCCTGCTGCCGCTCGCCCTTTTCATCCGCGCGGCACCGCCCGCCGCCGGCGCCATCGCCGCGAACCGCTTCTCCGCCATGGCCACGCCGTGCGTCCTCGTGCTGGCGGCGAGCGCGCTCTGGCAAGGCCGCATCCTCATCGGCAGCGTTGCCGCCCTGTTCGGCACCGCCTACGGATGGATCGCGCTGGCCAAGCTCGGTCTCTTCGTGATGCTGTTCGCCTTCGCAGCCCGCCATCGCCTGGAGCTGACGCCGGCGCTCTCTGCCGAACGGTCCGCTTCCAGCGCCGATTCGTTCGCCGCGCGGCGCGCCCTCGTGCGAAGCATTTTCGTCGAGATGGCGCTCGGGCTCGCTATCGTGCTCGTCGCCACCGTGATCGCCTCGCTCGCCCCGCCCACCGACATGGCGATGATGGGCTAGAGCAGGATGGCGGGCCCGCGCGGGAAAAAACCGGAGGCAAGAAAAGCCGGACGCAGAGCGCTCTTCATCGTACTCCCCGCGACCCTGGCGCTGCTCCTCCTCGCGTTCCTGCTCCTTCGCCTCTTTGGCGGCACCGCCCAGCAATCGGCCAGGGTCGGTGGGGCCTTCCGCCTCACCGCCGGCAACGGCGACATCGTCACGCAACGGAGCTTCCCCGGCAAATACAAGCTGATCTATTTCGGCTACACATCCTGCCCGGACGTCTGCCCGATCGCGCTTGCCGATATCGCGGCAGCGCTCGCCGACCTCGGCCCGCGAGCGGCGCGCGTGCAGGCGCTCTTCATCACGGTCGATCCGAAGCGGGACACGCCGGCGCTAATGCGAAAATACGTCCGCCAATTCTCGCCCGCGATCCTCGGGCTCACCGGCTCCGCAGCGGCGATCGAAGCAGTCGAGAGAGAATATCGGGTCAGCGTCGCCATCGTCCCTGGTCCTGCCGGCCAAGGCGGCTACACGATCGAGCACAGTGCCGCACTCTACCTGATGGCTCCCGACGGAAGCTTCGTCACCGCATTCCAGGCCGAGGAAAGCGGCGCCGCCCTCGCCGCCGCGATCGGCAAGATCGTCTCCTGATCTAATCGCCGGGCAGCGGCTGCGGCGCCCGCCCCTCCTTGAGCGCCGGCAGGAGCGGCAGCAGGAACGAAAGGTCCCGCTCCGCCACGCAGGCCAGATAGCGCTCGGCGCCGGCGGGTCCGGGCGCCGGCAGCCCGTCCGGCCCGAGCGGCACCGCCGCGAGCCCGAGATCCGCATAGACCGCGAGAAGCTCGGGCCCCGCCGCCCAGATCGCCGGATCGCGCCATTCCTGGTCCGCGAGGTCGCGGAACCGCCAGACCGCGGAGATCCGGTCTCCCGACCGCCCGACCGGATCGCCGAGCCCGAGGAGGATGCGGCCCACGCGGCGGAAGGCGATCGCCGCCCGCCCCGCCTCGCCCAGAACGAGCCCGTCCGCCATGGCCGGCGGCTTGGCGCCGAGTGCGGCATACCGCTCCCATGCCATCGCGTCCCACGGCAGGTAGCGGACGCGCCCCGGCCGCACGAGCCGCCAGAGCGCCACCACCGCGACCGCCATCGCCAGCGCCACGCTGAGCCTGAGCGGCCCCGGCAGGTTGGGCGAGAGGATCAGCCCCCACCACGGTCCCTGCGGCAGGTCGGGCACGTGGCGGGCGAGCGAGGCGAAGGTGATCGTCACGATCGCCAGCGCGAAGAGCGGCAGCGTCGTCGAGGGCGCGAGC
>DATJTV010000275.1:0-10097 GCA_035503055.1 Acetobacteraceae bacterium
CGGCGGATTCCATGGGCGCCGAGGTGAAGACGCCGTTGGTGGCCGCGTTGAGGAAGATGTAGTTCTTGTCCTGATTGTACGCGGGCTCGGGCGAGGTCGCCCCACCCCAGCCGACGAGGGCGGGCTGTCCCGCGAAAGCGACCTGCGGGAGGTCTTTCGGGCCGACGGTTGGCATGCCGCCGAAGAGGGGCGTGCCGGCTTGGTCCGTGCCGTCGATGTTGGAATGGGGCGGGGGTACTGTGCCGCCTGCGGCGAACACCGTGTTGCAAGGGCGCGGAGCTGCGGCGGCGCCCGCGTTCTCGGTGACGAGGAAGGTGCCGTCGAGGCTCCATGTCGGGTACGCAGAGCGTTGCGTGTTGGGGATGGGTTGCGGGTTGGCGCCGTCGGCGCCGATTTGCCAGACACGGACGGCACTTCGGTTCGTCTCTGCCCCGTTGAAGGCGACGCTGCCCGTCTTCCAGCAGAAATCCGGGCGAGTTTGCGAGGGCGGAAGCGGGGTGCCGGAGCGGAACGGGACGGGATTGGGCACGGTGAGATCGGCGATCTTGTAGAGCACCGTCAGGCCGCCCCCGGCGGGCGTGCGCTCGAAGATGACGACATCGCCGGAGGGGCCGATCGCGGGGCGATAGTCCGTGTACGCGTCGCTGCCGGTGAGGAAGTGCAGCGTTGGGAGAGAGGCGCTCATTGCGAATGGCCTTTGGGGAGGGTTTTCGCTGCGGCGCGGTTCCTTAGCGGAGCGCAAGGCAGATTAGGCGTGGGCTCGCGTGGCTCGCAACGGTTGGATGGAGATTGGCGCTGGATCGCGGGCATGGCAGGGTGGGCGGTTGCTGGAGAAGCGTTAGGAACGTCGCCATGGCACGCAGGCTGATTTCATCCGGTTCCAAGTTCGAAGCCGATTTTGCGTACTCGCGCGCCGTTGTGGATGGCGAGTTTGTGTTCGTCTCCGGGACGACGGGGTTCGACTACCGTGCAATGACGATTGCGGAGGATGCCGCGGAGCAGGCGGAGCAGGCGTTGCGGAACATCGGCGAGGCGCTCAGCGAGGCGGGGAGCTCGTTCGCCGACGTTGTGCGGGTGCGATACATCCTGCCGCGCGCGTCCGACTTCAAGGCGTGCCTGCCGGCGGTGAGGAAATATCTGGGCGATGTGCGGCCGGCGGCCACGATGATCGAGGCGGGGCTCGCCGATCCGCGGATGAAGATCGAGATCGAGGTGACGGCGCGGCGGGCGGGCTAGTGGGGGCGTTGAGTCGCGGGAGCGCGCGCCATCAGGGCGGCATGGCGGCGATCGGTCGCGTCGTCGGCGGGGAACATGCATTCGATCCGCAATTCCTGGGCGGCGATCGTGCGCGGCGTGCCGACGGTTGCGACCATCGAGAAATAGTTGAGGACCTCGGCGCCCTTGATGAAGCCGAGCGGGATGACCGGCATGGCGCTTGAGGGTTTGGGCGTCTGCCATTCGGCTTTCACGTCCGGATAGGCGAGCAGGCCGGCGAGCAGCGCTTTGGTTTTCTCGTCGACGACGCGGCCCACCGATTCGCGGTAGACCCGGGCGAGCAGGCTCTTCGCCGCATCGTCCCAATGGGCGATGAAGGGGCGCATGCCGGAGGGGTCGAACATGAGATGGATGAGGTTACGGGGCCGCGGGCGCGCGTCGAGATCGATGAAGCAGTTGAAGAAACGTGGGGCGGCGTCGTTGGTCATCAGCACGTTCCAGTAGCGGTCCATCACCAGAGCGGGGAAAGGCTCGTGCTGGCGGAGCATGCGGCGGAGCGCTGCCGTGATGCTTTGCATTTCCGGTGCGTCCCAGGCGCTTTCCGAGTAGATGGGCGCGTAGCCCGCGGCGAGGAGCAGCGTGTTGCGCTCGCGGAGCGGAACATCGAGAGCCTCGGCGATATCGAGCAATTTCTGGCGGCTCGGGACGCTGCGGCCACTTTCGATGAAGCTGATATGGCGCTGGGAAACGCCCGTATCCATCGAGAGATCGAGCTGGCTCTGGCGGCGCCGGTCGCGCCAGTGGCGGAGCAGCACGCCGAGCTCGCTTGCGGGCGCCATGCGCGGTTTATGCGGGCGCGGCGAGGCCGAGGCGGGCGGCGATGCGCTTGGCGGTTTCCTCGCGGCGCGCGGTGATGTCGCGAACGGATTGACGCGCGGCTTCGAGGATTGCGGCGGGCGCGGTTTCGGGCGTGCCGCTGTTGAAGGGCGGCTCCGGCGCGTAGACCATGTGGAGCTGGATGGATTGCGCGGCCGCCTCGCCGCGGAGCTCGGCCGCGAGGCGGAGCGCGCCGTCGATGCCGGCGGTGACGCCGGCGGCGAAGACCCAGGCGCCGTCGACGACGACGCGCTCGTTCACCGGGATGGCGCCGAAGAGCGGGAGGAGATGGAACGAGGCCCAGTGGGTGGTTGCGCGGCGGCCCTTGAGGAGGCCCGCGGCGCCGCAGATGAGCGCGCCCGTGCAGACCGAGAAGATGCTCTGCGCGCCGGCGGCTTGGCGCCTGATCCAGCCGAGGATTTCTTCGTCCTCCATCAGCGCTTCCTGGCCATGGCCGCCGGGGACGTGAAGGACATCGAGCTGCGGGGCGGCGGCGAGCGGTGCGTCCGGCGTGAGGCGGAGGCCCTTGAGGTCGCGGACGGGCGCGTCGGTTTTCGCGTAGAGCCGGTAGGTCGCGTTCGGGATGCGCGAGAGGACCTCGAAGGGGCCGGTGAGATCGATCTGGTCGAGCCCTTCGAAGACGAGCGAGCCGATTTGGAGGTGGGTGTCGGGCGGGATCATGGCGTGGGGCCTTTCGGACGGGATTCGGGGGACGCGCGGCGCCGCGATCAGGCCGGGAGCTGGTCCCGGCCTGATTTCAGGGCTGGCGATGGCCGAAATCAACCCGCGGGGGTGTGCGGGGGTCAGAACTGGACCGGGCCCACCGATCCGATCCAGCGGCCAACTTTCGTGGGGTCGGCGTCGTCCATGTAGAAGAAATGCGTCATCACCGGCTTCACGACGGGCCTGGTGGCGTCATCCGGCGTCATCGTGACGATGCCGCGAAAGACCTTGAGCGATCCGCCGTCCCAGTATTCGGTGACGTCGTGAAGGGCGGTGAAACCGGTGTCGATGAAGGCGCGGAGGTTTTCGCGGATCGTTTCGCGGCCCTTCCAGTCGGCCACTCCGAGGTTGCAGATGGCGTCCTCGGCGAAGCAATCGAAGCCCTTGCCGAAGGTCTTGTCGTCGATCTCCTTCCAGAAGGCGAGAAGCCATTCCGGGGCTTTTGTTTTGGTGAAGGTCGTCGTCGTCATGGTGCTCTCCTCGATGCGGGCGGATTGACGTGGGTTGCGCGGCACGGGCTTGTCCAGGGCGGGCGGCGCTGACGCGGGCCTTCTTCGCGGGGTGGGGATTTCGGGGCCCGTTGCGCGAAGAGGATGGAGCGTTAGATATCGCGGGCGGGCGGCGTCTCAATTACGTCCGGGGTCATAACGGAGCTTGCCGGCGGGCGGTGGCGCCGGACTGGGCCATGGGCGCGTTGCTCGGCGGCCCGTGGGTCGCAAAACGTGCCACGCCCGCCAGGAGGTTTGGCGACCGTGCCCGCTTTTATGTGGCTCAGCCTGGTCGAGGCCTGTTTCTCGATCCGCGGGGCGGGGCCCGTCTCACCCTGGGGCTCTCTTTCTCGTGGCGGAGTCCGGTCGTTCGATTCACGATCCCGGGCGGAAACTGTGCGCCAGGAGCGCTTGTTCCAGTGCCCGGAGCCGGGCGGCCGGGGTTGGCCGATTTAGCTCACCGCCGGTCGGGCCTGGATGGCCGGAGCGGCCGCCGCGAGGATCGCGTCGCGGCTCGCGCTGCGCGGGGGATAGATGCGGGTGCCGTTGATCGTCTGCTTGGCCGCTTTCGCCTCTGCCCCCTCCGCAACGACCGTGCCGCGCTCCCAGCCCGCGGTATAGAGCGCGCCGGCGGGACCAAGGTCTAGCACCGTCACGTAATCAGGAGCGGCGAAAGGAACGCGATCATCGGGGCGGCCCGCAAGGTCGCATAGCGCGTTGTGGCCGGCGAGCCGACCCATGGGCCGCGCGTGCTGACAGGACATGACCGTCACGTGCCCGTGCTCGTCCGCCCGGGCGCTGGCGCAATCGCCCGCCGCATAGATGGCATCCAGGCCTGCGACCTCGAGGAAGCAATTGACGGAAAGCCGCCCGAGCTTGTCGCAGGTGACACCGAGAGTCCGAGTGAGCGGGCTCGCTCTCATGCCGGTGGCGAAGATCACGGTAGCGGCCGGGACGCGCTCGCCGCTTGCGAGGATGACGCCGGCCACGTCCACGGCGGCGACTGCCGTGCGCGGCCGGGCTTCGACGTTGAGCGCCGCGAGCGCGTCGAGGATCACGCCCCGCCCGTTGCCCATGCCGCCGCCAATCTCGCCATGGTCGACGAGCATTACCCGCACCGGCGCGTCCGCCCCAAGTGCTGCACGGAGCCGGCCGGGAAGCTCGCACGCGATCTCGATGCCGACGAGTCCGCCACCGATCACCACGGCAGTGCGGGTGGCATCGTCGCGCGGGGCAGAAGCGAGAGCAGCGAGGTGCTGAGCGAGGCGTCGGCCACCCTGATAGCTATCGACGTCGAAGGTCTCTCTCCCGAGCGGTATGGGTGGACGCACCAGGTTGCTTCCCGAGGCAAGGACCAAACGTTCGTAGTCGATGTTTGAAGCCTTGCCTCCCGCCTCCTCCACCGCGAGCGCGCGGGCCTCGGGATCGATACGAGTGACACGGCCTTCGATTCGCCGGACGTTGATGGGCGTTAGCACCTCGTCGAGCGGCACGCGTATCGGCTCGAGATCGGCTTCGTAACAGCGCACGCGGATGGTGTGGTACTGATCCGGCGCGATGAGGACGATCTCCAATTCGTCCTCTTGAATGGCGAAGAGAGCACGCGCCCGGGCCGCGCTGGCAGCGCTCCACAGGCCCGCAAAACCACCACCGACAACCACCAGCCTGCTGGACATGCCGCGCTCTCTTGCGGAGCCGACAATACCGCAGGCCGGTGAGCGTAGCCATGAGCGAAACCAAGTGCGGCCGAGCCTCTTCGTCCGTTCCCCGTCGTACTGTGGTCCGGTGGCGGCGTGGCTCAGGGCGGGGCGAGGGGCGGGCGAGGTGACGGGGCGTGCTTTGTCATGATAAAAGAAGAAATCTCTGGTTAGTGGGGATTGACTGATGGCCGAGCGGATGAAGTTCGCGACGCAACTCGACCCCGAGCTGCTGGCCGCCGTGCGCACGCTTGCTCAGGACGAAGGCCGGCAAATCCAGTCCGTGATCGAGGAGGCGCTGGCCGACCTGCTCGAGAAACGCAGGCGGGGCCGGCCGCGCCGGCATGTGCTCGCGCAGTACGAGGCGAGCGTGCGGAGCTTTGGGCCGCTCTACGAGCGCCTGGCGCGTTGACGGATTATCTCACGGTTGCCGAGACCCTTGCCATCCATCAGGACCTGATCGACCGGTATGGGGGCAGTCCGGGCGTGCGAGATCAGGGCCTGCTCGAGGCGGCGCTGTTCCGGCCGCAGACCGGATACTACCCGGACGTGATTGCCGAGGCCGCCGCGCTTTGGGAGAGCCTTACGCAGAACCATCCGTTCGTGGACGGCAACAAGCGAATGGGGTTTGCGGCCGCCTACGTTTTCCTTGCGATCAACAGCCTCACCATTGTTGCCGATCCGGTGGAGGCTTTTGCCTTCATCGACGGGCTGTTCCGGGCGGGCAGGTTCGGCTTCGAGGCACTCGAGCGGTGGCTACGCGCGCACGTTCGGTAGCGGCGCGGTTGCGTCGGGAGCGTGTGGGGCCGCGCCCGCGTGGCGGCGTGCTGGGAGGGGGCGGCAGGAGGGAGTATGCTTAAGACGAGTCGCCCGGCCGCCGGGTGGTGCCCGGCCGCCGGGTGGAAAGGACCGTGGCTTTGCAGTGGGTGTTTCTCGTCCTCGGCCTGGTCGCGGCGATCGTGGAGCTGAACAGCGGGACGTTCTATCTGGCCGGGATCGCGGCGGCTTCGTTCCTGACGGCGCTGGCCGGTTTCTGGATCGGGGCGGACTGGCTGCCGATCGCGTTCCTGGTGTTCTGCGTTGGATTGCTGCCGGGGGTGGTGCTGGTGCGGCGGCGGCTTTCGCGCGGGCGGAGCCTGCCGGATGCGGATATCGGGCAGATCGTGACGGTGGTGAGCGTTTCGGAGGAAAGCGGGCGGCTCGTTGTCTCGTACCGGGGGTCGCGGTGGGACGCGGTGGCGGATCGGGGGACGGTGCTCGAGCCCGGGCAGAGCGCCGTGATCACCGGCAAGACCGACAAGCTCCTGCATCTGGCAGGGCACAAATGAGCCGCGAAGAGGAACCGTCATGGGGGCCGTGTTGCTGACCGATCTGATCGTCATCGTCCTTCTCGTGCTGCTTGCCTTCGCGATCCTGCGCTCGGGGACCTGCATCGTGCCGCAGCAGCGCGCGTGGGTCGTGGAACGGCTTGGAAAATTCCATCGCGTGCTGCCGCCCGGCTTCAGCCTCATCGTGCCGTTCGCCGATCGGGTCGCGTTCCAGTTCGACCTCCGCGAAGTGCCGACCGAGGTGCCGGCGCAGGTGTGCATCTCGCTCGACAACACAACGCTCACCGTGGACGGTTTTCTCTATTTGCAGATCACCGATGCGGTAAAGGCCGCGTACGGATCGAGCAACCCGTTCGTGGCGGCGATGCAGCTCGCGCAGACCTCGATGCGCTCGGAGATCGGCAAGCTCCATCTCGACCAGGCGCTTTCCTCACGGCAGATGCTGAACGCGGCGGTGGCGACGGCGGTGGACGAGGCAGCGGTCAACTGGGGCATCAAGGTGCTGCGCTACGAGATCAAGGACATCACGCCGCCTTCGGAGATCCTAAGGGCGATGGAGCTGCAGATCACCGCCGAACGCGAAAAGCGCGCGCAGATCGCGCGCTCCGAGGGGCAGCGGCAGCAGCAGATCAACACCTCGGAAGGCCAGCAGCAGCAGGAGATCAATATCGCCAACGGGCGGCGGCAGGCAGAGATCCTGCGCGCGGAGGGCGAGGCGCGGGCGATCGCTCTGGTGGCGGCGGCGACCGCCGATGCGATCCGCGCGATTGCAGCGGCGGCCGTGGTGGAGGGCGGGATCGAGGCGCTGCAGATGCAGCTCGCCAAGGATTTCATCGACCGCTGGGCCAATCTTGCCAAGCAAAGCACGACGATGATCGTGCCCGCCGATCTCGGGAATATCGGCGCGATGGTGGGGACCGCGCTCTCGATCGTGAAGGCCACGTCGCGGATCCCGCCGCCGGCGGCGGGCGCGGCGGGCTCGGTTCCGAGCGCGGGCTGAGGAGGCGGGCATGACCTTGCGGGTGCTCTCGACGATGGGGCTGGCGGGCGTGCTCGGCGAGATCGGGTCTCGGGTCGAGATCGAGACGACTTTGTTGCCGACGGTTCTGTTGATGGAGCGGATTTGCGCGGGCGAGACGGCGGATGTGGCGATTTTGCTCGCCGATTCGATCGATGCGCTCGTGCGGGAGCGCGTGCTGATGCCGGGGCGGGTCGATCTTGCGAGATCGCTGGTGGGGATTGCCGTCAAGGAAGGGGCGCCGAAGCCGGATATCTCGACGGTGGAGGCGTTCGTCGCTGCGATGCGGGCGGCGAAGTCGCTCGCACTTTCGAAGGCGGGCGCGAGCGGGCTCTATTTCGCGGGGCTGCTCGAACGGCTCGGGATCGCCGAGGAGGTGAAGGCCAAGGCGAAAATTATTCCGAGCGGATTCACGGGCGAGCTGGTGCGGCGCGGCGAGGCGGAGATCGCGGTGCAGCAGATCAGCGAGCTCAAGGCGGTGCCGGGACTCGATATCGTGGGCACCTTGCCGGCGGGGATCGAGAGCGTTTCGGTGTTCAGCGCGGGGATTTTTGCCGCGAGCGGTAGGAAGGAAGAATCTGGCGCGCTGATATCGATGCTGAGTGCGGCGGAGGCAGAGGACATTTATGCCGCCAACGGGCTCGAGAAATTGCCCCGTCCTTCATAGGGTAGCGCCGGCCCAGCGGCAGTTCTCGGCGCCGATATAGGCAGCGATGATGCGCGGATCGTTCATCAGCGCGCGGGAGCAGCCGGCGAGGACGATGCGGCCGTCCTCGAACACCACGGCGCGCGTGGCGAAGCGGAGTGCGGCGCGCGCATTCTGTTCGGCGACCAGGACGGCGAGCCCGGTGCCGAGCAGGGAGCGGAGCGAGGCGTAGAGCTCGGAGACGATGCGCGGGGCGAGGCCGGTCGAGGGCTCGTCGAGCAGAAGGAGGGAGGGCCTGCCCATCAGAGCGCGGGCGATCGCCACCATCTGCTGCTCGCCGCCGGAGAGGAGGCCGCAGCGCGTCGCGGCGAGGGGACGGAGCTTGGGAAAGATCTCCAGCATGGCCGAAACGCGGGCGCGACGCTCCGCGGCTTCCTCGCGCGCGGCGCCGAGGGCGAGGTTCTCCACGACCGTCATCGCGGGGAAGAGCTGGCGACCCTTGGGCGCATAGCCGATGCCGAGGCGGGCGCGGCGATGGGTGGGAAGGTTGGCGAGCGTGCGGCCGGCGAACCGGACGCAGCCCTCGGCGAGCGAGATCTCGCCCATGATCGCGCGCAAGAGGGTCGATTTGCCCGCACCATTGGCGCCGACGATGGCGAGCGTCTCGCCGCGGGCCAGCGCGAGGTCGATGCCGTGGAGGACCGGCACTTTTCCATAGCCGGCGGTGACTTTCTCGAGCCGGAGGAGGTCAGGCGGCGGCATCCGCAGCCTCCTCCGCGCCGAGATAGACGGCGATGACGCCGGGGTCGTTGAGCACGTCATGGGGAATGCCGACGGCGATGGTGCGGCCGAAATCGAGCACCTGCACGCGCGCGGCGAGCGGGGCGATGGCGGGCAGCACGTGCTCGATCGCGACAATGGCGGTGCCGGCGCGCATCGCCTCGGAAAGTGCGGCGTGGACGTCGGCGATCTCGGAGGAGGACATGCCGGCCATCGCCTCGTCGAGCAGCAGAACCTTGGGGCGGAGCGCCAGCGCGCGGGCGATCTCGAGCAGGCGTTGGCGGCCGGGGGGGAGCGTGCCCGGTCGCTCGGACCAGGAATCGGCGAGGCCGAGGCGGGCG
Source organism: Acetobacteraceae bacterium (assembly GCA_035503055.1). GTDB lineage: Bacteria > Pseudomonadota > Alphaproteobacteria > Acetobacterales > Acetobacteraceae > JAKAWQ01. Next base: position 9,113 of record DATJTV010000275.1, read on the forward strand.
AGGATGTAGGACGCCTCGGCGCGCGCCTTCGCCTTCTCACGGTGAAGCGAGATCGCGGCGAGGAGCACGGTTTCCCAGGCGGTGAGCGAGGGGAAGAGGCGGCTCGTCTGGAAGGTACGCGCGATACCGAGGCGGGCGAGATGCTCGGGGCGCATGCGCGGAAGCGTGCGGCCGGCGAAGCGGACGGTGCCGCCGGTGGGGCGGGCGAAGGAGGAGACGAGGTTGAAGAGCGTGCTCTTGCCGGCGCCGTTGGGACCGATGATGGCGAGCATCTCGGCGGGGTGGGCGATGAGGTCGATGTTGTCGACCGCTATGACGCCGCCGAAACGAATGCCGAGGCCGGAACATTCGAGAACGGGGCCGGCGCGGGAGGGAGGCGACGGGGCGTCGCGGCGCGCGGGAAGCGGCGGGGGGCCCCAGATCGGGCGGCGGCGGAGCAGGCCCGCGCGGGCGAGCGCGGACATGATGCCGCCGGGCATGGCGACCGCGATGAGCATGACGAGCGCGCCGAGCACGATCTGCTGCTCCATCGGAAAGCGCGCCCAGAGGGCCGTGCTGAGGGCCGAGATGAGGACGGCGCCGATGAGCGGGCCCCAGACGGTGGCGATGCCGCCGGTCATCACCATCAGGATGGTTTGCAGCTCGATCGTGCCGGTGAAGGCGCTCGAGGGATCGAGATAGCCGATGTTCCAGACATAGAGCGCACCGCCGATCGCGGCGAGCGCGGCGCTGAGCGAGAAGGCGATGATCTTGGTCGCCCAGACATCGACGCCGGCCGCCTGGGCGGCGACCGGATCGTCGCGGATCGCGAGCAGGCGAAGGCCGAGGCGGGTGCGGAGCATCACCCAGGTTCCGGCGACGGCGGCGGCGGCGACGAGCATCATGACCAGCGCGGCGAGGTTGGGCGAGGCGGCGGCGGCGACCGATTCGCCCATCGGGCCGCCGGTGAAGGAGAGCGAGCGGGCGAGGATCTCGAGGATGCGGG
>DATJTV010000276.1:0-2454 GCA_035503055.1 Acetobacteraceae bacterium
GCGCGAGACGCAGGCGGCGGCGATCCGGCTCTACGAATCGATGGGCTACGAGCGGTGGGGCATCCATCCGGCCTATGCGCGGGTGCGCGGGCAGACGGTGCGCGGCTTCTTCTACTGCAAGGTGCTGGCCCGGCGGGGCCGTGCGCCGCAAGAGGGATGATGGGGCGCGGGCTCACGCTCTACCCCGCGATCGACCTCAAGGACGGCAAGGCGGTGCGGCTTCGCCGCGGGGAGATGGCGGAGGCGACCGTCTACTCGGACGCGCCGGAGAACGTCGGAAAAGGCTTCGCTGCGGCCGGGTGCGAGTGGCTCCATGTCGTCGATCTCGACGGCGCCTTCGCGGGGAAGGCGATGAACGGGGCGGCAGTGCGGGCGATCGTCCGCATCGCCAAAGTGGGCGCGGCTGAGGTGAAGGTGCAGCTCGGGGGCGGCATCCGCGACATCGCGGCGATCGAGGGCTGGCTCGCGGCCGGGGTGGCCCGGGTAATCCTGGGAAGTGCCGCGGTGAAGGCGCCGGAGCTGGTGCGCGCTTCGTGCCGGCTTTTTCCGGGAAGGGTTGCGATCGCGATCGACGCGCGCGAGGGGATGATCGCCGCCGAGGGATGGGCGGAGACGACGGAGATCGCGGCCGGGGAGCTCGCGCTCCGGTTCGAGGACGCGGGCGCGGCGGCGCTCATCTACACCGATATCGGGCGGGACGGGATGCTCGGAGGGCTCGATATCGAGCGGACGCTCTCGCTCGCCCGCAGCGTCCGCACCCCGGTCATCGCCTCGGGCGGGGTCGGAGGCATCGAGGACCTCAGAACTTTAAGGGAAAAGGCGGAAGGTTCGCTCGTGGGCGTGATCGTCGGCCGGGCGCTCTATGACGGGCGTGTCGGGCTTGCGGAGGCGCTGGACGTTCTCGGGCGATGAGGGAGCGGGGGTACTGCAAGGTTGCGGAACGATGACAATTGGCGGGTTGGACACGATTGCAACCATTTGATGCTATGTAAGCGCTCTCCGGCCTTGCCCGATTCGAGCGCGGACATTCTATGAGTGACGATGAAGGAGATCGGAAGCTGCTGAAGCTCAGGGTCATACCGTGCCTCGACGTGAAGGAGGGGCGCGTGGTGAAGGGGATCGGGTTCGTCCGCCTGCGCGACGCCGGGGATCCGGTGGAGCAAGCGGAGGTGTACGACCGCGCCGGCGCCGACGAGCTCACCTTCCTCGACATCACGGCGAGCCACGAGAACCGCGAGACGATGGTGGAGGTGGTACGGCGGACGGCGGCGAAGATCTTCCTCCCGCTCACCGTCGGCGGCGGGATCCGCTCGATCGGCGACATGCGCCGGCTGCTGCTGGCCGGGGCGGACAAGTGCAGCGTCAACTCGGCCGCCGTGGCGCGGCCCGAGCTGATCGGCGAGGCGGCGGAGAAGTTTGGCAGCCAGTGCGTGGTGGTGGCGGTGGACGCGAAGCGGCGCGCGGGCGGCGGGTGGGAAGTGTTCACCCATGGCGGGCGGCAGGGGACGGGGATCGACGCGATCGGGTGGTGCCGGGAAGCGGCGGCGCGCGGGGCGGGGGAGATTCTGCTCACCAGCATGGACCGGGACGGGACGGGCGAGGGCTTCGACCTCGAGCTGCTGCGCGCGGCGGCGGGCGCGGTGCGGGTGCCGCTGATTGCCTCCGGCGGGGTGGGGCGGCTCGAGCACTTCGTGGCGGGGGCGCGGGCGGGAGCAAGCGGGCTGCTCGCCGCGAGCGTGTTCCATTTCGGCATTTTCACGATCGGCGCGGTGAAGGAGGCGCTGGCGACGGCGGGGCTCGCGGTGCGGCCGGTCGCCGAGGCGGCCTGAAGGGGAACGATGGGCAAGGGAGCCAAGCGCGAGCGGCGCGAGAACGGAACGGGCGAGCTTGCGGCCGGGCCCTGGAAGAAGGGCCTGGAGCCGGCGGCACGCATGCCGCCGCCGATGCCGGCGGGGACGGTGGCGGAACGGGAAGCCTCGGCCGAGGTGCTGGAGCGGCTGTGGCTGGTGGTGATGGCGCGGCGGCACGCCGATCCGGGGGTGAGCCACTCGGCGCGGTTGCTTTCGCGTGGGATTCCGAAGGTCGCGCAGAAGTTCGGCGAGGAAGCGGTGGAGTGCCTGATCGAGGCGGTGGCGGGCAACCACGAGGCGCTGATCGGCGAGAGCGCGGACGTGCTCTACCACCTGATCGTGCTCTGGGTCGCCTCCGGGCTCCGCCCCGAGGAAGTATGGGCGGAGCTGGTCCGGCGCGAGGGGATCAGCGGGGTCGCCGAGAAGGCCTCGCGCGGCACCGGGCCGCTCTTGAGGAAAATCCCCTAGAGTATCCGTTGTGATCAAGCGGGGATTTTGGTCCAGGTGCGATCGTCGCGCAGGAGGGCGTTGGCGAGGATGACGAGCCTGCGCATGAGAGCCGTGATGGCGAGCTTAGGGGGTTTGCCGGCGGCGATCATGGCGG
>DATJTV010000277.1:0-19516 GCA_035503055.1 Acetobacteraceae bacterium
CGTCGGCACGAAGAACGGGTTGGTCGTCACATGATTGACGAAGACGAAGCGCCAGCGCGGATGGGCGGGAAACGGCCCGGCGTCCGCCGCCCGCGCGGTGCCCCCCATTGCGCCCAGCATCGCGGCAGCCGAAGCCAGCCCGATGCCCTGCGCCATCGCCCGCCGCGGCAGGCGTGCCGCCACGCGGCGCACCAAGTTCTCGTCCGCCTCCTCGACCATCGACGCCTCCCCTCCGCGCGGCTCGGCCGTTCCGCGGCGCCGCGAGTTAGGCCGCGCCCGCGAACCGAGTCAATTCACCGTCCCTCACCCGGCAATCTCGACCAGCATGCGCGCGAGCGTCTCCGGCATCGTCACCATCGCATCATGCCCGGTCGCGATCTCGCGCCACTGCCAACCCGGCTCGCCCTTCACCCGCTGCCGCGCCGCCTCGAGCGGCGCATAGACCGGCTCCGTGCAACAGAGATAGGTCCGCTTCAGCCCGTTGCCGGGCGGGTTGGCAAGCCGCAGCCGGTCGGTGAACGTGGCGAAGGGATGCGGCGTCAGATGCCGCGCCACCCATTCCGCGTCCGGCCCATCCGGAACGCCGAACGCGCGCGGCGGCGGGGCTGGAATGCTGAGCCCCCCGCTCGTTTCGCGCGCATCGCGCGTGCGCGCGGCCACCACCGCCGGCGGCAGGAAGTCGAACGGCGCCTCGCCGTCCCCGATCACACCGCTGTCGAGATACACGAGCTGGCCGATCCGCTCCGGCACGCGGTCGGCAGCGCCGGTGATCACGGGCCCCGCAAAGCTGTGCCCGACCAGCACCACCTCCTCCAGCTCCTCGAACTCGAGCACGTTGACGAGGTCGCCGATGAAGGTTTCGAGTGTGACGGCAGGCGAAAGCAGGTGCCGCCGCTCGCCGAGCCCGGTCTGCGTCGGCGTGAACACGCGATGGCCGCGCCGCGCCAGCTCTCCCGCCACGCGCGCCCAGCACCAGCCGCCGTGAAACGCACCATGCAGCAGCACGAACGTCCGCTCCGCCATCCGCGTCCCCCTTCTCCGCACGGCGCACCATGAAGGCCGGCGCGCCGCCGCGCCAAGGCCGGGTTGCCGCCGCCCACCCGCCGCGCGATATGCTCGCCCTCCAATGAGCGATCCCGACCGCGAGGCTCGCCGCTCCCTCGCCCGCCACCGGGCCTTCGCGACATCTCTCCTGGTGGTCATGGGCGTGGTCGCGGTCGGCAGCCACTGGCTGCCCCCGACCTACGCCACGGGCCTCCTCGAGGCCGCCGCCAAGGCCGGTTTCATCGGCGGCATCGCCGACTGGTTCGCGGTCACCGCCCTCTTCCGCCACCCGCTCGGCCTGCCCATCCCCCACACCGCCATCGTGCCCTCCCACAAGGAGCGCCTCGGCCGCGCGCTCGGCAACTTCGTCGCCAACCACGTCTTCACCGAATCCGAGGTCGCGCGCACGCTCTCCGGCCTCGACCTCTCCGGAATCCTCGAGCGCTTCTTCGAGGACGAACGCTCCTCCCGCGCCGCCGCCGGCGCGCTCGCCGCGATGCTCCCGCGGCTGCTCGCCTCCGTCGAGGACGGTCGCGCCCGCCGCCTCCTCTCGCGCCTCGTCCCGCGCATGCTCGGCGGCGAAGCCGGCGGCCGCCTCATGGTCCGCGCCCTCCGCAGCCTCGTCGAAGGCGGCCGCCACCAGGAAGTCTTTGGCTTCGTCGTCGGCCAGCTCAAAGCCACGCTCGCCTCCAAGGAGGAGGAGCTCCGCGCCGCCATCGAGGAGCGCGTGCGCGAGCACGGCGGCCGCCTCGTCGGCTGGGCCGTCGGCGCCTCGATCGCGCGCCGCGTGCTCGGTGCGGTGAACAAGGAGCTCGACAAGATGGGCCCGGATGGCTCCGAGCTCCGCCTCGCCTTCGACGAATGGGTCCGCCGCGAGATCGACCGCATCGAGGAGGACCCCGCCCGCGCCGCCGAGATCGGCGCCGGGCTGCGCCACGTCCTCGCCAACCCCACCGTGCTTGCCTGGCTCTGGGACGTCTGGCGGCGCTTGCGCGAATCGCTCGAGCGCGACGTCGCCGATCCCGAGGGCCACAGCCTCACGATCGTGCGCGGCATGCTCGCCAACCTCGCCTCCCTGCTCGGCAGCGATCGCGACCTCCGCGCCCGCGTCGACCGCGCGCTCGAGGCGATGGTGGCCTCGCTGATGCCCGCCGCGCAGGCCCAGCTCTCCGGCTTCATCGCGAGCGTCGTCGCCAACTGGGACACCGAAACGCTGACCCGGCGCCTCGAGCTCTTCGTCGGCCGCGACCTCCAGTTCGTCCGCGTCAACGGCTCGCTGGTCGGCTTCCTCGTGGGCGGGCTTGTCTACGTGGTCCTGCGTGCGACATTCGGCCCCATCAACCTCTTCTGAGGAAAAGGCGCCGATGCGCCTCTCGGTGCTCGACCAATCGACCATCGTCTCGGGCCGCTCGCCCGACGCCTCGATCCGCGAAAGCCTCGGCCTTGCCCGCCACTGCGAGGCGCTCGGCTACGCGCGCTACTGGCTCGCCGAGCATCACAACACCGACTCCCAGGCCGGCACCGCGCCCGAAATCCTCATCGCCGCCATCGCCGCGACGACGAGCCGCATCCGCGTCGGCAGCGCCGGCGTCATGCTGCCGCACTACGCCTCGCTCAAAGTGGCCGAGCAGTTCCGCGTGCTCGAGGCGATCGCCCCCGGCCGCATCGATCTCGGCCTCGGCCGCGCGCCCGGCTCGGACGGCCGCACCGCCTACGCCCTCAACCCCAACGCCGACACCGCCGCCGAGCACTTCCCCGCCCAGGTCGCCGAAATCCTCGACTGGCTCGCCGGCCGCACCCCGCCCGAGAACCACCCCTTCCACGGCGTGCACGCCCAGCCGGAAGGCCCGACCATCCCCGAGGTCTGGATGCTCGGAAGCTCCGATTACGGCGCCAAGGTCGCCGCCTATTTCGGCCTTCCCTACTGCTTCGCCTACTTCATCACCGACGGCCAGGGCGCCCCCGAGGCACTCGAAATCTACCGCCGCAACTACCGCCCGAGCCTCCGCCACCCCGAGCCGATCGCCGCGCTTTGCGTCTTCGCCGTCGCCGCCCCAACCGAAGAGGAGGCCGAGCCGCTCTTCCTCTCCCGCGCGCTCTGGCGCCTCAACCGCGACCGCGGCGTCTTTCCTCCCCTCCCCAGCCCCGAGGAAGCCGCCGCCTACCCTTATACCGAGGCCGAACAGGCCCGCATCGAACGCATGCGCGCGCGCATGCTCGCCGGCAGCGCCCCCCGCGTCGCCGAGCGCCTCAGGTCACTGGCGCAAGACCTCAAAGTGGACGAGATCGCCATCCTCACCGCAACCCACGACCCCGACGCCCGCCGCCGGTCGTACTCCCTGCTGGCCCAAGAGTTTTCCCTCAACGCAAGGGGCTCCGCCCCTTGCATCTCCGCCAGGGCCTGAGGCCCTGGACCCCATTCCATTAAGGTAATGGATTGCAAAGGCTCCGCCTTTGCTGGGGGGTCCGGGGGGCAAAGCCCCCCGGCTACCGCGCGCGCCAGACCAGCGTCGCCGAAACCGCGTAGTTCCACACGACCCCAATCGCCGCCCCCGCCGCGCCCGCGAGCGACCATCCGGCGTGGCGCCGGTACAGCATTCCGGCAATCCCGACATTCGCCACCGCCCCGATCCCGCACACCAGCACGAAGAGCAGCCGTCCCTGCCAAAGAAGCCGTCCGCGCAGCCGCTGGTCGCGATAGGTGACGCGGTTGTTCAGCTCGAAGTTCGCGAGCATCGCAACCAGCGTGGCAAGGCTCTGGGCCAGCTCGAACCCGAGCCCGGCGAGCTTCGTCAGCACGCCCAGCACCGCGAGGTTGACGAGCACCCCGATCGCGCCGACGCACGCGAAGGCCGCGAACCGCAACGGCAGCAGCCCGCCCGTCAGCTTGTCGAGCAGCAGCGCCGCGAACTGGATCGCCACCAGCACGTCGAGCTTGCTCTCGCCCTCGCGCCGCGGCCGGAACACGAAGGGGACCTCCACTACCCGAAGTCCCTTCCCCGCCGTCAGCACGAGGTCGAGCAAAATCTTGAAACCCGCGCCCGTCAGCCGCGGCGCGAGCCGCTCGAAGAGCGGCCGCGGCAGCGCGAAGAAGCCGCTCAACGGGTCCGCCAGCCGCACCGGCAGGAAGAGCCGCGCCAGCCCGATCCCGAGCCCCGAAACCCGGTGCCGCCAGCTCGACCCGAGCCCCGCCGCATCCCCGCCCGCCGCGTGCCGGCTCCCCACCACGAGGTCGGCCTTGCCCGCGCGCAGCACCGCCAGCATCGCCGGCAGCCGTGTCTCGTCGTGCTGCAAATCCCCGTCCATCACCGCGACGTATCGGGCCGACGAGGCGAGCGCCCCCTCGATCACCGCCGAGGAAAGCCCCCGCCGCCCGATCCGCCGGATGCACCGCACCCGCCCGTCCGAAGCCGCCAGGCGCTGCACCTCCGAAGCCGTCCCGTCCGGGCTCGAATCATCGACGAAGATCACCTCCCAGGCGATCCCCGCCAGCGCCGCCTCCAGCGCCGCCACCAGCGGTGCCACGTTCGCCCGCTCGTTGTAGCAGGGGACAACGACGCTCAGCTCCGGCGCCGGCGCCACCGCCGGCTCCGCGGCCACCACACCGCGCGCCTCCAGCATCACATCAGAGCGGCACGCCGGCGAGGTCGCGGCTCGTGCGTATCGTCTGCAGCGTCCGCACCTGGCTCACCTGCGCCGCGCCCGTCAGCCGCTCGGTGAGCTGGTTCTCGTGCGTCGTGTCGCGCGCCACCAGCCGCAGCAAAAAATCCCCGCCGCCGCGTATCATATGGCACTCGCGCACCTCCGGCCATTCGGAGACCATCCGCTCGAACGCCGTCAGCACCGCCTCCTTCTGGCTGTCCAGCCCCACCAGGGCGAAGAAGGTGATCGGCCAGGCGAGTCGCGCCGGGTCCAGCTCGGCATGGTAGCCGTGGATCACGCCCGCCTCCTCCAGCCGCCGCACCCGTCGCAGGCAGGGCGGGGCGGAGATCCCGGCGCGCCTGGCAAGCTCGACATTGGTGATGCGGCCGTTCGCCTGCAGCTCGGCCAGGATCCGGCGGTCGATGCCGTCCAGCGCGGGCGATTCGACGTTGCGGGTCTTCATAGCATGATTCTTCGGGCGCGACCTGAAGCTTTGAAACCGTTTCGGCTTGCGCCGGTCGGATTGAAATATTATTGCACGGCCTGCCTTCCGCAAGCCCGACCTTTTCCCCGCCCGCGGGTCTTTTTCTTGCGCGCTGCACCGCCGCGCCAATATCCTGTCCAGTCGTTCGAACGGGAAGGATCTATGACCGAGTCGCATCGCAGCCCCGTCCTCGTCATCGGTGCGGGGCCGGCAGGATATACGGCTGCGATCTACGCCGCCCGTGCCGCGCTTTCCCCGCTCCTCGCGGCGGGCCTGAGCCCCGGCGGCCAGCTCACCACCACGACAGACGTCGAGAACTATCCCGGCTTCGCCGAGGTGATCCAGGGCCCCTGGCTGATGGACCAGATGGCGGCGCAGGCGGCCCATGTCGGCACGCGCATCGTCCAGGACATCATCACGAGGGCCGATTTCTCGCACTCGCCCTTCGTCTGCCAGGGCGATTCCGGGGATCGCTACATCGCCGACGCGGTGATCATCGCAACCGGCGCCGAGGCGCGCTGGCTCGGCCTTCCCTCCGAGCAGCGCCTGCGCGGCACCGGCGTCTCCGCCTGCGCCACCTGCGACGGCTTCTTCTTCCGCGGCAAGCGCGTCGTCGTCGTGGGCGGCGGCAACACCGCCGTCGAGGAGGCGCTCTACCTCACCCACCACGCCGCCGAGGTCACGCTCGTCCATCGCCGCGACGCGCTGCGCGCCGAGAAGATCCTCCAGGCCCGCCTCTTCGCCCATCCCAAGATCCGCGTGGTCTGGGATAGCCGGCTCGAGGAGGTCCTCGCCGCCGGCGCGCCCGAGACCGTCACCGGCGTGCGCCTGCGCAACCTCCGCACGGACGTATCGAGCACGCTCGCCGCGGACGGCGTCTTCATCGCCATCGGGCACCGCCCGAACACCGAGATCTTCGCGGGCCAGCTCGCGATGGACAAGGAGGGCTACATCCTCACCACCCCCGGCTCGACCCGCACCTCCGTCGCGGGCGTCTTCGCCGCCGGGGACGTGCAGGACCGTATCTTCCGCCAGGCCGTCACCGCTGCCGGCAGCGGCTGCATGGCGGCGCTGGAAGCCGAGAAATTCCTGGCGGCGCGCCAGGAATCTCCTGCGCTCGCCGCGCAATGAGCGCGGGCATATGTACCGGACTATGCACCGGGCCGCGGGATAGCGTGCGGAGAACATCCGCAAAAAATCGGGTGCACGGGGATGGCTGATACGATGGACTGGGACAAGCTCCGCGTCTTCCACGCGGTGGCCGAGGCCGGCAGCTTCACGCATGCCGGCGAGACGCTCAACCTGAGCCAGTCGGCGGTGTCGCGCCAGATCTCGGCGCTCGAGGAAGCCCTGCAGGTGCCGCTCTTCCACCGGCACGCGCGCGGCCTCATCCTCACCGAGCAGGGCGAGGCGCTCAACCGCACCGTCCGCGAGGTCTTCGCCAAGCTCGCGATGACCGAGGCGCTGCTCACCGAGAGCAAGGAGAAGCCGGCCGGCCGCCTCAAGGTCACCACCACGGCCGGTTTCGGCTCGCACTGGCTCGCCCCGCGCCTCCATCGCTTCCTCGACCTCTACCCCGACGTCTCGATGACGCTCCTGCTCGACGACCTCGAGCTCGACCTCGCGATGCGCGAGGCCGACGTCGCCATCCGCATGCACCCTCCGCGACAGCCCGAGCTGGTGCAGCGCCATCTCCTCGAGATGAGCTGGCACGTCTGCGCCTCGCCCGGCTACCTCAAGCGCTTCGGCGTGCCGCAGCGGGCGGAGGACCTTGACGAGCACCGGCTCGTCCTCTTCGGCGACTACCGCCCGCCCGTCGCGGACGTGAACTGGCTCGCCGACGCCGGCCGCCGCGCCGGCGGCGCCCGCCGCGCCACGCTCGAGGTCAATTCGCTCCATGGCATGGCGCTCGCCATGCTCTCCGGCCTCGGCATCGGCGCCCTGCCCGACTACATGGCCCACGAGATGCAGGGCCTCGTCCGGGTGCTCCCCGAGCTCAAGGCGCCCAAGGTCGGCGTCTATTTCGTCTATCCGGAGGAGCTCCGGAACTCCAAGCGCGTCGCCGTCTTCCGCGACTTCCTCCTGGCCGAGCTCGCCAACAAAAGCTGATCCGGTAGAGCGCGAACCCCGAAGCCCGGTCGTACCACAGCAAACGGAGCCAGGGCGGCGCCCGCCCGCGCGCGAGCGCGCCCGCGAGCGTCGCTCCGGGACTCCCGCTCGCCCGCCGGCAGAACAGAACGAGGCTCGCCCCGCTCGCCCTCACCGCTTCCGGCACCCTCGCCCCCGGCCCCCTCGGGACCACATCGGCCCGCCACGCCGCGCGCCCGCGGAGGAATCCCGCCACGTCCCGCACATAGAGCCCGCCCACGACCCTCACCCGCGTCCGGTAGAGAAGCGCGGGCGTGAGATCCGCGCTCGCCAGCACCATCTGGCCCGCATCCGGCGCCAGCCGCGCCGCCACGCCCTCGAGCGCGCAGCCCGCTACGCGCGGCGCCGCCGCGAACGCGGGCGCGACGCGCGGCAACAGCAGCAGCACCGCCAGCAGCCCCACCCGCCAGACCACCTCCCCGTCCATCGCCGTCAGCACCGGCGGCAGCATCGCCGCCCCCAGCGCCTCCCCATAGGGCGAGAACCGCACGTACCGGAACCCGAGCGCCAGCACGACCAACCCGCAGCCCGCCCCGTACGCCGCCAGCCACGAGCGTCGCCGCCAGGCGATCCACCCCGCCCCCGCCACGCCGAAAAATCCGCCGAGCAGGAACGTCGCCACCAGCGCGGGCCGCACCACCGGCTGCATCTCCGAAATCGCCGCCAGCATCAGCCCCGCCCCCGGCGCCGTGCTCATCCCCGCCGGCCCCGCCACCGCGCGCGGAAAGATCGCAACCCACGCCCCGATCAGGCAGCCGCCGGCCGCAATCCCCCAAGCTGCCCGCCGCCGCCCCGCCAGCCCAATCGCGTCAATCCCCTCCAGCCCCGCCCCAACCGCCGCAACCGCCAGCGCCAGCGCCAGGTGCACCACCGAGACATGATCGAACGCCACCCCAATTGCCCCGGCCGCGCCCGGCGGCGGATCCACCGGCAGGATCGCCCCCACCAGCACGGAAGTCGTCACCCCCGCGACCGCCAACGCCCGGCCCGTGCCCGCCACGCCCGTCAGCCACCCCACCCCGAGCGCGCCCAGCGCCAGGATTCCGAACGGCCAGATCTCGGGCGTCAGCCAGAGCCCGAACGCGAACCACGCGCCCGCCGCCATCCCGCAGCGCCGCTCGCCCGCCGCCGCCCGGAACGCATAGCCCGCCACCATCACCGCAACGACCACGAGCAGCACGTGATGATGGATCACCCCGAGCCGCCCATACCCCTCGATCGCCGGCGCCATCCCCACCGCCACGGATGCCCACCAGCGGAACCGCGGCTCGGAAAGCGGCGCCCCCGCCCACGCCACCGCAACCGCCAGCAGCCCGACCGAGACCGGCCCCGATACCGCCCCCGCCGAGAAGAGCGCCCGATGCCACCCGAGCAGCGGCACCAGCGGCGCCGCCGCGGCCAGCAGCAAACTGTCGAGCAGATGCGACCAATGCAGCACGAACCCCGCGCGCGGGATCCAGTAGCCGATATGCCCGGCCCTGAGCCCCGCCTCGATCCGGTCGAGGCGCATGTAGCTGTCCGGATTGAACAGCCCGCCCCGCACCACGTGCGGAATCTCGCGCCAGCCCCCGAGCAGATCGAACGCAACGGCGATCGCGAAGAGGACCATCCGCCGATCCTCCGCCGCCCCCGTAAACGCCCGATCAACGCCCGCCTTTCAGTTGGCGGCGACGGTCCGCCTGCACTCGGCGAGGATATCGGCGAGCGTCGTCCCCCAGGGAATTCTTGGCTCCCAGCCGAGCAGCGCCCTCGCCCGCGCCGGGTCGCCGACACTGCGCTTCAATTCGTCCGCCCGGAGCCGCGCGGGGTCGGTGCGGACCGTGATCGGCACGCGCGCGAGCGCCAGCAGCGCGTCGAGCACGTCGCCGACCCGCCGCGGCACGCCGGAGGCGAGGTTGATCGCGATCCCCGCCGGCAGCTCATCCGCCCGCGCGAGCGTCGCCGCGTACGCAGCCACGACGTCGCGCACGTCGAGGAAGTCGCGCTCCGGCGCGAGCGAGCCCACCCCCAGCTCCGGCGCCTGAAGCCCCGCCTCGATCCGCGCGATCTGCCCCGCGAAGGCCGCGACCGCGAACGAAGGCGACTGCCCCGGCCCGATATGGTTGAACGGCCTGAGCCGCACCAGCCGCAACCCCTCGCTCGTCATCGCCGAGAGCGCCATCTCGGCGGCGGCCTTGGTCGCCGCGTAGGTGTCGAGCGGCTCGAGCGGCGCGTCCTCGCCAAGCGGTTCGCCCGAGCGGAACGACCGCCCGTACACCGCCGCGCTCGAGACATAGAGGAAGCGCGCCTCCCGCGCCTTCGCCAGCACCGCGCGCGCGAGGTGGCGCGTGCCGCGAAAATTCACCCGCCAGGCCTGCCCGGCATCCCGGTTCGCTTCCGTAACGGCCGCGACCCCGGCGAGATGCACCACCGCGTCCGGCCGCAATGCCTCGACCGTCGCAAGCACCGCGGCGCCGTCGGTCACGTCCATCCGGGCGACGCCGTCTCCCGCGCCCTCCCCTGTGGCGAGCAGGCTCGCCTCGGGAAACGCACGCGCGAGCGTGCCGAGCAGATGCCGCCCGACGAATCCCCCCGCCCCGGTGATCAGGATCCGGCGCGGGTCCACTCACGTTCCCGCTTGCGCACGCCGATGGCGCGCGAGGTCCGCCTCGACCATCTCGGCCGCCAGCGTCTCGAGCGCGATCTCCGCCTCCCACCCGAGCACGTCCCTCGCCTTGCTCGCGTCGCCCTCCAGCACGTCCACCTCCGCCGGGCGGAACAGCGCGGGGTCGACGCGCACGAACTCGCGGTGGTCGAGCCCGGCATGCGCGAACGCCAGCCGGCAGAACTCGCCGACACTCGCGCTGCGGCCTGTCGCCACGACGTAATCGTCCGGCGCCTCCCTCTGCAGCATCAGCCACATCGCGCGCACATAGTCCCGCGCATGGCCCCAGTCCCGCCGCGCCTCGAGGTTGCCGAGCTTCAGCTCGCGCGCCAGCCCGAGCTTGATGCGCGCCACCCCGTCGGTCACCTTGCGCGTGACGAACTCGATGCCGCGCAGCGGGCTCTCGTGGTTGAAGAGGATCCCCGAGCTTGCGTGCAGCCCATAGCTCTCGCGGTAGTTGACGGTCATCCAGTGCGCGTAGAGCTTGGCCGCCGCGTAGGGCGAGCGCGGATAGAAGGGCGTCCGCTCGCTCTGCCGCGGCTCCTGGATCTTGCCGTACATCTCCGACGAGCTCGCCTGGTAGAAGCGGGCCTTCGGTGCCGCGGCCCGCACCGCCTCGAGCATGTGGACGGCGCCGAGCCCGGTCACCGCGCCGGTCAGCAGCGGCTGCTGCCAGGAGGAGGCGACGAAGCTCTGCGCGGCGAGGTTATAGACCTCGTCGGGCGCGTGCTTGCCGAGGATGCGGATCAGGCTGCCGAGATCGATCAGGTCGCCGTCGACCAGCTCCACCCGGTCGAGGATCCCGAGCCAGCGCAGCCGCTCGCCGATCACGTCGGACGAGGCCGAGCGGCGCAGCAGGCCGAGCACGCGGTATCCCTTGCCAAGGAGCAACTGCGCGAGGTAGGCGCCGTCCTGGCCGGTGACGCCGGTGATGAGGGCGGTGGGCATGGGGCTGTGGCTTTCCCTGGGGCTTGCGCTGGACCAAGGCAGCTTCAGGCGCCGCCCGGGCGTCAGGCTTTATCGGTCCCGGCCGGCCGGTGGCAAGGGCGGAGCCGCATCGTTCCGCAGGCCGCCCGAATGACCTCGGACGAACCGGCCTCCCCGCTCGGCCCCGAGCTCTTCGCCCTCCGCCGCGCTCTCTTCGCCCGCGACGAGCAGGCGGCCGCGCTCGCCCGCCGCCTCGAAGCGGCCGAGGAGGAGCTCCGCACCCTCCGCGCCGCGCTCGCGCGGCTAGAGCAGGATGGGTTCGCTCGCGCTCGCCCATCCCGCTCTAGCCATCTGTTTTCTCGCGTGATTCACGCCTCCGGTTCACCGACCTCCGGCGATCACGCTCTCGCCGCCGCCGTCCCGCTGCCTGCGCCGCAGCCCTCCCGCCTCTCCCGCCGCGCGCTCCGCGCGCTCTGGCGCCTCGTCCGCCCCATCGCCCGCCCGATCGCCTGGCGCACGCGGAGCTTCCTCTTCGAGCCGACCCGCCAGGCCCTCGCCGATCTCCAGGCCGCCGAAACCCGCCTCGCCGAAGCGGTGGAGGCTCTCACGCGCACCCTATCCGCCTCCGGCCCGATCGCCGAGCGCGTCGCCGGCATCGCCGGGACGATCGAGGCGGCCCTGCTCACGGTCGCCCTTTCGCCAAGCCCCGCCTGCGATCCCCCGACCGAGCGCGACGACCCCGCGCCGGCCGCCGTTCACCCCTCCTGAACCCAATCCGCAAGCGCGCGCGCGAAATCCTCCCATCCCGGCACCGCGAGCCTCGCCGCCTCCGCCCACAACCGCGCGGCAACCTCGTCATCGAGCAGCGCGCGCACCGCCTCCGCGATCGCGCCGGCATCGACCCTCCCGAGCCGGATCTGCCCGAGCGGGGCGAGCAGCCGCACGCTCGGCATATCCTCAGGCGCGATCACCGGAATCCCCGCCGAGAGCGCCTCGAACGGCGGCAGCCCGAATCCCTCGGCGCGGCTCGCGCTCACGAGCGCCCGCGCCCGCGAGAGCGCCTCGCGCACCGTCTCCTCATCCGCCTCTTCGATAAAGCTGAGTTGCGGGGCGCCCGCGAGCGAAGCCAGCATCGCCCGCTCGCGCCCGCCTGTCCCGATCAGCTTCCCGATCAAAACCAGCTTCGCCTCGACCCCCTCCGCCCAGAGCGTCCGGAACGCTTCGAGGATCGCGCCCACGTTCCGCCGCGGCTCGATCGTCCCGAGTGAAACGAAGCTCCGCCGCGCCGGATCGAATGCCTGCCGCGCCAGCCCGAGCCCGTCGCCTCCCAGCGCGAACACCGGCCCATCGCGCGCCCGATCCCGCATCACCGCGGCCCGGTAATCCGCCCGCGTCTCCTCGCTGATGAAGGCGACGCGCCGGACGTCGCGCAGCGCGCGGAGAAAATCCATCCCGACCCGCGCCGCGCCCGCATGGAAGAATCCCGGCGCCAGCCAGGGCAGGAAGTCGTAGAGGAGCCAGCTTACCTTCGCCCCATCCCGGCAAAGCGCGCGATAGAACTCCACCCGGCGCGGGTCGTAGAAAAGCTCCGGATTGAAGACGATCTTCCCGCCGACCGCGACCTTCGCCGTCCGTTCCGCGAACCGCACGAACCCGCCCGCCCCCGCGTCGAACACAACCGGCTCCAGCGAAGCGGGCCCGGGCCAGCGGCGCAGAATCTCCCGCTCCACCCTCTGAATCCCCGTGCGCGCCGGCTCCGCCGCCAGCTCCGAGAGGTCGATCAGCACCTCGCTCATCCGCACGGCTCGAGCCCGAGCAGCGTCGAAAGCCGCTCGGCATAATGGGCGAGATCATGCGCCGCCGCGTAATCCCTCCACTCCGCCGTCGCGCGCGCGCGGTGCGCGCCCGCATCGATGAGGTCGGCGATCGCATTCGCGAGGAGCACCGGGCTCACCCGGTCGGGAATCCTCCGCACATAGGACGGCGCCTCGATCGCCTCGGCGAGCCCCTCATTCGCCACGCTAGGCAGTCCCGCCGCGATGCAATCGGCGAGCGCGCCCGAGACGCTGCCGAAACCGAAGCTCCGAAGCTGGATCCCGACATCCGCCGCGAGCAGGAAGTCGCGAAAAATCTCCTCGCTCACATAATCCTCGAGGAACCGCACCGCGTCCTGAAGGCCGAGCCGGTCCACCAGCGGCCGCAGCCCCGGGCAGCCTTCCACGCCATGCCCGACGAAGCAGAGCCGCGCCGCCACGCCCCAGCCCCGCAGCATCTCGAGCGCCCAGACGCACTCCTCCGGCAGCTTCGTCGGATGCACCATCCCGAAGCTCGCGAGCAGAATCTCGTCCGCCGCGACGCCGAGCCGTGCGCGCGCCGCTTCCCGCGCCGGCGCCGCCAGCGCCTCCGCCCGCCAGGTCCGGTAGAGCGCGAACGGCAGCAAATTCTCGGCAATCCCGTATTGCGCGGCTGCCAGCCGCGCGGCCTCGCGCGAATGGAACATCAGGGGCTCGCACGCGCCCGCAAGCTCGCCCAGGAAAAGCGTCGGCAGCGTCTCCTCGCAGTCGAGCCACCCCTCGATCTCTTGGGCGCCCACGTTCCGTCCGAGCTCGGCCGAGGCCACTTCCCGCGCCCGCTCCATGCCCACGAAGAGCCCGTAGAAGCCGAGCATCCGCGCGTCGTGGCAGATCGCCGCCCCGCCGTGCCGCAGCAAGATCGAAGAGATCCCAAGGTGGAACGGAGAATTCCCCATCACGCCGACGACGCGGTCGAAGCCCGCCGAGACCGACGCCAACGCCGACAGCGGGCGGATGCTCGCCGCCCCCGCGCGCGGCGCCGGCGCCCGCGTCGCGCTGAAGAGATGCAGCTCCACGCGCTTGCCGAGCTCCTCGGTGCAGGCGGCGGAATAATCGGCGCAGCCCGAGCGGTCCGGCGGCAGCGGCGTCAGAAGTGCTACGCGCGGCCGCCGTCCCGCCACCACCGAAGGCGCCGAGACGCCTCCCGCGCGCGCCGCAAGCGCGCCCCAGAACCGCCGCGCCACCTCCGCCGCCCGGAACCGTCTCCACTCTCTCTCCTGACTCGAAACTATCTCCTCGGCAAACCCCCTCTCGCGGCAAACCCGCTCGATCAGCCGGCCAAGCCCGGCCTCATCGTCGGGGTCGAACAGAAATCCCCGATCGCCGATCAGTTCCGCATGCGCATCGATCGCCGAGGCGATCACCGGCGTCCCCGCCGCCATCGCCTCGATCACCGGCAGCGAGAATCCCTCCGCCCTTGAGGGGCAGACGAGCACCAGCGCCTCGCGATAAAGCCGTGCCAGTTCCGCATCCGCAACATGCCCCGCAAAGCGCAGCCCTTCGATTTTGCCTCCCGCCTCCCGGAACTCGCCCGCGAGTGCCGCGGTCTCCGCCGCCGGATAGCGCCCGGTGACGACCACCGGCACCTCCCGCGTCATCGCACTCCTCGCCTGCGCCCTCAGCGCGCAGGCCACGTTCTTCCGCGCCTCCGCCCCGCCCGCGACCAGCACGTGCCGCCGTTCCGCGCTTGCCCCGCCCTCGAACACCGGATCGAGCGGGGCGCCGATCACGCAAGCCTGGTATCCCGGCCGCTGCAGCACGCGCGCCAGATCCTCCGCCGTCGCCCGCGAGATCGCGAGATGCCGCCGATACTGCGCGAGCCACGCCAGCGCCACGTGATACGAGATCCGCGCCCCGGTCCCCGCGAGATAGCGTCCCGGCTCCTTCAGCGGAATGAAGTCGTACACCACGGCCGCCGAAAGCACGCGCGGATGCGCAATGAGCCGTGCTGCGAACAGCGGGTCGTGCGTCATCGGCGAGGGCTCGACGAACCACACGGTCCGCTCCATCGCCCCGGTATCCGCCGTGCTGCGCTCCGCATCGAAGAGCGCCCGAAGTGGGGCGGACAGCGGCGGCAGGCCGCGATCGACGAGCCCGATCAGCCGCGCGCATTCCAGCTCCGGCGCCGCCCCGCGCGCATGCGCGAGCAGGCTCGCCGCCAGCCGCCCGATCCCCCGCTCCGCATATTCCGGCTCCTGCAGCGCGCGCGCATCGACAATAACGTCGAGATCGGGATGGGCTCGCCTGCGCTCACCCATCCCGCTCTCGGTTATCGTTTTCTCGCGTGATCGAACGCTTCCGGCGAAGCCGCCTTCAGCGATCACGCTCTGGCCCCCCGCTCACCGGCGCGCCTCGCGCTTAAGCGCGCCCGTAGCTGTCCTCGAGCCGGACGATATCGTCCTCGCCGAGATAGCTCCCCGACTGCACCTCGATCAGCGTGAACGGGATGCGCCCGGGATTCTCCATCCGGTGCACCGCGCCGAGTGGAACGAACACGCTCTCGTTCTCGCTCACCAGCCGCTTCTCCCCGCCCACCGTCACCAGCGCGCTCCCTTCCACCACCGTCCAATGCTCCGCGCGATGAAAATGCTTCTGCAGGCTCAAAATCCCGCCCGGCTTGACGACGATCCGCTTCACCTGGAACCGCTCGCCCAGCATCAGGCTCTCGTAGAATCCCCACGGCCGATAGACGCGCCGATGGCTCACCGCCTCCGCCCGCCCCGCCGCCTTCAGCCGGTCCACCACCGCCTTCACGTCCTGCGCCCGCTCGCGATGCACCGCGAGCACGGCGTCCTCGGTCGCCACCACCACGACATCCTTGAGCCCGACCACCGCCGCGAGCCGCCCGTCGCTCCGCACGTAGCAGTCGCTGCTGTCCTCCAGCATCACGTCGCCCACCGCGACGTTCCCCGCCTCGTCCTTGGCGCCGATCTCCCAGAGCGCGTGCCAGCTCCCGATATCCGACCAACCCAGATCGGCCGCCACCACCGCCGCTCTCTCCGTCCGCTCGGCCACCGCGACATCGAGGCTGATGTTCGGGCAGGCGAGAAAAGCCGCCGCCCCGAGCCGGATGAAGTCCGGGTCCTCGCTCCGCGTCGCGACCGCCTGCCGCACCGCGGCGAGCAGTTCC
Source organism: Acetobacteraceae bacterium (assembly GCA_035503055.1). Taxonomy (GTDB): domain Bacteria; phylum Pseudomonadota; class Alphaproteobacteria; order Acetobacterales; family Acetobacteraceae; genus JAKAWQ01. Next base: position 15,873 of record DATJTV010000277.1, read on the forward strand.
GGCGCATGCAGCGCCAGCTCCTCGATCAGCGTGCCCGCCCTGAAGACGAACATCCCCGAATTCCAAAGATAGAAGCCCGCATCGAACAGCCGCGCCGCCGTCTCCGGATCCGGCTTCTCGATGAACCGCGCGATCGCCCGCGCGCCCATCGCCCCCTGGGGCGCCTCCGCAATCTCCGCCCCCGGCTCGATCCACCCGTACCCGGTCTCCGCCCGCGTCGGCTTCATCCCGAAGGTGACGATCCATCCCGCCCGCGCCGCGGGCAGCGCCGCCGCCAGCGCCTCGCCGAGCGAGTCCGGCTCCCCGATCGCCGCGTCCGCCGCCATCATCCAGATCACCGCCCCGGGATCGCTCTCCGCCACCAGAAGCGAAGCCGCCGCGATCGCCGGCCCGCTGTTCCGCCCCTCCGGCTCCAACACGATCCGCGCGCCCGCGATCCCCGCCTCCTGCATCTGCTCGGCGATCAGGAACCGGTGGGCCTCGCCCGCCACGATCAGCGGCGGCGCGAACTCCGCCCCGCTTGCCCTGAGCGCCGTCGCCTGGATCAGCGACCGCTCCGAGAGCAGCGGCCAGAGCGGCTTCGGGAAGCTCTCGCGCGAGAGCGGCCAGAGCCGCGTCCCCGCCCCGCCCGAGAGGATCACCGGCACGATTGTCCCGGCCCTGCCCGCCGCGGCGGGCTCGGCGCCGGACGCATCCTGCATGACGTTCATCGCGGTCTCCGATTCCGATAGTGATCCATGCGCCGGCCAGGAACGAAGCCGCGCCTTCCGGCTTCCTGAAAGGCGAGCATGGCACAATGAAGGGGGACATCGAAGATCGCAGCCGGGCGAAGTGCGACACCCGCCCCGGCGTTTCCTTTTTCGTGCCCCGCTTTCATGATGCGCCGCAGCAACCCGAAGGCCCCGCCATGAGCGCCCACCCCCTCCCCAACGACCGCCCCAATGACCCCGGCCCCCAGATCCGCGCCGCCGCCGAGCGCCTCGCCCCCCACCTCGTCGCCATCCGCCGCGACATCCACGCCCACCCCGAGCTCGCCTTCGAGGAAGTCCGCACCGCCGGCCTCGTCGCCGCCGAGCTCGCCCGCCTCGGCATCCCCCATCGCACCGGCGTCGGCCGCACCGGCATCGTCGGCCTGATCGAGGGCGGCCGCCCCGGCCCGGTGCTCGCCATCCGCGCCGACATGGACGCGCTCCCGATCGGCGAGCAGACCGGCCTTCCCTTCGCAAGCGAGGTCCCGGGCCTGATGCATGCCTGCGGCCACGACGTCCACACCAGCACGCTCATCGGCGTCGCCGCCGTCCTCAAGGACCTCGCCCCCCAATTCGCCGGCACCATCAAGCTCGTCTTCCAGCCCGCCGAGGAGGCGCTCGGCGGCATGGCGGAGATGCTGAAGGAGGGCGTCCTCGACGAGCCCAAGGTCGATCTGGCGCTCGGCTTCCACAACCACCCCGACCTTCCCGCCGGCCGCTTCGGCTATTGCCGCGGCGCCTGCCTCGCCGCCTCCGACCGCTTCGAGATCACCGTCGAGGGCGTCTCCGGCCACGCCGCCCATCCCGAGAAGGCGGTCGATCCGATCGTCGCCGCGGCACTCCTCATCACCCAGCTCCAGACCGTCGTCTCGCGCGAGGTCGATCCCGTCGCCCCCGCCGTCGTCACGGTGGGCGCCATCCACGGCGGCACCGCCAACAACATCATCCCCGATTCCGTCACCTTCCGCGGCACCGTCCGCACCCTCGACGCCGAGACCCGCCGCGTCGCCGAGGCCGCCATCCGCCGCTTCTGCGATGGCGCGCTCGCCACCCTTCGCGTCCGCTGCGCGCTCCAATACACGCACGGCGTCCCGGCGCTGGTGAACGACGACACCGTGCTCGACCGCACCGTCGAGGCCGTCCGCGCCCAGTTCGGCGACGTCGTCGCGCCGGGCAAGCCGAGCCTCGGCGGCGAGGATTTCGCCCTGATGGCCGAGCGCGTCCCCGCCTTCCAGCTCCGCATCGGCTCGGGCCAGCCCGGCCGCCAGGACAAGCTCCACAATTCCGCCTACCAGCCGGACGAAGCCTGCATCGGGCTCGGCGTCCAGGCCCTCTCGCGCGCCGCCATGGAGCTCCTTGCGTGACCAAGCGCCTGCTCGCCCATCTCACCTCGGCCGAGGCGCGCGAGCGCCTCGCCGTCCGCCCCGTCATCCTCGTCCCCCTCGGCAGCCACGAGGACCAGGGCCCGCACGCACCGATGGGAGACTTCCTCCTCGCCGACGCACTCGCGCTCGCCATCGCCGAGCGCGCCGCCGCGCTGGGCACGGACACGCTCGTCGCCCCCACCATCCCTTACGGCGTCGCCGGCTTCTTCGGCCACGCGCCGGGCGGCATCGCCCTCTCGGCCGCGACCTTCAAATCCCTCCTCTCCGAAACCCTCGAGGCTCTGCTCGCCCACGGCCAGACCCGCTTCGTCATCATCAACGGCCACGGCGGCAACGTCCCCGCGATCCACGAGGTCACCCTCGCCATCCGCAAATCGCGCGGCATCGTCATCCCGAGCTTCTATCTCTGGCGCATCGCCGGCAGCCTGCTCCCCGCCATCGTCGGCCCCGAGACCGCGCGCGCCACCGGCGCCCATGGCGGCGATCCGCTCACCAGCATCGGCCTCTCCCTCTCGCCCGCGCTCATGCGCCCCGACCTCCTCCCAACCCATCGCGACCCCGCCCCGATCCTCGGCCTCACCCCGACCGGCCTCGGCACCGCCCGCTTCGAGGGCGCGGAAATCCAGATCCCGCTCGAGTTCGACGAGGCCGCCCCCGGCGGCTCGCTCGCCGCGGACGCGAGCCTCTGCTCCGCCGCCACCGGTGCGGCGCTGGTCGAACGCCTCACCGAGCTCGGCGCGCGCTTCGTCGCCCATTACGATTCCGAAACGGCATGAAGCTCTGCGTCTTCGGCGCCGGCGCCGTCGGCGGGCACATCGCCGCGCGCGCTTCCAAGGGCGGCGCCGAGGTCTCCCTCCTCGTCCGCGGCGCCACGCTTGCCGCCATCCGCGCCGACGGCCTCCGCCTCCGCGCCTCCCCCGAGGAGATCCACATCCGTCCGCCGGCGAGCGACGACCCGCGAGACCTCGGCCCGCAGGACGCTGTGCTGGTGACGGTGAAAGCCCCCGCCCTCCCCTCCGTCGCCGCCGCCATCGCGCCCCTGCTCGGCCCGGAAACTTCGGTCGCCTTCGTCACCAACGGCATTCCCTGGTGGTATTTCCTCTCCCACGGCGGCCCGCTCGACAACCGCCGCCTACCCCGTCTCGATCCGGACGAGATCCTCTACCGCACCGTCGGTCCCGCCCGGACCCTCGGCGGCGTCGTCTGGTCCGCCTGCTCCGTCGTCTCCCCCGGCATCGTCGAGGTCGCCAGCCGCGCCAACCGCCTCGCCCTCGGCGAGCTCGACGGCACGATCTCCCCTCGCCTTCAGGCGCTCGCCGCAATCATCACGGCCGGCGGCCTCACCACCGAAGCGAGCCCCCGCATCCGTCAGGCGGTCTGGCAAAAGCTCGTGCTCAACCTCTGCAGCGTGCCCATGGGCGTGCTCACCGAGGCCGGCCCCAACCTCCTCTACAACGAGCCCGCCTGCGCCGAAGCGGTCCGCCGCATCGCCGCCGAAACGGCCGCCGCC
>DATJTV010000278.1:0-7865 GCA_035503055.1 Acetobacteraceae bacterium
CTACGAGGGCCTCTATCGCACGCTCGCCCAGTCGCAGGCCGAGCCGGTGCCCTGGTCGGGCGCGCTCGCGGAGCGGGTCGAGGCCGAGCGCAGCCGAAAACTTCCCCGTGCCGGCCTCGCCGAGCGCCAGCAATGGCGCGACCGGAGGCTGATGGCGCTCGCCCTCCACCTCGCCCGCGACGAGAAGGAAATCGGGAAGTAGAGCCGGATGAGTGAGCGGCGGCGAACGCGTCGCGCTCCGGACCCGATCAGGTTCATCCGCTGCGCCAGATCGTCGAGGGGCTCGGCCCCGGCATGGCCCCCGGCATGGCCACGCCGTGTGTCGGAGAAAATCTACTCGGCAGCGGCCTTCACCGTCGCCACCCCCACGTCCCTATTGAGCTCCTCCAAAGATCGCCCAGCCGTCTCCGGGATCAGGACCCGCGTCAGGATGGCGCCGAGGATCGAAAAACCCGCCATGGTGTAGATCGCGCCCACCACGCCGGTCCGGGCAAAAATCAGCGGAAACAGGAACGCCGTGAGGGAGGCGCCGATGCGGCCGCCGGCGACAGAGATCGCCTGGCCGATGGTGCGCACCCGCGTCGGCGCCAGCTCCACGCCGAGAATGCCAGTGCCGCTCACGATGTTCGGCCCGCGCAGTGCCAGCGTGTAGAGCCCATAGAGCACGAACCCGAGCCCCGGCGCCGCCAGCACGGACTCGTGCAGCCCGGCGAACAGGGTCAGCATGATTCCGGCGCCGAGGAACCCGTAGCCTTGCAACGGCTTGCGCCCGAGCCAGTCGATCAACATCAGCGCCGCGACAAGGTCGCCGGGCAGACCGAACAGCACGCTCATGCCGATCGAGAAGGTGGTCGCCGAGAGGCCGAGCCCCTTGGCGATCAGCGAGGGGCCGAACAGCGTGCCGGAATAGGCAACGATGTCGAACACCATCCACAGCAGGGCCGTGGCGAAGATCGGCCCGGCATGCTGGGCGAACACCGCGCCGAACGGGCGGTCATCCTTGCTCGGCAGCAGCGCCGCGGGCTCGCCGCTCACACGCTGCACCACCGCCGCGGCCCCCTCTTGGTCATCGGCGAGGCGCGCGAGGAAGCGGGCGGTCTCCGGCATCTTGCGCCGCAGATAGAGCACCGAGAGCGCCGGCACGGCACCGAAGGCGAGCACGATGCGCCACACCATCCCCGGCCCGACGCCCGCGCGCTCTAGGATCAGTGTGAGGAGCGCTGCTGCCAGCGCGCCGCTCGACCACATGACGCCGAAGCCGATGCCGATCTTGCGACCGCGATCGCGGCGGTTGGCGTGCTCCGCCATGATGGTCGGCGACAGCACGTAATCCGCGCCGACGCCGATGCCGAGGACAAAGCGCACCGCGATCAGCGCCCACAGGCTGCCCACGAATATCTGCGCGATGGCCGCGATCGCCATCAGCGTCACGTCGATGCCGTAGAACTTCTTGCGCCCGCCCTGCGCAAGAAAGCCGAACAGCAGGGCGCCGATCGCGGCACCGACCAGCGCCGAACCGGCCAGCCCCGCCCCTTGGATGGAGCTCACCTTTGCGACGCCAAAGGAGGCCAGAACGAGCGGCAGCACGATGCCGATGGAGGAGAGGTCATAGCCGTCGGTGAAGACGCCCATACCGGTCGTGAAGATGGCGAGCCAATGAAAGCGCTTGATCGGCTGTTCATCGAGCTGAGCGAAGGATGGCGCGGCCACGGCAGGGCACTCCGGAGAGTTGCGGACGTGCAGCGCCTACTGCTTGTCCCGTATTATCCGGATGACCGCCCGATGACCGTCTGATGATCAGGCCCATCGTCAAAGGATGGGAGGCAAAGGCGATCTTTCAGGCGCACGGCCTTTCCGCAGTGATCGCGGCCGAGGCGACGCAGGCCTCGATCCCGCGCCCCGGCGCCCAGGAGGCGATGGTCTCGCCGATCTCGGGCTTCGGCTCGATCCGCACGGCGATGAAGCCGGCGGCTTCGAGCATTGCCTCGAGGTCCGCGATCCCGGCCGCGCCGGCCACGCAGCCGCAAAGCAGTGCCGGGTCGGCGGCGAGATCCGGCGGCAGCGGCGCGATGTTGACGACATCGGCGACGGCGAGCCGTCCCCCCGGCTTCAGCACGCGGAAGGCCTCGCGGAACACCTTCTCCTTCTCGGGCACGAGGTTGATCACACAGTTCGAGATGATCACGTCGGCGATCGCGTCGGGCAGCGGAAGTGCGACGATGTCGCCGGCGCGGAATTCGACATTGGCAAGCCCGAGCCTGGCGGCGTTGCTCCGCGCCCGCGCCAGCATCTCCGCGGTCATGTCGACCCCGATGACGTGCCCCGTGGGACCCACCGCGCGCGCGGCGAGGAAGCAATCGAACCCCGCCCCGCTCCCGAGATCGACCACCACCTCGCCCGGGCGGAGGCTCGCGATTGCCTGGGGGTTGCCGCAGCCGAGGCCGAGATTGGCCCCCTCGCCCGCCTGCTGAAGCTCGGCCTCCGAGTAGCCGATCCGGCGGGATTTTTCGGCAAGCTCCGGCTCGGAGCCGCCGCAGCAGGAAGAATTGGCGGCGATGCCGGCGTAGCGGCTCCGGACCATCGCGCGAATGGCGTGCTCTTCCATCTTCTCCTCTCCGTTCATGCGGCTTCGTCCTCGGCAAGGACGGGATAGGGCCCCTTGGCCGGGTCGCCCGCGAGTGAGGCGAGCCACGCGCCGAGCTTGTGAAACGAGGCGCGTTTCAGCCGGTAATAGACGAATTTTCCTGACTTTTTTGCCTCGACGAGCCCGGACTCGGTCAGGATCCGCATGTGATGGCTGACGCTCGGCTGGGCGAGGCCGACCAGCCGCTCGAGGTCGCCCGCCGAAACCCGGTCCTCGGGCGAGCAGCAGATCGCCTCGGGCCGGGCGAGGGCGGCGACGATGCAGAGCCGCGCCGGGTCGGCCAGCGCCTTGAAAACTCTCTCGGGCAGCTCGATCATGCGGCCATCATATCGATAGATTTGAATTTGTCTATCTATATTCGCGCGCGCTCGACATCCGGTTGGCCCCATGACACCTCATCGCCCGGGCAGGGAGACAAACGGTTGCCCGAGGATCCCGAGACGGCGGCAAATTCGCGGAAAACTCCGCCCCGGCGCGCCTTCTGGCGCCCGCTCCTCTGGGCATTCGGGCCCGGCCTCGTCGCCATGCTCGCCGACACCGATGCCGGCAGCGTCATCACCGTGGCCCAGAGCGGCGCGGTCTGGGGCTATCGGCTGCTGCTGCCCAATCTCCTCCTCATCCCCTTCATGTTCATGGCCCAGGAGCTGGCGCTCCGGCTCGGCCTCGGCACCGGTCAGGGGCTCGCCGAGCTGGTCCGCCGCCGCGCCGGCCGCGTGCCCGCGCTCGCACTCCTTTCCCTCCTCGCCGCGAGCAGCCTCGGCGCGTTGGTGAGCGAGCTTGCCGGCCTCGCCGGCGCGGGCGCCGTCCTCGGGGTTCCCGTCTGGCTTTCCATGGCCGCCACGGTCGGCGGGCTGATGCTCGTGGTCGGCACCGGCTCCTACCGCTCGGTCGAGCGCATCGCCCTCTTTCTCGGACTCTTCGAGCTCGCCTTCTTCGTCATGGCCTGGAAAGCCGCGCCGGATTTTTCCCGCGTTCTCGCCGAAGCCCGCCAGGTGCCGCTCCGCGATCCCTCCTATCTCTGGCTGCTCGCCGCCAATCTCGGCACCAGCATCATCCCCTGGGCGCTCGTCTATCAGCAGTCGGCGAGCGTCGACAAAGGCCTCGGCCCGGGCCAGATCCGCCTCTCCCGGATCGAGACGCTCGCCGGCGTCATCCTCTGCCAGGCGATCACTTCCGCCCTCCTCATCGCCGCCGCCGCGACGCTCGGCAACGGGCAGAAACTCGGCTCGGTGGGCGAGATCGAGGCCGCCTTCGCCACCACCCTCGGGCCAACGGCCGGCCGGCTGGTCTTCATCCTCGGCCTGAGCGGTGCGGCGCTGGTGGCGGCGATCGTCGCCTGCCTCGCCTTCGCCTGGTCCTTCGGCGAGGCGCTCGGCGTCCGCCGCTCGCTCGAGCACCATCCCGCCGAGGCGCCGTGGTTCTACGCCACGATCGCCGCGATGCTGCTCGCCGCAGGCGCCCTCGTCGCCTCCGGCGTGAACCTCGTCTCGCTCGCGGTCGGCGCCGGGGTCGCGAACGCGATCCTGCTGCCCGCGATCCTTCTTCTCCTCGTCTTCCTCGCGCGCACGTCGTTGCCGCCGGCGCTCCGCCTCCAGGGGCCCGGCGGTGCCGCGATCGCCGCAGCCCTTCTCGGCGTCGGCGCGCTCGGGCTCATCGCCGGCCTCGCCGGCACGGGATGATTAGGGGCTTTCCGCGCTCAGCGCACGCGCGGCGGCGAAGTCGAGGCTCACCAGCGCGGCCCCATCGTGATAAACGAACCGCGCCTGCCGCCGACGCGAGGCGAGTCTTGCCGGCAGCGGCGCATAGCGCATCCCCTCCCCGCCCAGCAGCGGCACGATCGCGCCGATATCCGTCACGTCGTGCAGCTCGACCCGCAGCAAAGTAAGCCGCCGCCCCTCCCCGTCCCGGCCTGCAAAGGGCACGCCGGCGAGGCGGAGAAAGCTCGTCGGATCGGAGCAGCCCGCGAAGCCTTCGACGAAGCTCGCCTCGACGAGGTCGAGATCCTGCACCGAAGGCGCCTCGGCGCCGGCGCGCTCTCCGGGGGGAAGATGCGGGGTCTGCCATTGCGCCGGCCGCTCCGCGCGGTTGTGCCCGCGCCCGGCGCGGCCCCCCTCATGGCCACCATCCCCGTCATGGTGATGGGGATGCTCGTGATCGAGATGCATGGCCCGCCTCACAGGCTCGCCGGCTTGTCGATGATTGATTTGTGCTTGCCGAGCGTACCGTGCGCAACCATCGAGCCCAGGGTCTCGACGACCACGCGCACGCCGAGCAGTGCGGTGATGTCGGACGTGTCGTAGGGCGGGCTCACCTCCACCACCTCGATCCCGCAGACGCCCGAAGCGGCGACCAGCCCGAGCAGCTTCAGCGCCTCCCGCGGCAGGAACCCGCCCGGCTCCGGCCACCCGGTCCCCGGAACGAAGCCGCAATCCACCGAATCGACATCGAAGGAAATATAGACGGCGTCGGTATCCTTCCAGGCCAGCTCGAGCGCGATCTCCGCCGTCCTCTCGAGGCCCATCTTCTCGATGTCCTCGATCGTCAGCACGTTCGTCTGCCGCTTGCGCGCCTCCGCCACCCCCGCGCGCGGCACCTGCCATCCGCCGATGCCGAGCTGGACGAGGTTGGTCGCCGGAACGTTGGGAAGGTTCGTCGCCCAGTACCAGGGCGTCGTGTGCATGCGTTCGTCGAGGTCCTTCTCCTGGATGTCGATATGGCGGTCGAAATGGATGATCCCGATGCGCTTCGACGTGCATTGGGCGATGCCGCGCACGCAGGGAAAGCCGATCGAATGGTCCCCGCCCAGCATGATCGGCAGCGCCCCGGACGAGGCGACATGCGCGACGCCGCGGCTGATCTGATCGAAGCTCTTCTCGAGGTTGGCGGGAATGGTGAACACATCGCCCGCGTCGCAGAGCGTCATCTGTTCGCGGAGATCGACGCCAAGTTCGTAATTGTAGGGCGTGTAGAGCGCCGAGATCCGCCGGATGCCCTGCGGCCCGAATCGCGTCCCGGGCCGGTAGGTGGTGCCGGAATCGAAGGGAACACCGATCACCGCCGCGTCGTAGCGCCCGACATCGTGCACATTCTCGACATAGGGCGCCTTGAGGAAAGTGTTGATGCCGGCGAAATGCGGCAGCTCGCCACGCGCGAAGGTCGGGATCGACTTGTCGGTCAGGCTTTCGGCGCCGGGCAGCCCCATTTCCAGCGCCCATTGCTGCTCCCGCCGCCAGCCCCGCTCGGCGAGCCGCCCCTCGGCCTCCAGCGCCTTCCAGCCGCTCGTCTCGCGGGCATTGAAGTCCGGATGGTGGAAATATCGGCGCTCGATCGGCCGGCAAAGACCGGCCCGCATGGCGTGGCGTCTCATCCCTCGTCTCCTCTCCATCCTCGGCGCGTCGCGCGGTCCTACCCGCAACAAGGTGCCGCGAGCAAGGCGCGCGTCTCGCGCTCGATCGCGTCCGACTCGGCCGCAAATCGCCCCGGCGCGCCGGCGCAGTGCCCGAAGGGCGAATGCAGCGCAACCATCCGCGCGCCCGGGATCGCCGCACCCTCGAGTGCCGCTTCGGCGAGCGTGAAATAGGCATCCGTGTCGCACGGCATCAGCACGGTGCGCGCCGCGATGGCACCCAGCGCCGCCGCGCGCTCCGCCGGCGGCGGCGGCGCCGCGCGGCGCCAGGTGCCGAGCACGGCAAGGAGATCGTTGGCATCGTGCGCCAGATGATCCTCCTCCCAAAACTCGAGGAAGGACTCGAGCGTCGCGAAGCCCAGCGAGCGATAGAGCGCGTCGCGGAAGAATTCCGCCGAATAGGCCCATCCGGCATAGGCACGGCCGAAGGCGCGCAGGCCGCGCACGGGCGGTGCGCGATACGTGCCGTCGGCAAAGCCCGCGTCTGCGCGAAGCGCGGCCGCGACGCCCGAGAGAAAAACCTGATTCAGCGGCCAGCAATACGCGGTGCCGCAGATCGCCATCACCCGCTCCACCATCGCGGGGTATTGCATCGCCCAGTGCAGCGCCTGCATCGCACCGAGCGACCAGCCGGCGACCAGGGCGATGCGCTCGATGCCTAGCCCCCGCGTGAGCAGCGCATGCTGGGCGCGGATATTGTCGCCGATCGAGACCAGCGGGAACCCGGCCCCGCGCCCATGATTGCTGGGCGAGGAGGATCGTCCGTTGCCCAGCATATCGACCAGGACGATGCCGTATCGTCCCGGATCGAGGGCGCGGCCGGGCCCGATCAGGGAGGCATAGCTCGCATGGGTGCCGGTGAAATAGCTCGGCAGCAGCACGATATTCCCACCCGCCGCGTCCGGCGCGCCGAGCAGCGCGTAGGCGATCTCGGCATCCTCGAGCACCTCTCCGCATGCGAGCGGAAGCTCACCCACGGAAAAGCGCCTCTCCTCCATCCGCGGCCCAAGCTCAGAAGAACCGCAGATAGCGTTCCTTCTCCCAATCCGAGACGTGGTGGAGATAGCTCGTCCATTCCTCGCCCTTGTAGGCGATCCACGCCGTGCGCATCGCCGCACCGAACACCTCCGTCCCGAGCGGATCGTCTGCGAAGGCGGAGACCGCCTCGCCGAGCGTGGCGGGGAGGGTGCGGATCCCGAGTGCGGCAAGCTCCTGCGCCGTCTTGAGGTACATGTTCTCGGTGTTCGGCGCGCCCGGATCGAGGCCTTGCTCGATCCCCTCGAGCCCGGCCGCGAGCACCATCGCGGCACCCAGATAGGGGTTACACGCGCTGTCCGCCGCGCGCAGCTCCACCCGCCCGCCGGCGAGCGGAATGCGGAGCGCATTGGTGCGGTTGTTGTTGCCGTAGCAGCAGAGCACCGGCGCCCAGGTGAAGCCGGACGCGCTGCCCTGCTTGATCAGCCGCTTGTAGCTGTTGACCGTCGGCGCGACGACCGCGCAGATCGCCGGCAGATGGGCGAGCACACCGGCGATGAACCGATAGCCGAGCGCCGAAAGCCCGGCGCCGCGCGGATCCTCCGTCGCGCGGAACCGGTTCTCGCCGCTTTGCCGGTCCGCCAGCGACATGTTGAAATGGGCGCCGTTGCCGGTCCTATCGGCGAAGGGCTTCGGCATGAAGCTCGCGAAGGCGCCGTGCCGCCGCGCGATCTCGCCCGCCATCATGCGGAAGAAAACGTAATTGTCCGCCATGGTCAGCGCATCCGCATAGCGGAAATCGATCTCGAACTGGCCGATGCCGTCCTCATGGTCGAAGGA
>DATJTV010000279.1:0-11017 GCA_035503055.1 Acetobacteraceae bacterium
GCCTTCCTCAAGGATCCGAAGCGCTACGGCAGGCTCGGCGCGCGCATCCCCAAGGGCATCCTGCTGGTGGGCCCGCCGGGGACCGGCAAGACGCTGCTCGCGCGCGCGGTGGCGGGTGAGGCGGGCGTGCCGTTCTTCTCCATCAACGGCTCGGAATTCGTCGAGATGTTCGTGGGCGTGGGTGCCGCGCGCGTGCGCGATCTCTTCAAGCAGGCGCGCGAGCAGGCGCCGGCGATCATCTTCATCGACGAGATCGACGCGCTGGGCCGCGCGCGCTCGGGCTTCATGGGCGGCAGCGGCGGCCACGACGAGAAGGAGCAGACGCTGAACCAGCTCCTGGCCGAGCTCGACGGCTTCGATCCTTCGATCGGCGTCGTGCTGCTCGCCGCGACCAACCGGCCCGAGGTGCTCGACCCGGCGCTGCTGCGCGCCGGCCGCTTCGATCGGCAGGTGCTGGTGGACCGGCCGGACAAGAAGGGGCGGATCGACATCCTCAACATCCACATCCACAAAGTCCAGCTCGCACCGGGCGTTTCGCTCGAGCAGATCGCGGCGCTGACGCCCGGGTTCACCGGCGCCGACCTCGCCAACCTCGTCAACGAGGCCGCACTGCTGGCGACGCGGCGCAATGCCGAGCAGGTGACGTTCCAGGATTTTGAGCAGGCGGTCGAACGCATCATCGCCGGGCTCGAGAAGCGCAACCGGCTGCTCAACGTGCACGAGCGCACGGTGGTCGCGCATCACGAGATGGGGCACGCGCTGGTGGCGATGACGCTGCCGGGGACGGATCCGGTGCAGAAGGTCTCGATCATTCCGCGCGGCATGGGCGCGCTCGGCTACACGATCCAGCGCCCGCTCGAGGACCGCTACCTGATGGAGCAGAGCGAGCTGCTCAACCGCATGGCCGTGCTGCTCGGCGGGCGGGCGGCGGAGAGCGTGATCTTCGGCGAGATTTCGACAGGCGCTTCCGACGATCTTGCCAAGGCGACCGAGATCGCGCGCAACATGGTGGTGCGCTACGGCATGGATCCGCGGCTCGGACAGGCGGTGTACGAGGCGCAGCGTTCGCGCTTCCTCCAGGGGCCGGAGGGCATGGACTTCCAGCCCAGGCAATACGGCGAGGAGACCGCGACCGCGATCGACGAGGCCGTGCGCGATCTCGTTGACGGCGCGTACGCGCGGGCGCGCGCGATCCTGACGGCGAACGAGAAGGGGCTGCGCGAGACGGCGCGCACGCTGCTCGCCAAGGAAACGATGACGGCAGCCGAGATCGCGGCGATCACCGGCCCGCTCTCGCCGCCGGCCGCACTTCCCGCGCCCGCCGTGGCGGAGCCGGCCCCCGCGCGTTGACGGAGTGGAGGGGCCGGCCTAGCGTCTTTCTTCCGCGTACAAGGAGAGGACGATGGCGAACCGGGTGAAGCAGCTCTGGGCGGAAGACAAGGCGGTGGTCAACGGCTGGCTCGCCATTCCGTCCGGCTTCGCCGCCGAAGTGATGTCCCAGGCGGGGTGGGACAGCCTCACCGTCGATATCCAGCACGGCGTGCAGGACTACCAGTCGATGGTCGCCTGCTTCCAGGGATTCCAGAGCCGGCCGGTGACGCCGCTCGTGCGCGTGCCATGGAACGAGCCCGGCATCATCGGCAAGGTGCTCGACGGCGGCGCGATGGGCGTGATCTGCCCGATGATCAACACGCGCGCGCAAGCCGAAGCCTTCGTCTCCTACTGCCGCTATCCGCCGCAGGGAACGCGGAGCAACGGGGCCATCCGCGCCGGCATCTACGGCGAGGGCGGGGAGTATGTGAAGACCGCCAATTCCGAGATCCTGTGCATCCCGATGATCGAGACGCAGCAAGCGCTCGACAATCTCGAGGCAATCCTCGACGTGCCGGGCGTCAACGGCATCTATGTCGGGCCGAGCGATCTCGGATTCTCGCTCGGGCTCGCACCGAGGCTCGATCGCGAGGAGCCGCAGATCTTTAAGATCTACGAGCGGCTGATCGCCGAGACCGGCAAGCGCAAGATCGCCGCCGGCGTGCACAACGCAACCCCCGCCTATGCCGCGCGGATGATCGACATGGGCTTTCGCCTCGTCACCATCGCCAACGACAGCGGGCTGATGTTCCGCGCCGCGCAGAGCGCGGTCGCCGCCGTGCGCGAAGCCGCCAAAAGCAAGGCCTGAGCTTTGGAGTAACGCCCATGTCTCCTCCACCCGTGATCCGCCTCCACCCCGATGACGGGGTGGTGATCGCGCGCGCGACCCTCCTGCCGGGCACGCCGGTCGCGCCCGGCGTCACGGCACGCGATCGCATCCCGGCGGGACACAAGGTCGCGGTGCGCGCGCACGCGGTGGGCGAGCCGATCCGCCGCTACGGACAGGTGATCGGCTTCGCCACCGCGCCGATCGAGCCGGGGCGGCACGTGCATGTGCAGAATTGCGGCATGGGCGATTTCGCCAAGGACTATGCCTACGGCATGGAGGCGAAGCCGACCGCGATGATCGACCCGCCGGCAACCTTCGAGGGCATCCGCCGGCCGGACGGCAAGGTCGCGACGCGCAACTATATCGGCATCGTGACGAGCGTGAATTGCAGCGCCCACGTCGCCGACCTGATCGCCGACGCCTTCAAGCGCAATCCCTTCTCCAACGCGGACCCGCTCGCCGAATTCCCCAACGTGGACGGGGTGGTGGCGCTCACCCACAAGACCGGCTGCGGCATGAGCATGGGCGAGCCGCTCAAGCTCCTGCGGCGGACGCTCGCGGGCTACGCGCGGCATGCGAACTTCTCCCACGTCATCGCGCTCGGGCTGGGCTGCGAGGTGAATCAGATCGGGCCGATGATGGAGGAGCAGCGCCTCGCCGGGCGGCTCCGCTCGATGGACATCCAATCGATGGGCGGGACTCGCAAGACGGTGGAGGCCGGGATCGGCTTCGTGCGCGAAGTGCTCGCGGAGTCAAATACCGCGGCGCGCGAAACCGTGCCGCTCTCCGGGCTCACCGTCGCCCTGCAATGCGGCGGCTCGGACGGATATTCGGGCGTCTCCGCCAACCCGGCACTCGGCGCGGCGAGCGACCTCGTCGTGCGCAACGGCGGAACGGTGATCCTCTCCGAGACGCCCGAGACCTACGGCGCCGAACATTTGCTCACGCGCCGCGCGACCAGCCGCGATGTGGGCGAGAAACTCGTGGGCCTGATGCGCTGGTGGGAGGAATATACGCGCCGCGAAGGCGCGGAAATGAACGCCAACCCCTCGCCGGGCAACAAGGCGGGCGGGCTCACCACCATCCTCGAGAAATCGCTGGGCGCGATGGCCAAGGCGGGCAGCACCAACCTCACCGAAGTGGTGCGCTACGCTGAGCCGCCGAGCACGCGCGGCTTCGTCTTCATGGACACGCCCGGCTACGACCCGGTCGCGGCAACCGGCCAGGTGGCGGGCGGGGCGAACCTCGTCTGCTTCACGACAGGCCGCGGCAGCGTCTTCGGCTGCAAACCCGCGCCCTCGATCAAGCTCGCCACCAACACGCCCATGTACGAGCGCATGAGCGAGGACATGGACGTGAACTGCGGCACCATCCTCGACGGGGACGAAACGGTGCAGGCGTGCGGCGAACGAATCTTCGAGCTCATCCTGCGCGTCGCCTCGGGCGAACGAACGAAAAGCGAAAGCTACGATTTCGGCAGCTCCGAATTCGCCCCCTGGGTCATCGGCGCTACGATGTGAAGAGAAGGCCAGGGGACGCCGTCCCCTGGACCCCTGCCGAGGGCCAAGCCCTTGGAACCCTTTCCTTGCGGCGATTGGTTGTGCCGCCCCCGGTTTAGAGCGATGATACGCGTAACAAAGCCATATACGGGGGAAGCACAAAGTCAGTGCGTTGGGCGAGGGCCGGAAAAGCAAGACTATGTTGGTTTTACATAAGTAATGACTGGAAAGGAGGACGAAAATGGGCGCAATAGTAGATCCACACGAAATATACTTCGGCACATTCTTTGAAAGATTTAACATGCGATTCGGCCCGGCCATGCCCGATCGCCCTACCGCGTGGCATTCGGGCGGGATTGTCGAGGTCACTGCTCTTCAGCGGCAGTTCGAGATATTCCGGGAGGGTCGTCCATTTCTGGAAAGCGCCGCCCTCCTCGGGCTTGGCGGATCGTTCAGCAGCCCGGCGAAGGATCGGTGGCTGGAATATCTGACCAGATTGCCGCACATGCAGTCGGATCAAGCTGGCGTGAATGGAGACCAGCGGATCGTCGGAGCGCTTATCGCGAATTTTGGGCAAGATACCCCGTTGCCTTGCTTCATGCGGGCCTATGATGGCCGGACCAGGGAGCCGGGCCTGGTGGTTGTCACCGAGGAAAACCCGCTTTTCTATCTGGAGAGCGTGGTGTTCCTGACAATATCGCTGCCGATGCGACCTGTGGGGTAGCCCAGCTCCAAAGCTCAAGATCGCTTCCGTGCTCATTCATAAGAGCATTTCTGAATACTATACCAGCAAGGTGAAAGAGTTCGGCTGCACCCCTCTCGGGGTTGACTGGACATGTGTGGCGACACAGGAAATGAGATTTGTCCAGCTGCTCAAGCTCTGCGATTTCGGCTCGCCATTTACGATAAACGACCTCGGCTGCGGCTATGGCGCTCTGGCGGGTTTTCTGAACCGCTGGCACGGTGCATGCCGCGTCGACTACCTGGGCGTCGATCTGTCCAAGGAAATGGTGCGGCGCGCCCGCCAGCTTTGGCGCAGTATCGATGGGGTGCGCTTCGCCGGAGGATTTCGCTCTCCACGCGTGGCCGATTACTCGGTGGCCAGCGGAATTTTCAACGTTCGTCTGGAGGAGCCGAACGATCGCTGGAGCAGTTTCATCCGATCGACGTTGCACGGCCTCGCGGCCACGAGCAACCGAGGTTTCGCCGTCAACTTCGTCGATCGACCACCAAGCGGCGCATGGGTACCGCCAGGCCTCTACACCACGCCCCCCGAACCATGGATCGAGTACTGTAGCGAACATATGGGCGCAGAGGTCGAGCTGGTCAAAGACTACGGCATGCGGGAATTCACCTTGCTGGTCCGGCATCGCCATGGCCGATGACGCCGGCAAACAGCGCACGCGCTTCGTTCAGCCGCGCCTGGTAGATGGATGCGCCACACTCATCGATCAGTTGTTCGGCTTCGGCAAGCAGGGCGGTCGCGCTTCCATACCCACCGGCACCTTCGGTCAGGACGACCAGGCTTGCAAGCGTGATTGTCGCCCGACATCTGGGCAGCCTTGCCCCGCGCAGCGGCGCCATCGCCAGGGCATCATTTGCCGCCGCGATCGCGCGCGCATAATCGCCTTTGTGCATCAGATAGTCTGCGAGGTGCGCCAGCAATTCGGGTTCCAACTCGATCGCAGCCCCGGTCTGCCGCAGGAACTCGATGGCGCGCATGGCGCCGTTGGCCGCACTCTCGTAGTCGCCTGAGACACCGTGCGCGATTGCCTCGGTGGTGAGGTGGTATAGCCGCAGATAAGCGCCTCCATGCCGCTCGGCAAGGATGCCGATCCGTGCCGCATGCTCCTTTGCCATCGCCGGATCGCCAAGGCACCATGCCATGTCCACGTAGCCCAAATGCGCAATGAACAAGACAGTCGGGTCGATCAGGGTATCGATGCCGATCAGCCTGTCGAAACAGGGCCGCGCTGCCTCGAATTGACCGAGGCGCAGAAGGATCCGGCCGCGCAGGCCAACGGCCCAATGCTCGACGCTGTATCCGAGAAAACGCTGATCGAAGTCGCTTACGTCGGCGATTGTGGCGAAGGCCGCGTCGCTTGCCTCCAGCGCCTGCCGCAACAAGCCTGCCCAGCCATAGGCATGGCTGAGGGCCGCATGCAGCGTCGCGAGCCGCCCGGTGTCGTGGCTGCTTTCGGCCAGCGAAATCGCCTGCTTCAGCTGCTGCACGAATTCATCCGGGTTGCCGCCTGTTACCTGCCCTATGCGGCCGTCGACAAGCAAGAGAAGGGGAATCGTGGAGTCGTCCGTCTCCCGCGCCCATTTGAGCGCCTCCTGCACAAATGGCCGGGCCTGCTCCGTCGTCGCGCCTTCCCGCCACCCGAGCCAGGCGATCTCGGCGCTCGCCTCGATCCGGAGCGTGTCATTCGCGAGCGAACGCGGTTCGTCGGCCATCAGCGTGCGGACCTTATGCCAAAAGGTCATGGCCTGGGCCGCGCTCATCTGGCCGATCCATCGTGCGGCACGCGCCGCATGGAAAGCGGCGCGGTTGCGGTCTCCCGCCTCTTCCAGATGATGCGCCACGAGCGCGGCATATTCGTCGGTGCGATCGATGCGAATCCGCTCAATCGCCTGGGCGACCGCCGCGTGCAGCTCGCGTCGCCGAGATCTGAGTTGGGTTGTGTAGGCGACTTCCTGCAAGAGCGGGTGACGGAACCGATAGGCCGGCTCGTCAGGAACGTCGCCGACCTGCAGCAGTTCCGCATCGCAAAGGCGCATCAGGTCGGTTTGCAGCACATCGGGCTCTTGCGCGACCACATTTTGTAGAATCGAGAGATCGAACTCTTTCCCGATGACCGAGCCGACTTGAAGCACGTGCCTTTCGCGCTTCCCCAGGCCGTCGATGCGCGCACCGATGACGGCCTGAACCGTGGCCGGCAATGCGTGCAGAAAGGGGGCGGCGCCCCGCCGGAAAGCACCTCGTGGGCCGGCTACGACGCCATTCTCGGAAAGGGATTGGACAAGCTCCTCCAGGAAGAACGGGTTCCCGCCGCTCCTTTCCGCGACGTGTCGTTTGATCTCGCCCAAGGCGGGGTGCGGACCCATGAGCTCCTCGACCAGCGCCTCCGTGTCGGGTGCTGCCAATTCGACCAAGTCGACCTGGCGATAGTTGGGCACCTGCATCCACTGCCGGCGAAAAGGCTGCCGGAAATTCACGATCAGCATCATCCGGATCGCCGCGACCGCGGATGCTATGGTATCGATAAAGGCGGCGCTCGCCTCGTCGAGCCAATGGAGGTCCTCTATGATGACGACCGAGGTGGCAGCGCCGCCGTGAATGAGCAGCGAGCGTACGATCTCCTGCAGTCTTGCGTTGCGTGTCTTGGCGCTGACCCAGGAACGCTGTTCCGTTTGGAATGGTATCCTGAGGAAGTCGCAGACCAGCGGCAGGTCGCCTTTTTCGGTCGCACCCGCCTCCGCCAACCGCCTGGCGACAGCGGCAACAGCTGATTCGGAATGATCTCCGGCATTGATACGGAAGCAGGCGCTCCGCAACAGTTCCAGGACGGGATGCAACGGCGTGGCCACGCCATAGGGTTGCGATCTCGTCTCGAACACCGGGATCGATTGTACCCGGCATAGTTCGGCGAACTCGTAGCACAAACGGCTTTTGCCGGCGCCCGGAGCGCCGGCGATGCCGATGATTTGGCCTGCTCCCGCTTGGACGGTGCGCAAGCTCCGTGCGAGCAGAGCCAATTCCCGATCGCGACCGACGAAGGACGGCCCGGCGAACCTGCGGAACCGCTGGGCGGCAACCGCCGATCTCATCCCGGCCAGGGAATACAGCAACACCGGCTGCTTCAGTCCGCGTAGCGTCCGCTGACCGAGGAGTCGTGCCTCGCAGAAAGAGGCAACCAGGCGATAACAGGCCTCGCTTATGCAAATTTCGCCCGGCTCGACTTGCCCGACCAGGCGGCTGCCGAGGTGAAGCGTCATTCCGTAGGCACTGGAAAGCCCAGCCACCCCCGCGATTGGCGCATCGGACACGATTTCGCCGGAATGGAGCCCGGCGCGAATCGAGAGCCCTTCTTTGCCGGTGCCGACCGCTTCCCTGATGGCCAAAGCGGCCTGGCAGGCAAGCACGGCATGTCCTTCCTGCGTCTGTGGCGCGCCGAACAGTGCCATGATGCCGTCACCCAGAGTACGGCCGATCGTTCCTTCGAATCGCTGAACGGTATCGCACATAGTTTGCAGAACAGGCTCCAGCCGCTGCATGGCCGATTCCGCATCGAGATGTGCAACCAGTTCGGTTGACCTGACGAGATCGACAAACAGGACCGTTACCTGCTTCAGCTCCGGCTGAGCTGGCCCCTGATAGTCACTCGTCGTGGAGGGGGGCGCGGCCGGCGGCCACGTCGTCTTGAGTGCAGCCCCGCATGCGCCGCAGAACCGATTGCGCACCGGATTGGGCGATCCGCAGACCTCGCACTGCATCGCGCTCTCGTCGTGCGTAATAGGGATATTCCAGCTGGCCGGTTTGTGGCCGAAACCGGAAGAGCATTTGGGGTCCTGGTTGGCGGCAAGTCAACCAAGCATTCGGTCCGACGGATCGGTTCAGGAGTCTCGGCATGCTGCGACGACGAATAACCGAATTCGCCGGATCGCGCTCTAGCGCTCCGACTGGACCAGCGCGCCGTACCAGCCGAGCCCGCGATAGGTCTCATAGCCGGGCGTGAGATGGAAGGCGACGGTGCGGCCGCCCGAATCGCGATAGCTGCCCGAGGCTCGGCCACCGTGCTCGAGGTGCAACACCTCGTCGGACATGCCCAGCCGGTCGGAGGCCGCGATGACGCGGCCGGCGGCGTCGAGCAGCAGGACCCGGGTGCGCGCCGCCTCGTCCTGGGTGAGGCGCACGCCCTTCACCACCGTCGCCGCCTGGACGCCCCAGTCGAAATGGATGGCGAGGACGCCGATGACCCGGCCATGGACATCCGCGCCCTCGCGCACCGCCGCGGCGTAGGTGGCGACCGGCGCGTTGCCGAGCGGCGGCGAGCGCGCGATATCGGCGGCCGCAAAATCGTCGCCCGAGGCGCTCGCCATGGCTTCGGTGAACCAGTTCTCTTTTGAAACAATGGTGCCAAGCACCTCCGGATAGCGCTCGGGCCTGCCGTGCGCGATGACGCGGCCCGTGGTGTCGCAGAGCCAGAGATCGAGATAGACCGTATAGGCGCGGAGGATCACGCCGAGCCGCTTGCCGGCATGGGCGAGCCGCGCCGGGTCGGGATCGGCGGCGGCATCGACGATTGCGGCGTCGGTCGCCCACCAGCGCACGTCGCAGGTGCGCTCATAGAGGTTGCGGTCGACGATCTCGATGGCGTTGAGCGCGAGATCGACCAGGCGCTGGCCACGGACCTGCTCGGCCATGCGGGCGCCGACGAGGCGCAGCGCCTCGAAGGCGGCGTGCAATTCGGTGTCCATCTCCGAGGCGAGGCGGGCGACCTCGAGAGCCACCGATTTCACCTCGCCGGCCACGACGCCGAAGCCGCGCCCGGCCTCGCCCGCGCGTGCCGCCTCGATCGTCGCATTGAGCGCCAGGATGCGCGTCTGCTCGGTGATCGCGTGAATCCCCTTCACCTTCGCGCCCGAGATGCGCGCCGCTTCGCCGGCGAGCTTCAGCACACGCTCCGGGCTCGCCAGGTCGTCCCTGGCGGCGGGTTCGGTCCGATCGGTCAAGGAAACAGCCGTAGCAGCGGCGCGGTCTGACAATCGAAGGGCGGCATCGTCACACGAGATTGCGCGGTCCTTCCGAGTATCGGTGGGGGTGCTTACAAATTCATGAAACCGCTAATGCCGGTTGAGCCAGGGGGCGAGCGGGTACGGGCGATCCTCGTCGAGCTTGGCCTGATAGATCTCAATGCTTTCGATCACCCGTTCGACGTAATCGCGCGTCTCGCCGTATGAAATGAGCTCGATCCAGTCGATCATGCCGACGCCGGGCAGGCGCGGATCGCCGTTCTCGGCGAGCCACACGCTCACCTGATCGGGCCCGGCGTTGTAGGAAGCCAGAGCCAGCGGCAGGCAGCCGTCGAACTGGTTGAGCAGCTTCAGAAGATAAGCGGTGCCGATCGTCATGTTCTCGACCGGGTCGACGGCGAGCGCGGCAAGCGAGACGCGCTCGCCGAGGCTTCGCGCGACACGCTCCGCGGTGCCGGGCATCAGCTGCATCAGGCCGAGCGCGCCGGCGGCACTCGACGCGCCGACATCGAAGCTGCTCTCCTGGCGGATCACGCCCAGGGTGACGGCGGGATCGACGGGGCTGGCGGGCGGCTGGAAGGGAATCGGCCAGCCGGCCTCGGGCAGCATCTCGCCGTAGATGCCGGCGACGCGCCCCGCCGCGACCGCCTGGTCGGGCAGGCCGAAGCCGAGGGCGAGGCGGGCCGCAAGCGAGCGGCCGGCCGGGTCGGGAGCGAGCGCCACCAGCTTCAGGACGAACGCGCGCGCCCGCCGTGGCGCGTCCCAGGCGACCAGGAAGCCGGCGGCGCGCGCGACCTCGCGGCTGGCGAAGTCGAGCGCCTGCTGGCTGGTCCAGGGCGGATCCCTGAGCGCACGGATGCGCGCCGCGAGGTCCGCCGAGCTTTCGCCCGACGCGAGCGCGGCCAGCTGCCCATAATAGGTCGTGGGCCAAGCCGCCGCCTCCTCGTACTGTTGCCGCGCCCCCGCCTGATCGCCGCCGGCGGCGGCGGCCCGGCCCAGCCAGTAATGCGCGCGGCCCTGCGTGATCGCCGCCTTCGAAAGATCGGCGAGCGCCTGGAAATACTTGGTCGCCTCGGCCGGCGCGTGCAGGAACTCGAGCGCGATGAAGCCGGCGAGGAAATCCCGGTCGAGCGCCGCCTCGCCATCGATCGGCAAGGGCACGGTCTCGAGCGCGTAGGCCGCTTGGGCCTCGTTCTCGCGCAGCACATCGCGGGCGAGGATGGCGCGCTGATCCCAGAAATCGGAGCGCTCGGCGGGCTCCGCCGCCTGCTGCGCGGCCGCGCCGTCCTCTTTCCAGAGCTGAAGCGCCTGATCGAGGTCGTTCTGCTGCTCGAGCCAGCTCGCCGCGGCAAGAAAGAGGCCGGGATCGCGGCGGGCGGAGGCGGGAAGCGCGGCATAGGCGCCCCAGGCATCCGCCCTTCCGCTCAGCAGCCCGAGCCAGGCCGCCGCCGCTTCCTGATCGGCGGGCGATAGAAGCTGCAATTGCGTGGCGGCCGCCCCAAGGTCGGTCGAGACGAGATGCGAGAAGCGCTCCCACTGGTCCGCCTGGGTCAGCGCGTCC
>DATJTV010000280.1:0-21947 GCA_035503055.1 Acetobacteraceae bacterium
CCCGACCTCAATCCGATCGAGCAGGTGTTCGCCAAGCTCAAGCATCTGCTCCGCAAGGCAGCAGCCCGCACCCGCGACACCGTATGCGAGACCATCGGCGAACTGCTCAAAACCTACACGCCCGAAGAATGCGCCGCCTACGTCACGAACTCAGGCTATGGATCAACTTAAACTCATCAGGCTCTAGGGGAGGCCAGCGGGCCAGGGTGACCGATCGGCCGGCGCGCGGCCGGGTGGCTTCCGCGGCGGCGGATCAGGGTGCCAAGCCGACCCTCTCTGCACTCTCGGGCTCGGCTTCCTCGGCGGCCGCCCGACCCCGCCGCGTCGTGCAGAACGCTCCCCAATCGCCCATGAGTGCCTTCCGCTTCTCAAACAATGTCCCGCGGGCATAGGCGGCTTCCGTCTTGTCGCCTCGCACGTGCGCGAGCGCGGCCTCGGCTACGTCGGCCGGGTAGGCCGTGGTCTCTCCGGCCCAATCGCGGAACGATGAGCGGAAACCGTGCGCCGTGAGATCGCCGCGGCCCTTCCGGCGGAGCAGCATCATGAGTGCCATGTCGCTCAGAGCCCCGCCGGCCGGGCTCCGGAATAGCAGCCCGTCAGGGTCCGGGGTGCCACGGCTAGCGGCTTGGCGCAGCACGTCAAGCGCCGCAGCGGAAAGCGGAACGCGATGCTCCCGGCCGCCCTTCATGCGCTGCGCCGGCACGATCCAGGTGGCGCGGTCGAGATCGATCTCGCGCCATGTCGCCCCGCGAACCTCGCCCGATCGCGCCGCGGTCAGGATTGCGAACCGGAGCGCGAGTGCCGCGGCGCCATCGGCTGCGGCGAGCATGGTCATGAAAGTCGGCAATTCGCCGTAGGGCATGGCCGCGTGGTGCTGCACCCGGCGCCCCTTGGCGGGAGATGAGAGCAACAGTTGCAGGTGCCCGCGCCAAAGGAACGGGTTCTCGGCGCTGCACCAGCCGCGAACCTTTGCCGCCGACCACACGATCTCGCACCGGCCGCGCACGCGCGTCCCGGTTTCGAGCTTCCCGCTCTCCCATAGCGGCCGCAGCACGGCCAGCGCATCGTCAGTCGTGACCGCGCCCACCGGCTTGTGGCCGATCGTCGGGAACGCATAGGTCTCAAGGGTGCGCTGCCACTGCGCCGCGTGTTTCTCGTTTCGCCATTCGCCGCGATGGGCGGTGATGAAGTCGATCGCAACACGCTTGAACGATCGATCCTCGGCTTGCGCAGCAGCAGCTTGCCGCTCGGCCTTGCGGGCCTCGATCGGGTTGACCCCGTCCGCTACCAGAGCAAGCGCCGCATCGGCCTTCCGGCACGCCTGGGCGTAGGACACACCCGGAAACGATCCCAGGCCCATCTCTCGATCCTTGCCGGCGAGGCGAAAGTGGACGGACCAATTCCCATCGCCGGGCTTCGGGACGCGGAGCCAGAGGTTGCTGCCGCACCCGTGCTTGCCGGGCTGCTTGAGCCACTGCCGCACCTTGATCTCTGCCTCGCGCGCCATCGTTGGCCCTCCGTCGCGCGCCTCCGCGGCGCCGTCGGGAGTTCTGGTATCGCACCTTCCGCCGAGCGTCAACCTTCCGCCGAACTCCCCAGATTTGACCCCCGATCATCTGAGGGAGCATGGGGTCCTATGTGGGAGTATGACGGAAGAGAGGGG
Source organism: Acetobacteraceae bacterium (assembly GCA_035503055.1). Lineage (GTDB taxonomy): Bacteria > Pseudomonadota > Alphaproteobacteria > Acetobacterales > Acetobacteraceae > JAKAWQ01. The sequence goes on from DATJTV010000280.1 coordinate 1,664, forward strand.
GTCAGAAGGCGAATAATATCAAGGACGTGGGCAATGATTTCAGGGGCCTAGCAAGGTCGGGTTTCGGAGGGAGGGGGATTCGAACCCCCGATACGGTCGTTCAACCGTATAACGGTTTAGCAAACCGCCGCCTTCAGCCGCTCGGCCATCCCTCCGTTCCTACCGACGAAACTCGCCTTGCGGAGAGTAAGGGCCCGTGCAAGGCCGGTCAACGCGCCGGCGGCTACGGCCTTTGCACGAGCTCGATTTTATAGCCGTCCGGATCCTCGACGAAGGCAATCACCGTCGTGCCGAACTTCACCGGCCCGGGCTCGCGCGCGATCTTCGCCCCCGCCTGGCGCAGCGCCGTGCAGGTCGCGGCGACGTCGGGGACGCCCACCGCGAGATGCCCGAACGCGGTGCCGAGATCGTAGCCGTCGTCCTTCCCCCAATTGTAGGTCAGTTCGATCACGCTCTGCTCGGCCTCGTCGCCGTAGCCCACGAAGGCGAGCGTGTATTTCCCCTCCGGCACCTCGCGCCGGCGCAATTCCTTCATCCCCAGCAGCTTCGTGTAGAAGCCCACGCTCGCGTCCAGATCCTTCACCCGGATCATGGTGTGCAGCAGCCGGTGATCCCCAGTGCTCATCCACTCCCTCCTTCGCTCATCGGACCCAGGGTAGCCGGGTCGAGCCCGAGAAGGAACAGACCGGCCGCGTCCGCCGCATCGACCGCGAGCGCGCGATCGACGATCAACGTGCCACCCGCTTCGAAGGCGATCCCACGGAGCGCGGCGGACGCGGCGAGGCGCACCGTCTCAGGCCCCACCGTCGGCAGGTCGGCCCGCCTGTCCTGTCCCGGCTTGACGAGCTTCACCAGCACGCCCCCGGGCCCGGGGCGGGCGAGCGCGCCCGCACGGGCGAGCATCGCGTCGGTGCCCTCGGCCGCCTCGACCGCCAGGACCATCCCCTGCTGCACCACGCACCCCTGCCCCACGTCCACCCCGCCCAGCGCGCGCGCGACGGCGACGCCACGCTCGATGTCGGCCATCGCCGCCGCGTCGGGCGCGGCGCGGGAAAGCAGCCCCGCCGGCCCGACCGCCTCGCGTAGCACCTTCTCGACGCCAAGCACCGTGAAGCCCTCATCGTTCAGGACCCGCACGATCGCCGCCAGGAGCCCGTCGTCGCCGGCGAAGGCGCGGCGGCCGATCCGGCCGAGCAGCCGCGCGGCCAGCGCGTCGGGCCTGAGATCGAGCAGGGACGGCCGGCGCACCGACCCCACCAGGACCAGCTCGCGGCAGGCGTGCGCGCGCAGCAGATCGCGGATGCGCCCGGCCGCGCCGACCCGGGCGAAGGCGTGGGGATAGGGCGCCAGCACAACCGGGTCGGCGAACCCCTCGAGGCCGACCATGAAGACGTCCCGGCCGCCCGCCGCGGCGGCAGCGGCCACCCGTCCCGGTAGCGTGCCGCCACCCGCCAGGATACCAAGGCTTGTTCCGCGCTCGTCGCTCAACACGTGCCAAGCATCCTCGCCGTCATGGCACCCCCGGCCTTTCTAGAGGAATAAGGCCGCCGGCGGAATCCGAGCGCCCAGCATTGCTTTGGTTCGTGAACGTATTTTATCTTGCCGCGATCACAACCATTGCGGCATGGATTCAAGGCATTTCGGGGGGGCGCCTGAGCGTGTCGAAATCGGGGGCGGCGCGGAATCCGGAACCGGTCGGCGAACCGCAGACGGGCTCGGCCGCTGCCTGCGACGCGACCTCCGGCGGCATCATCCAGTGCCTGCACATGCTGGCCGAAGAAGCGGGCTCGCTCGGCCTCGCCTGCACCGTCCGCGCGCTGTGGGTCGCCATCGCGGTTTGCGAGCACGAGGCGGGTCATGCGCCGCCATTGTTCCCGCCGAGCGATCCGATGCGGCCGATAGCGCCTTCGATGAACTGAAGCGGCACGCTCGCCTGCGCGCCGGCACCGCCCTTCAGTCGTCGCCTTCCCAGCGCAGCGTTGCACGGATCAGGCCGCGATGGCTCGGCGCGTCGATGAATTCCATGATCTCGCGCACCAGCGCGTCCTCGCCGTAGCGGCGCCGCGTCTCCGCGAGGCGTGCTGCGAAAATTCCCTCGTCGCGGAAGAGGGAGAGGTAGACGGCCCGCAGCTTGCGCACGACGTCGCTCGGGGTGCCGCGTCGCTTGAGCCCCACCACGTTCAGCCCGACCAGCCGGCCGCGGTTGCCGATGACGGCGCCGAAAGGGATCACGTCTCCGCCGACGCCCGTGGCCCCGCCGATGATCGCCCCGCGCCCGATGCGCACGTACTGGTGCAGGGCGGCGACGCCGCCGATCACCGCCTGATCGGCGATCTGCACGTGCCCGCCCATGACGACATTGTTGGCGATGATGACGTTGTTGCCGATCTGGCAATCATGCGCCACATGCGCGACCGCCATCACCAGGCAATCGGCCCCGACGCGCGTGACGCCGACACCCGTCACCGTCCCGCGATGGATCGTGCAGTGCTCGCGGATCTGGGTGCGCGGTCCGATCTCGCACGACGTGGGCTGGCCGCGATACTTGAGGTCCTGCGGCGCCAGTCCGACGGTGCAGAAGGGATAGAGTTCCGCCTCCGCACCGATCCGCGTGTGGCCGTCCACCACAACGTGGGCGTGCAGCCGCGCACCGCGCTCAATCACGACGTCGGGCCCGATCTGGCACCAGGGGCCGATGACGGCGCCCGCTTCGATCACCGCAAGCGGTGCCACCAGCGCCGTCGGATGAATATCCGCCGGCCGCCGCTTGGTCGCCCTCAGCGGTTCGACATTCGGCTCGAGCATCGCGGGCGCTTCAGGCAGGCGGTCCATCGGCAACGGGACTTTCTCGGCTCAATGAGAGGGTTGGGGGGAAACGAAGGCGAAAGTTCGGCAACGATGCTGGGCAATCGCCCTCTTCCCAAGTCAATGATTGTTGCCCTCTGTTGCAACCGGGCGAAACGTTGCACTCGCGCCCACGCTAGGGCGGGAAGACAATCGGCGGGACGCGGGATGGGTGAGTGCCCGCGAGCGCGTTCCGGTCTAGAATTTTTGTGACGGCAGGTCGGCAGGATTGATGATCATCGCGGCGTAGCTCGCCTCGGCTGCGACGTGCCCGTCGACCACGACAACGGCGGTGAACTTCCACACATTGCCGCGCTGGCGCACCTTCGCCACCCGGATCCGCATCTGGTCGCCCGGTGTCACCGGCCGGCGAAACTTGGCGTTGTCGATGAACATGAAATAGACAACCTTGCCTTCGGCGTGCTCTCCCAGACTCTCCAGCACCAGGGCCGCCGAAGTCTGCGCCATGCTTTCGACGATCATCACCCCGGGCACCACCGGATGGCCCGGGAAGTGGCCCTGGAAGTAGGGCTCGTTCATCGTCACGTTCTTGATGCCCGTCGCCGATTGGTTCGGGACCACATCGAGCATGCGGTCCACCAGCAGCATGGGATAGCGGTGGGCGAGCAGCTTCTGGATGCGCTCTATGTCGATTCTGTATCCGCCTTCGGATCCGTTCTCTTCGAGCGCGCCGTTTTTGCGCGTGACCGCTGCGTCCATCCGCCCTTAGCCCGTTTCCCTGCCACTCTGCCGGCCCGGCTGGCGTTCCCCCCGCGCCAGCCGCCGGAGGACGGCGATCTGGCGAAAGAACGTCCGCACGGGCTCGGCGGGACTGCCCACCACTTCCGCTCCGGGCGCCACGTCGGCCATCACGCCGGCCTGCGCGCCGAGGCGCGCCTTGCGGCCGATTCGCAGGTGCCCGACAAGGCCCGCTTGCCCGCCGATCATCACGAAGTCTTCGACGATGGTCGAACCGGAGATGCCGGCCTGCGATACGACGACGCAAAGCCGGCCGATCCGGACGTTGTGCCCGATCTGGACGAGGTTGTCGAGCCGCGTCCCGGCACCGATCACCGTGTCCTGGACCGAGCCGCGGTCGATGGTCGTGTTGGCGCCGACCTCGACGTCGTGCTCGAGGATCACCCGGCCGAGCTGCGGGACGCTGCGAAACCCGTCGTCGGCCACCGCGAAGCCGAAGCCGTCCTGGCCCACGCGCGCCCCCGGATAGAGCGTGACCCGCGGGCCCAGGATGGCGTGGCTCACGCTCGCCAGGGCGCCGATCCGCCCGTCCGGCCCGATCGCGACGCCCTCGCCGATCACGGCCCCCGGCGCGATCCGGCAGCGCGGGCCGATCTCGGCCCGCGCACCGATGACGACGAGCGGGCCGATCTCCGCCGTCGGATCGACCCGCGCCCCCTCCCCCACCACCGCGCTGGGGTGGATCCCGGGCTTGAGCGGGGCCGGAGGGTGAAAAAGGGCGGCGACCCGCGCCCAGCCCTGATAGGGCTCGGCCGTCACGATGGAGGCGGTGCCGGCCGGCACGCGCGGGGCGAGCTCCGGATGAACGAGCACGGCCCCGGCCCGCGTTCGCTCGAGGGCTTCGACATAGCGGCGATTGTCGAGGAAGCTCACCTCGCCCGGCCCGGCGGTTTGCAGCGGCGCAACCCCGTAAAGCGTCCGCTCGGCCGCCTCCGCCACCCCGCCGGCGGCCGTGGCCACGGCGCTCAGCGCATGCGGGCCCGATCCGGCGTAGAAGCGCGGGTCGCCGGCGGTGCCGCGGCCCTCTCGCGGCATCGCTCAGCGCTTCGGCGCATCGGCGGCGGGCGCCGGCGGTATCGGCAGCGGCGCCGGGATGCCCGCTCCCGCCACCGGGGCGGGCACGTCCGTGCCCGGCGGCCCGATCGGCATCGCGCTGTCCGGCGGGATGGTGACCGAGGGAAGCATCTTGTTGAGCTCTTTCGCCACCTCGTCGGTGATGTCGAAGGCGTTCATGTTGAGCGCCACCTGCTCGAGGTGCAGCACGAGATTCATGCCGTGGCTCTCCGCGACCTGGCGGATCACCGCGATCAGCATGCGATTGACCTCGCCGATCGCGACCTGCGCCGCTTCCTGGATCTGCTGATTCCGCCCGGAAAATTCCTTCTGCGCCTTGGTGATCCGGTCCTGCAGCGCCGCCTCGCGGGCGCGGATCTGCTGCGGCGTGAGCTTCGGCCGGTCATGCGCCAGGGAAGCCTGCATCTGCCGCCAGACGCCCTGCTCCTTCACCGCATCGCGGTTGAGCGCCTCGCGCCTCGCGTTGATGACCTTCTCCACCTCCTGGACCGCCGTCGACTGGCGATAGACGTCCGGCACGCTGAGCACGCCCATGATTGCGGCAGGCGGTGGCTTCGCCTTCGGCAAGAGCGGCAGTTGCGGGATCGGCGGCGGCGCGGCTGCCTGCACCGGTCGCGGCGGTTGCGGCGCGGGCGCCGGGCGGGGAGCGATGGGCGCCGCCGCCGGATGAGACTGGCCCGGAACGAACCAGCCCGGCCCCTGCTGCGGCGCCGTTTGCGCCATGCCGAGTTGGGGAAGAAGGAGCGTCGAGGCGAGCCCGGCGATCGCGATGAGAGAAAGGATGCGCACTAGAACCTCGTGCCGAACCCGAAGCGGAAGACTTGCGTCTGATCGTACGGTTTTTTCACGATCGGCCAGCCGAGGTCGATGCTGAGCAGGCCGAGCGGCGAGTCCCACGAAATGCCGAAACCGGCGGCGATGCGCGGCTGCGCATAGTCGACGATCGGCCCATAGTTTTCCTTGATACCCCAGTCGGACCCCATATCGACGAAGAGGCGTCCGCTGAGCCCGAGGTCGCGATTGACCGGCAGGGGGAAGTTCAGCTCCGTCGACTCCGTCCAAAGGAAGCGCCCGCCCAGGCTGTCGCCGGTCGAGATGACGTGCGGCCCGACGCCGCCGTCCTCGAAGCCGCGCAGGTTGGCGCCGCCGAGGTAGAAATTGTCCAGGATGTTCGGCTCGTGCGCGATCGGGACGAGATCGCCGTAGCTCCCCGACTCCGAGATCCCCCAGCCATCGCCGAGCAGGCCGACGAGGGGAACATAATAGGCCCCGTCGGTGCGCAGGCGAACGAAATCGGCATTCCCGCCGATCCCCGCGTAATCGGCGCCCGCCCGAATGACGAAGCCCTTGGTCGGGTTGATGGTGCTGTCGCGCCAGTCGAAGACCAGCGTCGTGCCCACCTGGGAGAGCACGTTGGTGCCGGCGTTGGCAAAGATATATTCGCTCGCCGTGCTTGCGATATCGACGATATCGCGGCTGACGAGCGAGTAGCTCCAGTCCTGCGAGACGTGGTCGTTGAAGTTGTAGCCGAGCCTCGAGGTGAAGCCGTACCGGTTCTCGCTGTATTCCGCGATGCTCTGGTTGTTGTTGGTGATGTCGTAGATGTCGATGCCGGCGAGCAGGTTGCGGCCGAGGAAATAGGGATTGGTCACGTTGAGGTCGATCGAGCTTTCCCGCTGCGCGAGAATGCCGTTGATGCCGGCATTGATCCCGCTGCCGACGATGTTGTTCTCCTGCAGGCCGAGATTGACGAGCGCTCCGATATCGGTCGAGTAGCCGCCGCCGATCGTGAGCTCGCCGGTCGCCTTCTCGGTCACGTTCGCGTTCACGATCACGCGGTCCGGCGAGGAGCCGGGTGAGGTCGTGATGTTGACGTTGCTGAAGTAGTTGAGGTCCTTCAGCCGCTGCTGGGTCCTTTGGATCGAGGCGGCATTGAACGGATCGCCCTCGGCGAGGTTGAACTCGCGCCTTATCACCTGGTCCTGGGTGCGGGTGTTGCCGCTGATATCGATGCGCTGGATATAGACGTGCGGCCCTTCGATGGCGTTGAACACCAGCGCCACCGTATGGTTGTGCGGATCGCGCGTGATGTCGGAGTGGACCTCGGCAAAGGCGAAGCCGCTGTTCTGCAGCTTGTCCGAGATCGCCTGCACCGACCGCTGGACGGCGTCGCCGTCATACCAGTCCCCGCGCCCGACCGTGACCAGGGAGGCGAGCGATGTGCCGGAGACTTTCGGGAGGTGCGAGACCACCTTGACCGAGCTGATGCGGTAGCGGCTGCCCTCGCTCAGGACGAAGGTCAGGATGAAGGAGCGCCGGTCCGGGGAAAGCTCGGACTGCACGTGCGTGACCTCAAAGTCCACGTAGCCGTTGCGGAGATAGAAGCGGCGCAGCAGGTCCTCGTCGTACTGCACGCGCTCGGGATTGTAGCTGTCCGCAGTGCTGAAGAAGCGCCACCACGCCTCCTCGCGGGAGCTGATCACGCCGGAGAGCGTGCCGGCGCTGAACGCGTGGTTGCCCACGAAGACGATGCGGCTGATGAAGGTCGCCTTGCCGTCATTGATCTCGAAGACCACGTTGACCCGGTTTTCCGGCAGCCTGATGATCTTCGGCACCACCGTCGCGGCGTAATAGCCCTTCTGCGCATAGAGCGCGAGAATCTTCTGGCGATCCGCCTCGGCGGCCTCGGTCGTGAAGACGGCGCGCGGACGGAGCGCGATCGCCGGGGCGAGCTGCTTGTCGGTGAGCTCATGGTTGCCCTCGAAGGCGACCACGTTCACCACGGGATTCTCCTGCACCGTCACCACCAGCACGTCGCCCTGCCGCGCCAGCTCGACGTTGCTGAAGAGGCCGGTTGCGTAAAGCGTCTTGAGGCTGCGGTCCATCAAGGTCGGATCGAACGGATCCCCGGGCGCGAGCAGCATGTAGGAGAGGATGGTGCTCGCCTCGATCCGCCGGTTCCCCTCGACGCGGATCGCCGCGATCCGGCCGGGCTGCTCCGCTGCGGCAGCCGTGGATGGTGCTCCGGCCGCAGCACCGGCCGCAGCACCGGCCGCAGCACCCTGGGCCCCTCCCGTCACCGCAAGCGGCGGCAGGACCAGGCAGAGTACAACCGCGACGAGTGCTGTGGCGATGCGAGGCAAGCGGCCGATTCTCCGATGGCGCCTGGTCAGCCGCGCCGGGGGCGCGCGGGGGCGGGGGCGAAAGGAAGGGAATCGGGAGAATAGCCGCCTGCTCGGCCGGGCGCCAACCCGCGGTCGGACGACCGCCAACCTCTCAGGGACCGATTGAGAATGCGCTGCGGCGAGTCGGAGGCGCCGCAGGTGCCGGCCCGGCGCGGCTTTCGAGAACCGGAGCGGAGCGGCCTTTTGGGGCCGTGAGCACCGGAAGCGCAGAAAGCCACGTCGGACGACCGCCGCAGTAGCATTCTCAGATGGTCCCTCACAGGCTCTTGACCCAGCGGACCATGCCAAGCTGCGTCAGGTCGTTCCAGGTTGCGAACACAAAGATACAGACGAGGAGTGCGAGGCCGGCGCGCAACCCGATCTCCTGCGCGCGGGCGGAGAGCGGCTTTCCGTGCACCGCCTCGGCGAGGAAGAAGAGCAAGTGGCCACCATCCAGCACGGGAATCGGCAGCAGGTTGAGCAACCCCAGATTGATCGAGAGCACCGCGATGAACGAGACGAAGCTGGCGATGCCGAGCGCGGCCACGCGGCCCGAGAGCTCGGCGATCCTGAGCGGTCCGCCGAGGTCGGCGGCGCCGTGGCGGGTGGTGATGATCTGCCACACCCCGCCGAGCGTGGCTCCGCCGATGTCGAAACTCTCGCCCCACGCGGCCGCGAGCGCGGCACCCGGCGCGAGCCGTTCCAGCGCGGAGGTGTCGCCGCTGATGCCGAGCAGGCCGACCTCGCGTCCCCCCTCCGTCGTGGTGCCGGTATGGACGGCAAGCCTGATCGTCCGGTGCGCCCGTTCCACCAGGACCGAGAGTTCGCGATCGGGCCGGGCTTGGACGAGCCGCTCGATATCGGCGAAGCTCGCGACGGGCGAGGCGTCGATCGCGATGATCCGGTCGCCGACGTGAATCCCGCCCGCCGCCGCCGCACCTCCGGGCACGACGCCATTGACGACCGGCATGACCATCGGCCGTCCGGCGGTCGCGAAGAGGGCGGCGAAGAGCACGAAGGCGAGCACGAAATTGGCGAGCGGCCCGGCGGCGGCAATGATCGCGCGCGCGCCGACGGGTTTTTCCTGGAAGGCGCGGCCCGGGATCCAGCGCGCCCGCTCCTCCGGGCTCACCGTCTCGAGCGGCTGCTGGCCGTGCAGCATGACGTAGCCCCCGAGCGGCAGCGCCGAGAGCCGCCACGCGGTGCCGTGGCGGTCCTGCCAGCTCGCCAGCGCCGGGCCGAAGCCGATCGAGTACGCCTCGACATGGACGCCGCAGAGCCTGGCCGCGAGATAGTGGCCGAACTCGTGCACCGAGATGAGAATCCCGAGCACGACGACGAAGGATATGACGGTGCGGAGCAAGTCGATCATCGGGACCACCCTGATGGCGCATCCCCGGATGGGACGCCCCCCGAGGGGACGCCCCCCCGGGAGACGCCCTCTGAGGGAACGCTCCCTGATGGGACACCGTTAAGCCCGCTGCCAAGCAGCGTGCGCGCGCCTGCGGCGGCCATGCGGGCGGCGACCCGCTCGGCGTGCCGGCGCGCCTCGGCATCGAGCGCGAGCACGCTCTCGAGCGTCGGCGCGGCCGGCGCGCCCATGCCGTCCAGCACCGATTCCACCACGCGCACGATGTCGAGGAAGCCGATCCGCCCGGCCAGGAACGCCGCGACGGCCGTCTCGTTCGCGGCACTCAGGATCGCCGGCGCCGCACCGCCGGCGCGGAGTGCGGCGCGCGCCAGCCCGATCGCAGGGAAACGCTGCGCGTCGGGCTCGGCGAACTCGAGCCGGGCGAGCAGAGCGAGGTCGAGCCGCGGCGCGGACGTGCGCAGCCGCTCCGGCCAGGCGAGCGCATGGGCGATCGGGATGCGCATGTCCGGTGCGGCCAGCATGGCGAGGACGCTGCCGTCCGCATAGTAGGCGAGGCCGTGGATCACGGCCTGGGGATGCACGAGCACGTCGATCGCCTGCTCGGGCAGGCAGAAGAGGAAGGCCGCCTCGATCAGCTCGAGCCCCTTGTTCATCAGGGTGGCCGAATCGATGCTGATCTTGGCGCCCATCGACCAGATCGGATGCTTGAGCGCGGCCTCGGGCGTTGCCGCTTCCATCTCGGCAAGGCTCGCGGCCCGGAACGGCCCGCCGGAGGCGGTCAGCACGATTTTCTCGAGCGCGTTCAGGTTGCCGCAGGCGAGCGACTGGAAGACCGCGTTGTGCTCGGAATCGACGGGCAGGAGCCGCGCCCCCGCCGCGGCGACGGCGCGGAGCATGATCTCGCCCGTGCAGACGAGCGCCTCCTTGTTGGCGAGCGCCACGGTGCCGCCCCTGCGGATCGCCGCGAGCGTCGCGGGCAGGCCGGCCGCGCCGCTGATCGCCGCCATCGTCCAGTCGGCCGGGATCGACGCTGCCTCCGCGACGGCGGCCGCCCCGGCGGCAACGCTCGTCCCGCTGCCGGCGAGCGCCTCGGCGAGTGCGGCGAGACCGGCCGGGTCGCTGATCACGACATGCTCGGCGCCGAGCTCGCGCGCCTGCTCGGCAAGGAGGGAAGCATTGCTGCCGCCGACGAGCGCGCGCACGCGGAAGCGGTCCGGATGGGCGGCGAGCAGCGAGACGGTCTGCCGACCCATGCTGCCGGTGCTGCCGAGGACGCTCACTGTTTTCACCGCCAAAGCTCCACTCCGGGGCCGAGGGCCAGCGCCAGGATCGCCGCCGCCGGCGCGGCCGCCAGTACCCCGTCCAGCCGGTCGAGGGCGCCGCCATGCCCCGGGATCAGGTTGCCCGAGTGCTTAACGCCGAATCGACGCTTGAAGGCGCTCTCCAGAAGATCCCCCGCCTGTGATGCCACACCGAGGGTGACCGAGGCCAGCAGAACGCTGGCCGACGGGCCGGAGGCAAACCCCTCCGCCACCAGGAACCCGGCCGCGACGGCAAAGGCAAGGCCCCCCGCTGCGCCGGCCCAGGTCTTGGAGGGGGAGATCCGCGGCGCCAGCTTCGCCCCCCCGAACACTCGCCCGACGACATAGGCCCCCGAGTCGCTCGCCCACACGATCAGGACCACGAACAGCATGTTGCCGAGGCCGGCCGGGCCGCGGAGCCGGAGCCAGACCGTCGCGACCGCGGCTAGGCCGAGATAGAGCAGCCCCCCCGCGAGCCACCGTCGCGCCGCGGCCCCGCCGCCGCTTCCCCCCGCCAAGACGACGCCCGCGACGAAGAGCACGAAGAGCGCCGCGAGGGCGAAGCCGGCGGCGCTCGCCAGGCAGGCGGCGGCCACCAGCACGGGCAGGAGCAGCGCGGGAGGGCTCAAGGGGACGAAACGGCAAATCGTGGCCCATTCCACCGCGAGGGCGATCCCGGCGAGGGTGGCGAGCAGCACCCACGCGCCGCCGCCGAGCCAGAGGCAGAAGAGCGCGATGGGTGCCAGGATCAGCGCCGAGAGCAGCCTCCTTGGAAGGTCGGCGAAGTGATGCACCATGGGCTCAGCCGGGGCGCGCGCCGAAGCGCCGCTCCCGGCGCGTGTATTCGGCCAGCGCCGCGGCAAAATCCGCCTCGGCGAAATCCGGCCACAGCACGTCGAGGAAGACGAGCTCGGAATAAGCCGCCTGCCAGAGCAGGAAGTTCGAGAGCCGCTGCTCCCCGCTGGTGCGCACGATGAGGTCGGGATCGGGCGTGCCGGCGGTCGCGAGGAAGCGGCCGAAGCGTTCCTCGTCCAGGGCGCCGGGGGCGAGCCCGCCCGAGGCGATCGCCGCCGCGGCGGCCCGGGCCGCCGCCACGATCTCGGCGCGCGCGCCATAGGAAAGGGCGACCGTGAGATGGAGCCGCTCGTTGCCGGCGGTCAGCCCCTCGGCCGCCGTGAGCTCGGCCTGGACATCGGCAGGGAACCGGCCGGGCTCGCCGATCACCGAGAGCCGCACGCCCTCGGCGGCAAGCGAGGCGATCTCGCTCTTGAGGTAGTGGCGGAGCAGGCCGGTGAGATCGAGCACCTCGGCGGCCGAGCGCCGCCAGTTCTCGGCGCTGAAGGCATAGAGGGTGAGCCATCGCACGCCGTGGCGGATGGCGGCCCGGATGGTCCGCCGCACCGCCTCGGCCCCGGCGCGGTGGCCCGCCACGCGCGGCAGCCCGCGCGCCCGCGCCCAGCGCCCGTTGCCATCCATGATGATGGCGACGTGGGCCGGCACGCTCTCTCCGTTCTCGCCTCGCTCTTTGTCACGTGGGGCGGAAGGCGGCGGCTTGGTCTCGTCCAGGGCAGGTCGCATCGTTCAGATCTGCCGGATGTCCCGCTCCTTGTCCGCCAGCGCCTCGTCAACCCGCTTGATGTAGGAATCGGTCAGCTTCTGCACCTCGTCCGACCAGTGCGCCATCTCGTCCTGGCTGATCTCGCCCTTCTTCTCGAACTGCCGGATATGCTCCATGCCGTCGCGCCGCACGGCGCGGACGGCGACCCGCGCCCCCTCGCCGTAGCGGCCGGCCGCCTTCGCAAGCTCCACCCGGCGCTCCGCGGTGAGGCTCGGGATCGGGACCCGCACGAGCTGGCCGTCGGCGGCCGGATTGAGCCCGAGCCCGGCGTCCCGGATCGCCTTCTCGACGACGCCGACGAGCGCGCGGTCCCATACCTGGACCGTGATCATCCGCGGCTCCGGCACGCTCACCGTGCCGACCTGCGCGAGCGGCAGCTCGCTGCCATAGGCCGCGACCTTGACCGGCTCGAGCAGCGCGGGGTTGGCCCGGCCGGTGCGCAGGCCCGCGAACTCGCGCCGGAGCGTCTCGAGCGCGCCGTCCATCCGCCGCTGCAGATCCTCCTTCAGCGCACCGAGATTGGCCGCCACCGCCCGCCTCCCTCATTCGATCTCGCCGAGCCGAGCGGTCCTGCCGTCCGGCTCATTGCGGCTCGACGATCCGGGTGAACCGCCCCTCCCCGCGCATCACCTGGGCGAAGGCGCCCGGGGCATGGATGTTGAAGACGAGGATCGGCAGGCCGTTCTCGCGCGCGAGGCTCACCGCCGCCGCGTCCATCACGCTGAGGTCGCGCGAGAGCACGTCGAGATAGGAGAGCTCCTCGTAGCGCGCGGCCCCCGGCACCTTGCGCGGGTCCGCCGAATAGACCCCGTCGACCTGCGTGCCCTTGAGCAGCGCGTCGCAGCCCATCTCGGCCGCGCGGAGCGCCGCGGCGGTGTCGGTGGTGAAGAAGGGATTGCCGGTCCCGGCGGCGAAGATCACCACCCGCCCCTTCTCCATATGCCGCTGCGCGCGGCGGCGGATATAGGGCTCGCAGACGCTCGCCATGGGGATCGCCGACTGCACCCGGGTCGGCACGTCGCGGCTTTCCAGCGCGCTCTGCATGGCGAGCGCATTCATCACGGTGGCCAGCATGCCGATATAGTCCGCCTGGGCGCGATCCATGCCCTCGGCCGCCGCGGAGACGCCGCGGAAGATGTTGCCCCCGCCGATCACCATGCAGACCTGCACGCCGAGGGCCACGACGTCCTCGATATCGGCGGCGATCGCCTGGACCGTGTCGGTGTCGAGGCCATAGTCGCGCCGCCCCATCAGGGCCTCGCCCGACACCTTCAAGAGGACACGCCTGTAGGCCGGCTGCGGCAGCATCGAAGGGGCTTCTCTCGTGGCGGCGAGCCCCTCATAGGCCGGGGCATCCCGAGGAACAAGCCGGACCTCTCAGCCGCCCGGTGGGGCCGCCTTCCCCGCCCCCTCGCCGAGGGCGAAGCGGGCGAAGCCGAGGAGGCGCGCGCCCGCCTTCGTCAGGATCGCCGCGACCCGGCTCTCCCCGTCATGCACCCAGACCTGCTCGAGCAGGACGACCTCCTCGTAGTATTTCCGGATGCGGCCTTCGACCATGCGGGCGACGATCTCCTCGGGCTTGCCGGATGCGCGCGCCTGCTCGGCGAGGACCGAACGCTCGCGCTCGAGCGCGGCGGGATCGACACCCCCGATCTCGATCGCCTCGGGCCGGCTCGCGGCGATGTGCATGCCCATCTGGCGGCCAAGCTCGACGAGCGCCTCCGCCTCCGTCCCGACGCCCTCGAGCGCCACCAGGACGCCGATCCGGCCGAGGCCGGGGCGAAGGGCGGCGTGCATGTAGCTCGCCACCACCGGGGCGGAGAGGACGCGCGCGCGCCGGAGCGTCAGGTTCTCGCCGATCGTCGCCACCAGCCGGCTCAGCTCCTCGGACACCGTCCGGCCCAGGCCGGGCAAAGGTGCGGCGAGGATCGCCTCGACATCCTGCCCGAACTCGAGCGCCACGGCGGCGACGCCGGCCACGAAGTCCTGGAACGTCTGGTTGCGCGCGACGAAGTCGGTCTCGGCGTTGACCTCGACCATCGCCGCGCGGCCCGGACGGCTGGCGATCGCCACCAGCCCTTCGCTCGCCGCGCGCCCCGCCCGCTTGGCCGCGGCGGCCAGCCCTTTCTTGCGCAGCCAGTCGGTGGCCGCCTCGATATCGCCCGCGGTTTCGCTCAGCGCCCGCTTGCAATCCATCATCCCCGCGCCGGTCTTCTCGCGCAGCTCCCTGACCAGCGCCGCGGTGATCTCGGCCATCTCTCTTCCCCCGATCAGCCGGCGGCCGGCGCGGGCTCTGAAGCGGGCGCCGGCGCCGGCTCGGAGCGCAGCTCCTCGTCGGCGCCCGGGTCGCCCCCGCTCGCGGCGAGCTCGGCGCTGATCCCTTCCAGCACGGCACCCGCCACCAGCTCGCAATAGAGGTTGATCGCGCGGATCGCGTCGTCGTTCCCGGGGATCGGGTAGGTGACGCCGCGCGGGTCGGAGTTGCTGTCGAGCACCGCGACCACCGGGATATGCAGCTTCTCGGCCTCCTCGATCGCGAGCTTTTCCTTGTTCGTGTCGATGACGAAGAGGATGTCGGGCAGCCCGCCCATCTCCTTGATGCCGCCGAGCGCCCGCTCGAGCTTGTCGCGGTCGCGGGTGATCTCCAGGACCTCCTTCTTGGTGAGCCCGTGGGTGTCGCCGGAGAGCAGCTCCTCGATCTGGCGCAGCCGCTTGATGCTGCCGGTGATGGTCTTCCAGTTGGTGAGCGTGCCGCCGAGCCAGCGATGGTTGACGTAGTACTGGCCGCAACGCTTCGCGGCCTCGGCGACATATTCCCCCGCCGCGCGCTTGGTGCCGACGAACAGCACGCGCCCGCCGGCGGCGGTTACGTCGCGGATCGCGGCGAGCGCGCGCGCGAGCAGCGGCATCGTCTGCTCGAGGTCGATGATGTGGACCTGGTTGCGCACCCCGAAGAGGTACGGCTCCATGCGCGGATTCCACCGCCGCGTGTGGTGGCCGAAATGAACGCCCGCCTCGAGGAGCTGGCGCAGGGTAAATTCGGGCATCGCCATCGGCGTGGCCTTTCCTTCCGTCCGGTTGAGCCTCCGCGGGACCTCGCTCGTCGCACCGGACCCGGCCAAGCGGAATGACGAATGGCCGGGAAAGGCGCCCCGCGTGTGAATTACCGGCGGCACGCTCAAGCGAGCGGGGCCTGGCCGGCGGCAGCGATATGGCGCAATCGTCCCGGGCTTGCAACCCTGGAAGCGGTCCGTCTTGCCACGGCTTCTGCCTCAGAAGCGGGCAGAACCAAATACTTCGCCCAAGGAACAGGCGGTAATTCGTTCTTCACGGCACGATCCGTGCATCGCCGGAGCGCCATTGCCATTCTGGCACGGCACGTGCAAGCCTTCGGAGCGGCCCTCGTCAGGCGCATGGACGGGTCGCGGCGGTTCGGATGCAAAAGGAGGGTGCTCCGGCCTGGCCGGACGCGAGCGTGCCAATGAAAAAGATCGAGGCCGTGATCAAGCCGTTCAAGCTCGATGAGGTGAAGGAGGCGTTGCACGAAGTCGGATTGCAGGGAATAACCGTGGTCGAAGCGAAAGGGTTCGGGCGCCAGAAGGGCCACACCGAGCTTTATCGTGGCGCAGAATACGTCGTGGATTTCCTGCCGAAAGCGAAACTCGAGGTCGTGTGCGACGACGCGATGGCCGAGCGGGCGATCGAGGCCATCATGACCGCCGCGCGCACCGGACGGATTGGCGACGGCAAAATCTTCGTCAGCAACATAGAGGAGGTCATTCGCATCCGCACGGGTGAACGGGGCGAGGACGCGATCTGAGCACCGAACGATCCCCTCCGCCGATGTCCGGCGCGCGGGGCCAGCACCACCGACGACCCTAGGCAAACGTGGCCAAAGCAAGCATGGCCAAAGCAAACATGGAGAAGGGAATGGCGAAGCGACCCAGCCCGCCCGGCGGCGGCGTGAGCAAGGTCATGGACATGATGAAGGAACACGCGGCCGAGTTCGTGGACCTTCGGTTCACCGACCCGCGCGGCAAGTGGCAGCACACCGCGCAGGCCGCCGCGACCATCGACGAGGATGCCTTCAAGGACGGAATCATGTTCGACGGCTCCTCGATCGCCGGGTGGAAGGCGATCAACGAGAGCGACATGATCCTCATGCCGGATCCGGACACGGCCTGCATGGATCCGTTCTCGGCCAAGCCGTCGCTCATTCTCTTCTGCGACATCCTCGAGCCGTCCACCGGCCAGCCCTACGGCCGCGATCCCCGCTCCACCGCCAAGAAGGCGGAGGCGTATCTCACCTCCACCGGCATCGGCGACACCGCCTTCTTCGGCCCCGAGGCCGAATTCTTCGTCTTCGATTCGGCGCGCTACGGAACCGGCGGCAACTACGGCATGTTCCAGCTCGACAGCACCGAGGGCCCGCAGGCATCGACGAAGGAATATCCGGAGGGCAACACGGGCCACCGGCCGGCGATCAAGGGCGGCTATTTCCCCGTCCCGCCCGTCGATTCCGACAGCGATCTGCGCGCCGAGATGCTCTCCACCATGGGCGAGATGGGCGTTGCGATCGAGAAGCACCATCACGAGGTCGCGCAGAGCCAGCACGAGCTCGGCATCAAGTTCAGCCCGCTCGTCAAGATGGCGGATGCGATGCAGATCTACAAATACTGCATCCACAACGTCGCCAACAGCTACGGCAAGACCGCGACCTTCATGCCGAAGCCGATCTACGGCGACAACGGCTCCGGCATGCACTGCCACCAGTCGATCTGGAAGTCGGGCAAGCCGCTCTTCGCCGGCAACGGCTATGCCGATCTTTCGGAGATGGCGCTCTACTATATCGGCGGCATCATCAAGCACGCGAAAGCGCTCAACGCCTTCACCAACCCGACCACGAACAGCTACAAGCGGCTGATCCCGGGCTTCGAGGCGCCGGTCCTGCTCGCCTACTCCGCGCGCAACCGCTCCGCCTCCTGCCGCATTCCCTACGCCACCAGCCCCAAGGGCAAGCGCGTCGAGGTGCGCTTCCCGGACGCCGCGGCGAATCCCTATCTCGCCTTCGCCGCGATGCTGATGGCCGGGCTCGACGGGATCCGCAACAAGATCCATCCCGGCGACCCGATGGACAAGGATCTCTACGACCTTCCGCCCGAGGAACTGAAGGGCATTCCGACGGTCTGCGGCAGCTTGCGCGAAGCGCTCGGCGCGCTCGAGGCCGACTACGACTTCCTGCTCGCCGGCGATGTTTTCAGCGCCGATCAGGTCGAAAGCTACATCGCGCTGCGCTGGACCGAGGTCTATCGCTTCGAGCACACGCCGCACCCGGTCGAGTTCGAGATGTATTACTCGGTTTGAGGGCGGGTCCGTCTGAAGGTGGGGGGGCTCCGGCCCCCCTGCCCCGCCTACTTCAGGTTGCCTATTGGGGGTTGCCCGGATATTCCGCTGACAGAACGAACGGGAACGGCCCCGGATAGGTCTCGACATACGCAGTATGCGAAACGATCTCGCCGGTTCCGTTGACCTGGTGCACCTGGAACGCGGGCGGCTCCAGCACCAGCGCCGAAGGACCCTCGGGGTCGAGGTCGAGCACCACCTGGTGCGCGACCGAGGGGGAGATGCTGGCGATCGCGTGGCCGACGCTGGTCGTCACCGGCCGGTGCACGTGGCCGCAGAGGATGCGCCGCACCTGGGGATGGCGCGCGATGATCGCGGCAAAGGCGACGGCGTCCTCGAGCTTGATCCGGTCCATGTGGGCGATGCCGCAATCGAAGGGCGGATGGTGCATGACGACGATGGTCGGCTTCGCTCCCTCCGCCGCCAGCGTCCGATCGAGCCATGCGAGCTGCCCCGCATCGAGCCTCCCGTAGGCGCCGCCGGGAACCAGCGTATCGAGCATCACCAGGCGCACCGGATGGGTCTCGACCGCGTATTGCACGAACGCGGGGTCTGACGTGATCCCCGGTAGGTGGCCGAGGACGGCGCGGAAATTCTCGCGCCGGTCGTGATTGCCGGGGACCGCGTAGATCGGGCAGTCGAGATATCGCCCGAGCAGCCCCGCCAGCACCTCGTATTCCGCGATGAGACCGTTCTCGGCGAGATCGCCCGAGAGGATCACCGCATCCGGCGCCGGCCGCATCCGGCTCACCATCCGGAGCGCCCGCTCGACGAGGGTGTTGGTCTCGACCACCCGATTGGCCGCCACGCCCACCGGGCAGACGTGCAGGTCGGTCAATTGGACAAGCAGCATCCATCGCTCCTGTATGCGGATCGAAAAACGGGGAGACCTGCGTCACGTTCCCTTCGGGCGCGGCGGTGCTATCGCCCAGACCATAGGGGCTCGCAAGCCGGGCCGGGGGAGCGGCGCGATCACGAGCACGTTCCTCCCGGATTCCGCCGGAAGCCGGACCGTGCTAGCCTGACCGCCGATGGGTGCCCAGCTCTCCCTCCCGCGCGCGGCTCTGGCGCTCTCGCTCCTCCTCGCACTTTCCTTCGCTGCCCCGGCGCAGAACGCCCCATGCTGCGGACCGATCACGCCCGGCGGCGAGCGCCTCGCCACGCTGCTCGATCGTTCCGGGGTCGAGCATCTCTGGCTGCCGCACTTCCACATCGAGTGGCTGACCGGCGAGCCGGACCCGTCTCGTCCCGGCTGGTCGCCGACCGCGACGCATTGCAGCGCCTACGCCGCCGCGATGGCCGACCGCATGGGCGTCTATCTCCTCCGCCCGCCCGAGCACGGCCAGGACCTGCTCGCCAACGCGCAGCTCCGCTGGCTCGCGGGGCAAGGAGAAGCGAAGGGGTGGCGCGAGGTCGATGCGAAGGAAGCGCAAACCCTCGCCAACCAGGGATTTCTCGTACTCGCCGCCTACGAGAATCCCGATCCTCGCCGGCCGGGCCACATCGCCGTCATCCGCCCGAGCGAGAAGTCCCTCGCCGCCCTCGCGGCGGACGGACCCGAGGACGCACAGGCCGGCGCGCACAACGCCCTCAGCATGCCCGTAGCCGAGAGCTTCGCCGGTCACCGCGGCGCCTGGGAACCGGATGGGGCCGGCGGGGTCCGCTTCTTCGCCCATCCGGTCGATTGGGCGAAGGTCCCGTTCTGACGCCCCACTCTTTTCTTGCTGCGGCTGCACAATGACCGGCATGATGGCGCGGTGCCCGACACCACCTTGGCACAAGCGCTCGAGGATTCGGTTCCGCTCGCGGACGAGCTGCTCGCTCTCGCCGCGCGCCTCGGCGCACGCCTCGAGGAAGACCCGTTCGGCAACCCGGTCCTTCTCGTCGCCCTCGCGATCGAGCGGCGCATGGACGACGGAACGCTCTCCGAGGAGGCGATCGGCGGCCTGATCCGCCATCTGCGCGACGCCGGCTTCGCCGATCGCGCGCGCCGCCTCGCCCACTATGTCGGCGGCGCCGAGCCTGCCGAGAACGACCGCGTGCTCGCCGATCTTGCCCAGCACCTCCTCCGCCCCGACCCCGAGGACAGCCCGGTGCGGCTCGCGGAATACCGCGCGCTCGTCGAGCGGACGCGCTTCGCCGCCGTCTTCACCGCGCACCCGACCTTCGCGCTCCCGCCCGAGGTCGGCCACGCGCTCGCCGAGATGGCCTCCGGCCGGCCGGCCGCCGCGTTCGCCTCCCATCGCCCGCCTGCGATCACGCTCGGCCAGGAGTTCATCGAGGCCGTCGCGGCGATCTCCAACGGCCGCGACGCGATCGACCGCTTCAACGCGGCCCTCCTCTCCGTCGCCCGCACCGCCTGGCCCGACCGCTGGACCAGCCTCGTCCCGTGCCCGATCGTGCTCGCGAGCTGGGTCGGCTACGACACCGACGGCCGCACCGACATCGGCTGGTGGGAAACGATCCGCCTCCGGCTCGAGATGAAGCGCCTCCAGCTTCAGCGCCTGCACGCCGAGCTCGCCGTCCTCGCACCCGCCGCCCCGATCGCCGCGCGTCTCGAGGCGGCGCTCGCGGCCGTCGCGGCACAGATAGACTCCTGCCCCGACGCCCCCGATCCCACCCGCGTGGCCGCCTTCGCCCACGCCCTCGTCGATCATCGCGAGGCAGCGCTGACCTCGCCGGCGCCGCTGCTGCCCCTCTTCGACGCGGCCCTTGCGGCAAGCGAGGACGACCACACGCGCCTCGCGCT
>DATJTV010000281.1:0-5085 GCA_035503055.1 Acetobacteraceae bacterium
CCTGCCCGCGAGCTTCATCACCAGCTTCCAGGGCGCGGCACTCTCCTTCCAGGCGACGCTCGGCAACGAGCTCTTCCTCATCCTCGCGGCACTCGCCACCGTCTACATCGTGCTCGGCGTGCTCTACGAGAGCTTCATCCATCCACTCACGATTCTCTCGACGCTGCCTTCCGCCGGTGTCGGTGCGTTGCTCGCGCTGATGGCGGCCGGCGAGAACCTCGACGTCATCTCGATCATCGGCATCATCCTGCTCATCGGCATCGTCAAGAAGAACGCGATCATGATGATCGACTTCGCGCTCGAGGGCGAGCGCGTCGAGGGCCTCCCCCCGCGCGAAGCCATCCATCGCGCCTGCCTGCTGCGCTTCCGCCCGATCATGATGACGACGATGGCGGCCCTCCTCGCCGCCCTGCCGCTGATGCTCGGCACCGGCACAGGCTCGGAGCTGCGCCGCCCGCTCGGCCTCACCATCGTCGGCGGCCTGATCGTGAGCCAGGCGCTCACTCTTTTCACGACGCCGGTGATCTATCTCTATCTCGACAGGCTGGCGGCAAGGCTCGCCCGCCGCCCCGGCCCGGCCGCCGCCCCGGCCGAATGAACGCGACTTGAAGCCGGTCTCGTGAACCTCTCCGCGCTCTTCATCAACCGGCCCGTCGCGACCATGCTGCTCACCATCGGCATCGTGCTCGCCGGCCTCTTCGCCTACGCCCAGCTTCCCGTGGCGCCGCTGCCCGAGGTCGATTTTCCGACCATCGTCGTCCAGGCCAACCTGCCCGGCGCCAGCCCCGCGACCGTCGCCTCGACCGTCGCGAGCCCGCTCGAGGCGCATCTCGGCGTCATCGCCGACGTCACTGAAATGACCTCGACGAGCACCGTCGGCCAGTGCCGCATCGTGCTGCAGTTCGGCCTCGACCGCGACATCAACGGCGCCGCGCGCGACGTGCAGGCGGCAATCAACGCCGCCCGCGCGGATCTCCCGGCCGGCCTGCGCAGCAATCCCACTTGGCGCAAGTTCAATCCGGCCTCGGCGCCAATCATGGTCCTCGCCCTCACCTCTGCCACCCTCACGCGCGGCCAGATCTACGACGCCGCCGATACCGTCGTGCAGCAGCAGCTCTCCCAGGTCTCGGGCGTCGGCGAAATCACGCTCGGCGGCAGCGCGCTGCCCGCGGTTCGCGTCGAGCTCAACCCCAACCAGCTCGCCAAATACGGCATCGGGCTCGAGGACGTGCGCGCCGCACTCGCCGCGGCCAACGCGGACAGCCCGAAAGGCGCGATCGAGTTCTCCGGGGACCGCTACCAGCTCTACGCCAACGACCAGGCGACCAGTCCCGCCGACTACAGCCCGCTCATCATCGCCTGGCGCAACAATGCCCCCGTCCGCCTTTCCGATATCGCGACCGTCACCGAGGGCGTCGAGAACGTGCGCACCATGGGCCTCGACAACGGAAAGCCCGCCGTGCTCGTCATCCTCTATCCGGAGCCCGGCGCCAACATCATAGAGACCGTCGATCAGATAAAGGCGGCGCTACCGCTGGTGCGTGCCTCCATCCCCTCCAGCATCGACGTCTCGGTGGCACTCGACCGCAGCACCACCATCCGCGCCTCGCTCGCCGATACGCAGCTCACTCTGCTGATCGCCGTCTTCCTCGTCATCGCCGTCGTCTTCCTCTTCCTGCGCGATCCGCGTGCCGCCCTTATCCCCTGCGTCGCCCTGCCGGTCTCCATCATCGGCACATTCGCCGGCATGTACCTGCTCGGCTTCAGTCTCGACAGTCTCTCGCTGATGGCGCTCACCATCTCCACCGGCTTCGTGGTGGACGACGCCATCGTCGTGCTCGAGAACATCTCCCGCCATCTCGACGCCGGGCTCTCGCCGCGCGAGGCCGCTTTGCGCGGCGCGCGCGAGGTCGGCTTCACCGTGCTCTCGATGAGCACCTCCCTCATCGCCGTCTTCCTGCCCATCCTGTTGATGGGCGGGATCATCGGCCGGCTTTTCCGCGAGTTCGGCCTCACCCTCTCGCTCGCCATCGCGTTTTCGCTCCTCGTCTCGCTCACCACCACGCCGATGATGTGCGCGCTCGTGCTCCGGCCGCGCGGCGCCGAGCAAACGTCGGGCGCGCTCGGCCGGCTCTTCGGCGCGAGCCGCGCCACCTTCGACTTCGCCCACGACCGCTACACGCGGAGCCTCACCACCGCGCTTCGCCACCCGCTGCTCTCGATCCTCGCCCTCGGCGCCACGCTCACCCTCACGATCTTCCTCTTCATCGCCATCCCGAAGGGCCTCTTCCCGGTCGAGGACACGGGTGTGCTGATCGGCGGCGTCCAGGCCGATCAGAGCATCTCCTTCCAGAGCATGGAGAAGAAGCTCGCCCAGATGATGGCGATCGTCCGAAGCAACAAGGCGGTCGAGAACGTCACCGGCTTCACCGGCGGCGGCTCGACCAACTCCGCCTTCGTCTTCGTCACCTTGAAGCCGCTCGCCGAGCGGCACGCCTCGGCGACCCAGGTCATCGCCGAATTGCGCCGTCCGCTCGGCCAAGTCGCCGGCGCGCGCCTCTTCCTCCAGCCCGCCGCGGACCTGCGCGCCGGCGGCCGGCAGAGCAACGCCGCCTACCAGTTCACGCTGCAGGGAACCTCCGCGCCCGAGGTCTATGCCTGGTCCCTGAAACTCGAAGCAGCCCTCGCGCATTCTCCCGTGCTGCGGGACGTCAACTCCGACCAGCAGCAAGGCGGGCTCGAGACCAATGTGGTGATCGAGCGCGCCAGGGCGGCAAGCCTCGGCATCACGCCGGACCAGATCGACAACACGCTCGACGACGCCTTCGGCCAGCGCCTCGTCTCGACCATCTATCGCCAGATGAACCAGTACCACGTCGTCATGGAGGTGGCGCCACGCTATTGGCAGAGCCCGACGATCCTCAAGGACATCTACGTCAGCACTTCCGGCGCGCCCGCCGCCGGCACGTCCTCCACCGGCTTCGCCGCCGGCACCGTCGCCAGTTCCTCCTCGAGCCTCACGGCCGCATCGATCGCCTCCGATGCCGCCCGCAACGCCGCCCTCAACGCCATCGCCGCCTCGGGCAAGTCCAGCGCCTCGAGCGGCACCGCCGTCAGCACCAACCAGGAGACGATGGTGCCGCTCTCCGCCGTCGCTCATTTCGCTCCGGGAACGACACCGCTCTCCGTCAACCACCAGGGCCTGTTCGTCGCCTCGACCATCTCCTTCAATCTCGCTCAGGGAAAATCGCTGAGCGACGCGAGTGCGGCGATCCGCCAGGCCATGATCAAGATCGGCATGCCCGCCGACATCCACGGCTCCTTCGCCGGCACCGCCCAGCTCTTCGTCCAGTCCCTCTCCGAGGAGCCGATCCTGATCCTCGCCGCGCTCATCGCCGTCTACACCGTGCTCGGCATCCTCTACGAGAGCACCATCCACCCGATCACCATCCTCTCGACGCTTCCCTCCGCCGGCGTCGGCGCACTGCTGGCGCTGATGCTCTTCCGCATGCAGTTCACCATCATCTCGCTGATCGGCCTCATCCTGCTCATCGGCATCGTCAAGAAGAACGCCATCATGATGATCGACTTCGCGATCCACGCGGAAAGAAGCCGCAATCTCACGCCCCGCCGCGCCATCCGCGAGGCGGCGGTCCTGCGTTTCCGTCCGATCATGATGACGACGATGGCCGCTATCCTCGGCGCAGCACCGCTCGTGCTGAGCCAGGGATACGGCGCCGAGCTCCGCCAGCCGCTCGGCGTCTCGATCATCGGCGGCCTGATCGTGAGCCAGGTTCTCACGCTCTACACCACGCCCGTCATCTACCTCTATCTCGACCGCTTCCGCCTCTGGCTCCGCCGCCTCGCGGGCCGCCCGCCTGCCGCCGGGCCGGAAGCCCTGGAGCCCGGCGAATGAGGCGGCTCGCCTTCGCCGCCCCGCTCCTCCTCGCCGGCTGCATGGTGGGCCCCAACTACCACCGCCCCGCCGCGATCGTGCCCACGCACTACAAGGAGCTCTCGGGCTGGGTCGTCGCCCAGCCCCAGGCGGCGATCAATCGCGGCGCCTGGTGGTCGATCTTCAACGACCCGACGCTGGATGCGCTCGAAGCCCAGGTCGTCGTCTCGAACCAGACGATCCGTGCCGATGTCTTCGCCTACGCCCAGGCCCGCGCGCTGGTGAACGAGGCGCGCGCCAGCTTCTATCCCACGCTCGGCGCCAACGCCGGCGTGACGCGCCAATCGAGCAGCCGCGGCAGCCTGAGCAGCGGCGGCACGACCACCAACTTCTCTTCCGCGCCGGTCACGACAACCGACTACACGCTCGAGGGCAGCGGCAGCTGGGATCTCGATCTCTGGGGCGAGATCCGCCGCCAGGTCCAGAGCCAAGTCGCCGCCGCCCAGGTGAGCGCCGCCGACCTTGCCGAGGCCGAGCTTTCCGAGCAGGCGGCACTCGCCTCCGATTATTTCCAGCTCCGCTATGCCGACGCCGAGGAGACGCTGCTCCGCGCGACCATCGTCGCCTATCAGCGCTCGCTCGTGATCACGCAGAACCAGTACGCCGCCGGCGTCGCCGCCCGCTCCGACGTGCTCGCCGCAGAGGTCCAGGTCCAGAACGCCCAGGCCTCCGCGATCGGCGCCGGCGTCGCGCGCGCGGAATACGAGCACGCCATTGCGGTCCTCATCGGCAAGCCGCCCGCCGATCTCACCGTCGCGCCCGGCAAGCTCGCGAGCGCGGTTCCTGTTGTCCCCGCCGGCATCCCCTCGACGCTGCTCGAGCGCCGACCGGACATCGCCGCCGCCGAACGGACCATGGCCGAGGAGAATGCGCTGATCGGCGTTGAGGTCGCGGCCTATTACCCGGTCGTCGATCTCTCCGCGCTCTTCGGGTATGTCGGCAACCCGATCGGCTCGCTCATCCAGCTCTCGAACCGCGTCTGGTCGCTCGGCGCGGCGGCGACCGACGACATTTTCCAGGGCGGCTACCGCAGCGCCGCCGTCGCCGCCGCCGAGGCCGCCTATGACGAGAGCGTGGCCAACTACCGCAACACCGTGCTCACCGCCTTCCAGGGCGTCGAGGATCAGCTC
>DATJTV010000282.1:0-14999 GCA_035503055.1 Acetobacteraceae bacterium
GCGCTGCCGACCCCGTTCAGCAACACCACCCGAGCTTGCCTCTCCAAGGCGCACCCCCCAAAACCGCATCCCCGCCCGCATCAGGGCATTTCGCCCCCGATCCTTCAAGCGCCGCCCGCGCCCGGCTTGGCCGGGTCCCTCTCATCTGACATGATGAAACCGATTTCCAAGCCCAACGGTTCGGCACGCTGCCACCAGGCGAAAGGAAGCGAAATGCCCAAGATCGTCCTCTACGGCTTCGATGGCAGCACCTATGTCCGCACCGTTCGCATGCTGCTCGCCGAGAAGCGTGCGGCGTACGAGCAGGTGCCCGTCCACGTGCTCAAGCGCGAGCCGCGCCAGCCCGAGCACCTCGCGCGCCATCCGTTCGGCAAGGTGCCGGTGCTCGACTATGACGGTTTCCGCATCATCGAGACGAGCGCCATCGCGCCCTATCTGGACGAGGTGCTGCCCGGTCCGTCCTTCACGCCGGACGACCCGAAGGACCGCGCGCGCATGCGCATGACGATGGGCGTCGTCGATTCCTACGGATATCCCGCGCTGATCGGCGTCGCCGGCTTTCACCTCTTCCCCGACTTCATCGGCGGTCCGAACGAGGACGCGCGCCGCCAATCGATCGCCGCCGGCCGCCTCGTCCTCGCCGAGCTGATGAAACTCCGCGGCAACGATCCCTTCATCGCCGGCCCGCGCCCCTCGCTCGGCGATTTCTACCTCGCTCCCATCTGCTTCTACGTGGCCCTCACCCCGGACGCGCGCGAGGTCTTCTCCGTCACCGGTTTTTCCGCGTGGTGGGACCGCATGCAGGCCCTCCCGAGCTATCAGTCCACAGCCCCCAGCCTCGGCTGACCATCCCCCGCCGCGCAACCGTGCGCACCCTCGTCTCGCCCGAACAGCTCCGCCCAACCTGCGACGACGTCGTCATCGGCGCCGGCTCCGCCGGTTGCGTGCTGGCGCACCGGCTCGGCCGGGCCGGACGACGCCTGCTCATTATCGAGGCCGGCGCTGCGCCGGCGTGCGGCTCGCGCAGGGTCTCGTGCGGCCCGAGCGCGAGGTCCTCCTCTCGGCCGGCGCCATCGATTCGCCGCGCCTCCTGATGCGCCCGCGCAGCCGCGGCAGCGTGAAGCTCACGTCCGCCTTTGCCGGCTGGCGGGCACGGGAAATCTATCCCGGCCCCCCGGAAAAGCGCATCGCCGATCGCCACGATTTCGTCCGTCGCGCGGCGAATTCGTCCCATTACCCGGCCGGCACCTGCCGCATGGGTGCGGTGGTGGACGACGCCTTGCGCGTCACCGGCCTCGCGGGTCTGCGCGTCATCGATGCGTCCGTGATCCCCGCGATCCCGCAGGCGATGATCAACGCCGCCACGATCGCGCTCGCCGAGAAGGCAGCCGATCTCGTGCTCGCCGGATAGGCGCGAATCCGCGCCGAAGGGCTTCCGCGCGCCCACCCTGCCGCAAGAATGTCGGCCTTGCCTTGGGCACAAAGCGGCCGGAATTTGCGCCAAAAGGACGTCTAGGAAAACGCTCGGCGACGAAGAGGCCGGGCAAGCCATCGAGACATTCCGGCCTCGTCGTCATCGCCTTCGTGGCGGAATCGAGCATTGTGCGCCGCACCCGATGGGCCGCGTCGATTCGATTCCGCGAACTCGGTGCAACAAGGACGGGGTTTTGCCATGACCAATACCAAGCACGCGCGGCACCCGACGGCATCGCGCGGGTACATGCGCCGGCTGCTTCCGCTCGTGGCCTTTGTCGCCGCGACGATGCTGGCGGGCTGTGTCTACCCGTACCCGGGCCACCCTTACCACTATGGCTACTATCATCCGCACCCCTATTACGGCTGGCACTGACGACGGCGCGTCGAACCTGCGGAATGTGCTATGCACTCCGATCCGGCAACGTCCATTCAGCCGATCGAGCGCGATTTCCCCGCTCCCGCACGCGATCAGGATCGCGTCTGGCATTCACCGTTTCAACGGACCTCGGAAAAGCGCTATCATCCGATGGGGTCATCCGGTGAATGTTGGCTGAAATGGGCAGACAGGGAGCGACACTGCTCTACGTGGTGGCGATGGCCGCCATCATAGTCGGGGTAGATTTCGCGTTCTTCAGAAACCGATTCTGGGAACGGCTGGCAGTGAATATTGGCATTGTCTTGGTGTTCGGAGCGTTCTATCTGAGATTCCTCAGACATCCATGAAGAAGGCGCGATAGCGCCCTCTCGCCGCGATCGTGCATTTCGATTGAGAGCCGATTCGGACGGTTTGGAATCGGGCTGCCGGCGAGAGTCGGAGGCGAAATTGGCTCGGCGGGAAGGGCGGCCCTATTCGCAAGGCCTGCGTGATCGGGCGGTGCCGGCGGATGATCCGAGTGGCCGGCAAGCGGCGGAGCGGTTCGCGTCCCCCTCACACCACCCCATTCCTCAACTCCCGCTCCCCCCGCCACAACCGCTCAAGGTTTTCCTCCATCAAATCCAGCACATTGTCCTCATACGCCCGCGTCTCGCCCGCCGTGTGCGGCGTGATGAACACGCCCGGCACGTCCCACAGCGCCGAGCCCGCCCCCAGCGGCTCCTCGCGCGCGCAATCGAGCGCCGCCCCCGCGATCCGCCCGCCCTCCAGCGCCGCCGCCAGCGCCACCTCGTCCACGCACGCCCCGCGCGCCACATTCACGAGATAGGCCGAGCGCCGCATCCGCCCCAACGCCTCCGCCGCGATCAGCCCCGCCGTCTCCGACGTCAGCGGGCAGCACAGCACCACGTAATCCGCCTCGCCCAACAGCTCCCCAAGCTGCCCCATCCCGAAAACCGCATCCGCCCCGTTCGCCCCCGCCGCCGGATCGCGCCGCGTGCCCACCACCCGCATCTCGAACGATTTCGCCAGCCGCGCGAGCCGCCCCCCAATCCGCCCGAGCCCGACGATCACCATCGTCTTCCCGCCAACCTCGTCCTCGCGCCGCTCCCGCTCGCCCACCATCCCGCGCCAGAACTTCTTCGCCTGGTTGTCCCGCGCCTCCGGCAGCTTCCGCGACAGCGCGAGCACCAACGCCATCGCATGCTCCGCCACCGCCCGCGCATTGGCCCCCGCCGCGCTCGCCAGCCGCACGCCCCGCGCCGCCAGCGCATCTTTCGCGTACTGATCCACGCCCGCGCTGATCGACTGGATGAACCTCAGCCTTTCCGCCCGCTCGAGCAGCTCGTTGCGCCACAGCCCCGAAATCACCAGCACATCCGCCGCCCCGATCTCGCGCTCCAGCGCCTCACGGCTCCGCACCTCCACGCTCGCCATCCCCGTCCCGCGCGCCGCGAACCGCTCCTGCATCCGGTACGCCGCATGCGCGAACAGAATCCTCACGTCTTCCCGCTTCGGCAGCAATTCCCTCATCCCTTTCGCGTCCTCTTCACCGCACCACGCCGGCCCCGCGCACCCGCCCGCAGCCCATCCATCAAAAGCCTCACAATCCGGCGCGACCGCTCGTGCCAGTCCGGCGTATCCGGCGCGGCATAGATCCCCGACAGCGCGAGCAGCAGGTCGGAGCCGCGAACGTCCGCGCGAATCGAACCCTCCGCCACCGCCGCCGCCACCAGCCGCTCCACGGCCCGCGCCACCACCCCCGCGGTATCCGCGAACAGACCGGACTTCTGGGTGAGCAGGACGCGCAAACTCTCCGCCATGCCCCGCTTCGCCGCGATGTAATCGACGAACCGCTGCATCCATTCCGCCAGCGCCACATCCGGCGCAAGCCGCCGCGCCAGCGCGTCCGCCGCCGCCGAGAGCGCCTCCACCTCGCGCCGATACACCGCCTCGACAAGATGTTCCCGCGTCGGGAAATGCCGATAGAGCGTCCCGATCCCAACGCCCGCCCGCCGCGCAATCTCCTCGAGCGATGCCTCGGCCCCACGCGCCGCGAACTCCGCCGCCGCGACCTCGACCAGCCTCTCCCGGTTCCGCCGCGCGTCGGCGCGCAGCCCCCTCGGAACCGGCCCGGCCCGCTTCCTCTCAGCCGCCGCCGGCCGCTCTGCACGCAACCGTCAACTCCAGCCTCCTCGGGACTTGAACGCCCAACGGCGAGCCCCTATGTCGCTGTAAGCGGAGGCCCCTCCGCTTATGCAAGAACCGCACCCCCTTTTCCTTATCGCACCGCGACCGCACCCTGTCATGACCTCTGATCCCGCCGCCGTCCCGCCCTCTTCCCCAGGAGCCGGAGCGCCCGAATGACGAATCCCGCCACCATCCGCCTCGAAATCAACGGCCGGTCGCACACGCTCGCCCTCGAGCCGCGCGTCACCCTGCTCGACGCGCTGCGCGAGCATCTCGGCCTCACCGGAACGAAGAAAGGCTGCGACCAGGGCCAGTGCGGCGCCTGCACCGTCCATGTGGACGGCGCGCGCGTTCTCGCCTGCCTCACGCTCGCCGCCCAAGTCGAAGGCCGCGCCATCACCACGATCGAAGGGCTCTCCGCCCCCGGCGCCGCGCTCCATCCCGTCCAGGCCGCCTTCCTCGAGCAGGACGCCTTCCAGTGCGGCTACTGCACGCCGGGCCAGATCATGTCCGCCGTCGCCTGCATCCGCGAGGGCCACGCCGCATCGGACGACGAGATCCGCGAATACATGTCCGGCAATCTCTGCCGCTGCGGCGCCTATCCGCACATCGTCGCCGCGGTGCGCCAGGCCGCGGAGGCAACGCCATGATGGATTTTTCCTACACCCGCGCCCGCTCGATCGACGAAGCCCGCGACCTCTCGATCGTCCCCGCCGCCATGCTCCTCGCCGGCGGCACCACGCTCCTCGACCTCGCCAAATGCGGCGTGGTCGAGCCCACGCGCCTCATCGACATCACCCACATCGAAAACCTCGACACCATCACCGTCACCGACTCCGGCGCCGCGATCGGCGCGCTCGCGAAAATGAGCCGCGTCGCCGACGATCCGCGCATCCGTGAAAACTTCCCCGCCATCTCCGAATCCCTCTCTCTCGCCGCCTCCGCCCAGCTCCGCAACATGGCAACCGTCGGCGGCAACCTCCTCCAGCGCACCCGCTGCGCCTATTTCCGCGACCCCGCGACGTTTCCCGCCTGCAACAAGCGCGCGCCCGGCAGCGGCTGCGCCGCCGTCGGCGGCGTCACCCGCAACCACGCGGTCCTCGGCACCAGCGATGCCTGCATCGCCACCTACCCGGGCGATCTTGCCGTCGCCCTCGTCGCCTTCGACGCCGTGATCCATATCGGGCCCCGCGCCATCCCCGCCGACGAGTTCTTCCTCCTTCCCGGCGCCACGCCGCACCGCGAGGTCGCACTCCTCCGCGGCGAAATGATCACCGAAATCACCATTCCCGCCTCGCCCGCCGCCCGCCGCTCGACCTACCTCAAGATCCGCGACCGCCAATCCTACGAGTTCGCCGCCGCAAGCGCCGCCGTCGGCCTCGATCTCGCGCCCGATGGCCGCACCATCACCGACATCCGCATCGCCCTCGGCGGCGTCGCCACCATTCCCTGGCGCTGCCACGCGGCCGAGGAAGCGCTCCGCGGGGAAAAGCTCGATCCCGAAACGATCGCCCGCGCGAGCGCCCTCGCGATGCAGGGCGCCGACGCCCGCGGCGCCAACCGCTACAAGATCGATCTCGCGGCCCGCGTCGTCGCGCGCGCCATCCTGAAAACCGGAGAAATTTCATGAGCACCCCGGCCGCCCGAACCAGGCACGGCGACGCATCGGACCGCTCCGGTCCCCTCGGCGCGCGCCTCTCGCGCATCGACGGGCTCGCGAAAATCTCCGGCGCCGCCCGTTACGCGCTCGAGCACCATCCGGAAAACCTCGTCCACGCCGTGACAATCGGGAGCACCATCGCCGCCGGCCGCATCCGCGCAATCGACGCCGCCGAAGCCTCCGCCGCCCCCGGCGTGCTCCTCGTCCTCACCCCCGACAACGCCGCACCCCTCAACGCCGCCACGAGCTGGCTCGGCGTGCCACCCTCCGAACCCCACTACCGCCCGCTCACGCGCGAAATCCTATTCAGCGGCCAGCACGTCGCCTGCATCGTCGCCGAAACCCTCGAGCAGGCAACGGAGGCCGCCCGCCTCGTCCGCGTCGCCTACGACGAATCGCCCGCCATCGCCGGCCTCGACGATCCTCGCGCCGGCGACGGCACGCCCCTCGACGCCCTCACCATCGAATGGGGCGACCCCGCCGCCGCGCTCGCCGCCGCCCCCGTCCGCATCGAGCACGAATACCGCACGCCCCGCGAATACAACGTCCCCATCGAGCCCCACGGCCTCATCGCCGAATGGCGCGGCGATTCCCTCACGATTTACGAGCCGAGCCAGTGGATCGACGGCATGGCCCGCACCTATGTCGAGTGGTTCGGCATTCCCTTCGAGAATGTCCGCATCATCTCGCCCTATATCGGCGGCGGCTTCGGCTCCAAGGCCTTCGCCTACGCCTACGGCGCCATCGCAGTGCTCGTGGCCCGCATGCTCTCCCGCCCCGTCAAGCTCGCCGTCACCCGCCCGCAAACCTTCACCGCTTACGGCGGCCGTCCCGCCACCCGCCAAACCATCGCGCTCGGCGCCACGCGCGAGGGAAAGCTCCTCTCCATCCTCCATCGCGGCGCCAACGAAACATCGATGGACGGCGCCGCCGTCGAGCCGCTCGGCTCGACCATCTCGGTCATGTACGCCACGCCCAATTTCAGCTCGCGCCAGAACATCGTGCCGGTGAACACGGTGCTGCCCGGCGCGCTCCGCGCCCCCGGCGAGAACCCGAGCGCCTTCGGCATCGAAAGCGCAATCGACGAGCTCGCCTATGAAGTCGGCATCGACCCGCTCGAGATCCGCCTCCTCAACTACGCCGAGGAGGATCCAAGCGCGAAAAAACCCTGGTCCACGCGGCGCCTGCGCGAAGCCTTCGCCGCCGGCGCGGAAGCCTTCGGCTGGTCGCGTCGCAGCCCCGCGCCCCGCTCGATGCGAAACGGCAAGGAACTCATCGGCTGGGGCGTCGCCGCCGGCACCTATCCCGTGCGCCGCACCGCCGGCGAGGCGCTGGTCCGCATCCTCGCGAACGGCACGGTCGAGGTCGGGAGCAGCGGCATCGACATGGGGCAGGGGACCTATACCATCCTCGCCCAGACCGCCGCCGAAACGCTCGGCGTGCCCGTCGAAAACATCTCGGTGGTGCTCGGCGATTCCGCCCTCCCGCGCGCCCCCGTCGCCGGCGGCTCGCAACTCGCGAACCTGATGACCGGCGCCGTCCACCTGGCAGCACGCGCCGCCCGCGACGAGCTGATCGGGCTTGCGATCAACGACCCCAACTCGCCCTTCCATTCAGCCCAAGCCAACACCCTCGCCATCGCCGACGGCCAGCTCTCCCTGCCGCGCGGCGACGGCCCCAACATTCCCATCGCCGAGCTTATGCGCCGCCTCGGCCGCGAGAAAATCGAGACGCTGCGCGACACGCTTCCCGAGAACGCGCGCACCGAAGAAGACCGCTACCGCAACTTCACCACCGTCGCCACGATGCGCTCGCCCACAGACGGCGACTATTCCCTCCATTCCTGGTGCGCGCATTTCGTCGAGGTCCGCATCGACGAGGATTTCGGCACCGTCCGCCTCGCGCGCATGGTCTCCGCCTTCGACTCGGGCCGCCTCTACAACCCGAAGCTCGCCGAGAGCCAATGGAAGGGCGGCATCATCATGGGAATCGGCCAGGCGCTCCTCGAGGAGGGCATCGTCGATCCGCGCCACGCCCGCGTCGTCAACAACAACCTCGCCGACTACCTCGTCGCCACCAACGCCGACGTCCCCGATCTCCAGGTCATCTCGGTCGGCATCCCCGACACCCACGCCTCCGTCCTCGGCGGCAAGGCCGTCGGCGAGCTCGGCATCGTCGGCGTCGCACCCGCCATCGCCAACGCCGTCTTCCACGCCACCGGCAAACGCATCCGCGAGCTCCCCATCACCCTCGAAAAACTGATTTAACCAGAGGGCTCTCGCCCCTGCCCGGCCCCCGGCAAAGGCGGAGCCTTTGCAATCCATTCCCTTAAGGCAATGGAGCCAACCGGCGGCGCCCTACCCCACCCCCCATCCCCGCTGTAACCGGCGACGAAATTGCAGTAGCCTCTGGGAACGGCCGCGCGCTCCAAAAGAGACCTCGCCCGCATGATGACACTACCGCCCCGGCTGCTCGCCATGCAGCTCGCCCTGCTCACCGGCGCGATGCTGTTTCAACCGCACGGCGCCGATGCCTCCACGGTCCCGCAATTCCTGCCGAACCAGGACGTCGAGGTCCAATACACGGTGACCGCGCCGGGTCAGCCATCCCAGGACTATGATCTCTCGTTCAGCGCCGAAAGCGAACGGCTCCGCATCGACGACCCGGCGCGCGGCCTCTGGTTCCTGGTCGACCTCCGCGATGCCAGCGCGGCGCTGGTGGTGCCGCAGATGCACGTGGTCGTCACCGCGCCCGATCTCGCCAACCTTGCGGCGCTCCTACAAACCGCGAAAGCCGCCCGGTTCACGCCTTTGGGAGAGGCGACCATCGCCGGCCTGCGCTGCACGCGCTACCTCGTCGCCAGCGAACAGGCGAGCGGCACAGCCTGCCTCACGCGCAACGGCATCGCACTCGCGGTGTCCGGGCAGGACTCGCGCGGATCCGCCCACGTCGTCGCGGATCACGTCACCGAGGCCACGGTGCCGCCCGACAATTTGGTCCCGCCACCGGACTTCTCGACAATCACGCTCCCGCCCGCCGCGATCGCAGCCCTGCTCGGCAAGTAAAAGGGGCGCGGATCGGTCACGGCTCGCGGTCGATGATCAGGAAGCTGGGGCCGGCGTACGCCAGTGCCCGACCGAGAACCACGCCGATCGAAGCGATATCGCCGATCTTTTCGGTGCGTGCGCCGAAACCTGCGGCAATTCCTTCCAGGTTTACATCCGGGTCTCGGAAATCCATGCCGACGAAATGACTCGTCTCCATGGTCGTTCCCATCGCCTGGCACCACAGATCCTTGAGCAGACGATACTCGTGGTTCACGAAGCATACGAATATCGCGGGAATCCGATACTTTGCCGCGGTCCAGATCGCATGGATGGAGAACAGGCTTCCGCCATCCCCGACAAAGCAGATAGCATGGCGTCCGGTCGCGAGGCCGATCCCGACACAAAGCGGCATTGCCCAGCCCAAACCGCCGCCACGCGGCGAGAAATGCACATTGCGGAAGCCGAGCTGCACCGCCATGTCCTGCACGACCGCATCTTCGGACGAACCTTCGGTGATGACGTGGCTCTCGCGACCGAGCTGCCGTAGCACGCCCAGGATCAATGCGTCGCTCGGGCGCCCGCCGGCGCGGGAATACTTCGCCTCCAGCGCGGCCGGATCGACGGCTCGGTCGGCGACCGTGGCGGGAGCCGATCCCGCTTCGAGCATCCCGGCGATCGCCTCGAGCGTTGCCCGTATGTCGCCGAGCACCGCAATGTCGCACGGGAAATCGAATCCGAGCTGGCTGCCGGCCGGTGCGATCTGGATAACCCGCAGCTCGCCGGGCAACGCCTGCAGCCCGTCGTAGGTGAATGTATCGACCTTCTCGCCAATCAGTAACATCGCCTCATAACGACCCAGCGTCCGATTGATCTCGCGCGTGGTCGGCGGAAGTTGCCCGCGGTAGTTTGGATGCAGCGGATTGACCGTTCCCTGCACGTGAAACGGCGCCGTATAGATGTCGGCATTGAGCGCCGTGGCGACGCGGTTGACGGCGTCGATGGCGTGCGCCGCGCCCACCGCGTAATCCGTGACGAGAGCGAGCTTGCCCGACGGAACGGAAGTCAGGGCGTGCACGACTTCGCCGACGGAGCGCGGGACGGCATCGTCGATGAGCCGAGTCGCCTTGAACGTCGTGTTCGCCGTTCGGTCCAGCATGAAATTCATCGGGATTGACAAGAACACGGGGCCGCTCGGCTGCGCCTTGGCTTGCAGGTAGCAGCGTTGCAGCGCCACGGTGAGATCGTCGGCGCTCGTCACCTCGTAGGCGTACTTGGTCGCGGTTTCCGCGAGCCGCGTGTTGGGCGCGCCCAGCACAGGGTTGTGGATCAGGAACCGCGAGTCCTGCTGGCCATTGATCACCAGCATCGGCACGCCCGCCATCAGCGCATTGCGCATGTTGAACATGCCGTTGGCGAGCCCGGGATAGGTATGCAGACTCACAATCGAAGGCTTGCCGGTGACGAGCGCGTAACCGGCGGCAACCCCGACCGCGCTCGACTCGTGCAGGGCCAGGACGTAGGTCGCTTTCGATGCCGCGACGGCTGCGAGAAACGTCGTCTCCGTCGTGCCCGGATTGCCGAACACGTAAGGAATCTCGAAGTTCGCAAGAAAATCGCCGACAAGCTCACTCCCCGTACGGTCTGACATTGCCGGCTTCCCTCCCGTTGCACGCCGATGATCGCGACATCCTACGCCGCTCCTCGCCCATCACGATGGGCTCGGCAAGCGGCCCCCTGGACGAGGAACCGTGCTCGGCCCTGCCCGGGACCTGGGAGGAACCAATTTCCAGGATGGCCGACAGAGCGTCCGCGAACGCGCCCCGGGGCTCTCAGCGAACAAAAGGCGGGCAGCCTAACGCTGATCTTGAGCGGCGATTCGCCATCCCTTCCTCTCCGCTCCGTCAGCCAGGCAGCCGAGACCCCTCAGCGTGTCCCGCACCGCCACATCCAACGGCGTGTGCGGCTCTTCGCCCAGCACCGCCACCAGGCGCGCATTGCCCATGCGGATCGGCGTGGTCCAGAGGTAGCGCATCTCCAGCAGCTCCCGGAACAGCGGCACGAAGGGCGAGGCCAGCCGCATCAGCCCCCACGGCATGCGCCTGACCCTTATCCCGGGATCGCCCACCGCACTCCGGATCGCTTCGATCATCCGGGCACCGTCGGCATCCCAATGCCCCTCCATATGGAACACGGCCAAGCCGTCGAGTCCCTCGGGCCGCTCCAGGAGGCGCACCATGGTCTCCGCGACGTCGGGCACGTAGGCCCACTGGTGGCCAACGCCCGGCCGGCCCGGATAGGTGATCGCCGTAACGGGCTTGCCTTGCTTGACCAGCCCCTGGGAAAACCAGCTGTTGGCGGCCCCGGGCCCGAAGAAATCGCCCGCCCGCACGATCAGCACTTGGGCGCCCGCCGTCGCCGCCCGGCGCAGCCGCCGCTCCATCTCGGCACGGATGCGGCCCTTGGCGGTCACCGGGTTCTGCGGCGAGCCCTCGTCGAGCTCGGCAAAAGCATCCGGCCCGAAATTATAAACGGTGCCCGGCAGCACGATGCGCGCGCGGTTGGCCCGGGCCGCTGCGATGGTGCTCTCCAGCATCGGCAGCACCTTTTGCGCCCAGCCGCGATAGCCCGGCGGGTTGACGGCATGCACGATCACGCCGGCGTCGGCCGCGGCCGCCGCGACATCGCTCGCGGACATGGCGTCGCCCCGAAGCCACGCGATCCTCGCGGCCTTCTCCGATCCCGTGAGCCGGTCCGGATCGCGATGCAGCGCGCGGACCGCCCAACCGCCCGCCGCGAGCCGTCGCGCGACCTCGCCACCGATGCCGCCGGTGGCCCCGAGCACGAGCGCGGTACGATTCGTTGTCATGACGGTCTCTCCGGCCTTGGTTGTTCAGCGCCCTCGAGACTGGCCGCCATCGCCGCTAAACGGAATTGTCGAGATCCGTGCACCCTCTATACTGAAATATATGAACGAGCCGGATTGGAGCCTCTACCGGAGCTTTCTCGCCGTGCTGCGGGAAGGCTCTCTCTCCGGCGCGGCACGCCGGCTGGCGCTGACCCAACCCACCATCGCGCGCCATGTGGACGCGCTGGAGGGCGCGGTGGGCTTCGAGCTCTTCACCCGCTCGCAACAGGGCCTCGCACCTACCGCGGGCGCGCTCGACCTCAAGCCCTATGCCGAGACCCTGGCGGCGACCGCCGCCGCGCTGCTGCGCGTGGCCTCGGGGCAGGGCAGGGCGGTCAAGGGAACGGTCCGGGTCAGCGCCAGCGAGATCATGGGCGCCGAGGTGCTGCCGCCCATCTTTGCCGCCCTGCGGGAGCGCCATCCGGCGCTCGAGATCGAGCTGGTGCTCTCGAACGCGGTCGAGAACCTGCTGCGGCGCGACGCCGACATTGCCGTGCGCATGGTCGCGCCCGAGCAGGCGGCGCTGGTCACGCGGCGCCTCGGCACCGTCGCCGTGGGGCTGCACGCCCATCGCCGCTATCTCGACCGCGCCGGCACGCCGCAAAGCCTCCGCGACCTCCAAGGCCACACCCTGATCGGCTTCGACCGCGAAACCCCCGCGATTCGCAGCATGCGCCGCCTCGTGCCTGCCTTCGAGACGACCCGCTTTGCCTTCAGGACAGACAGCGACATCGCCCAGCTCCGGGCGATCCAATCTGGGCTCGGCATCGGCGCCTGCCAGGTGGCCTTGGCCCGGCGGGACGCCGCGCTCGAACGCCTCCTCCCCGCCGCCTTCGATCTCCGCCTCGGCGTCTGGCTCGCCATGCACGAAAACCTGCGCGCGACGTCGCGCTGCCGTGCCGTGTTCGACGGCCTGGCCGCCGGCCTCGCGGCGCACATGGACCACCCGCCTCCTGCACCCCCTGCGACGCAGGCGCGCTAATGTCCGATCCGGTTGGCACGCGCTAGCCGCCGCCGCTTTGCGCCCTTCACGGTCACCCTGCGGCGCTTTCGTCGCACCCGAAAGCGGCCCCTCCCTCCCGCAACGTGCCGAGCGGCCCGTTCCGGCAAGGGGGTGTCGCCGTTCCCTGAATGTGTTACAAAGCACTACGAACGTCATACGCGGAGTGCCGACGATGCCCGAGGCAACCTTCACCTTCCGGGTGGACGACGAATTGAAGACTCGTTTCAGCAATATCGCGAGGGCGCATGACCGCACCGGCGCGCAACTGCTGCGCGACTTCATGCGGAGCTACGTCGAGCGCGAGGAGCAAGCCGGCGGCTATGACGCCTGGTTCCGGCGTCAGGTCCAAATCGGGCTCGACGCCGCCACCGCCGGGGACACGATCTCGGCCGAGGAGGTTGAGGCCGAGGCCGAGGCCTGGCGTCGAAAGGCGAGGCGCAAAATCGCTCGAGCCTCTTGAACCTCGTCTGGTCCCGCGCGGCGTCCGATGATCGCAGGGCCATCCGGGAGTACGTCGCGGCCGACAACCCACGGGCGGCCATCGCCCTCGATGAGCTGATAGGCGCGAAGGCCGCGCGTCTCGCGCGCCATCCCGAGCTCGGCCGGCCGGGCAGGGTGCCGAACACTCGCGAGCTCGTCGTGCATCGGAACTACCTGCTGGTCCACGACATTGCCGAGGGCGAGCTCGTCCGCGTACTGCGCGTGCTGCACGCGGCCCGGCAATGGCCGCCCGCGTGATCGAAGGGAGCATCGCGCACACGCCCGCGACGCAGGCGCGCCAATGCCCGACCCGGTTGGCACGGGCGAGGCCCTCAAGCACCACCAGCCTCATTGCAGCATCGGATCAAAAGCGACAGCTCGCCCGTCGCCGTCGGCGCACGCAGCCGACTGACCTGGGGCTCGCGCAGCATAATAATAACTATCCGGAACGTTCCTTATGTGCTACCATTTTAATACGCAGTCGGATTGTTTTCTCGGCCTCAGCCGATCGGCTGATGCTTCGTTCCGACTTCTGATCTCGGCTTCCCGCGGATTGCGGCCGTTCAACGTCCCGGAGCCGGGTACGGGCCGGACACGGAATCAAGGGCGGCGGCGGCGATGCCGGCCGCCCCTTTGGAAAGGAGACCAAGGATGGTGGACGAAGGTAAGCTCAATGCCTTTATCGGGCAGATGCTCGGCGACCTTGGCGGGGCGTTCAGTGTGGCGCTCGTGCGCATGGGCGATCGGCTGGGGCTTTACGAAATCCTTCACCGCGATGGCCCGATGACGCCTGCGCAACTCGCCAAGAAGGCGAAGGTCTCTGAACGATATACTCGTGAATGGCTCTCGCATCACGCCGCATCGGGGTACGTCGCCTACGATGCTGCCACGGGCGCCTTCACGCTGCCTCCCGAGCAGGCAATGGTGTTCGCCGATCCCGACAGCCCCGTTTTCATGCAGGGTGCTTTCGACCTGGCCGTGTCGATGATGGAGAACCAGGATCAGGTCGAGGCGGCGTTCCGCACCGGCAAGGGCGTCGGTTGGGGGGACCAGTCGCAATGCCTGTTCTGCTCCGTCGGACGCTTCTTCCGGCCGGGCTACCAGAACAATCTCGTGGACTCGTGGCTCCCTGCCTTGGACGGCGTGAAGGCGAAGCTCGAGCGGGGCGCCAGCGCCGCCGATGTCGGATGCGGTCACGGGTTCTCGACGATTCTGATGGCGAAAGCCTTCCCGAAATCGACATTCGTCGGCTATGACTTCCATCCGGATTCGGTTGCGCAGGCCAAGCTGCATGCCGAGCAGCACGGCGTCTCCGCTAACACGCGGTTCGAAGTGGCCCTGGCGAGCGACTATCCGGCCCAGGATCTCGACCTCGTCACATTCTTCGACTGCCTACACGATATGGGCGATCCCGCCGGAGCGGCGCGGCATGTGCGGCAGTCGCTGCGTTCGGATGGAACCTGGATGATCGTGGAGCCCATGGCCGGCGACAAGCTGGAGGACAACATTAATCCAGTCGGGAGGCTGTACTATGCGGGATCGACCATGATCTGCGTGCCGACGTCTCTCGATCAGCCTGGAGGGGCCGCTTTGGGCGCACAGGCCGGATTCCTGAAGCTGTCCTCGTTGATAAGCGAGAGCGGTTTTGGTCAGGTCCGCAAGGCTACGGAGACGCCCTTCAACATGATCCTGGAGGCCAGGCCGTAGAATCCCCGGAAGGCGAGATGCCGACGGCGATCACACCGCGAAACGCACCTGTTTGCTCGCGCCGGATGCCACAAAGCGGCCGTTTCGGTCCCGGCCAACTGCCGTCGTTTGGGCACGCCGGGCGAAAGGACCGGCTTAGCTCGTAAGC
Source organism: Acetobacteraceae bacterium (assembly GCA_035503055.1). Taxonomy (GTDB): domain Bacteria; phylum Pseudomonadota; class Alphaproteobacteria; order Acetobacterales; family Acetobacteraceae; genus JAKAWQ01. The sequence goes on from DATJTV010000282.1 coordinate 14,990, forward strand.
TAGCCGAAGC
>DATJTV010000283.1:0-14180 GCA_035503055.1 Acetobacteraceae bacterium
CACATCGCAGCACCGGAACCCGTCTCACCCGGGAGGGTTGGACGACCTGGTGGCTATAGCGGGGTGCCTGCACCCGATCCCATCCCGAACTCGGCCGTGAAAAGCCCCAGCGCCGATGGTACTGCGTCCTAAGACGCGGGAGAGTAGGTCGCCGCCAGGTCCTCCCACCCTCCCTTTTCTTTCGCCTTTTCTTTTTCGCTTTGGCGCGGGGTGGAGCAGCCCGGTAGCTCGTCAGGCTCATAACCTGAAGGTCAGAGGTTCAAATCCTCTCCCCGCAACCATCTTGAATTGCGATTAACCTTCCGCGGTCCGGGCGGGCATTCAGAAGTGCAGTCGAATCCGCTTCGAAGGGCCAACACATGAATCCGGAGAGGGACGATTTGAATGGCTGCCGGTGAGCCGGGCATGGCCATGAGGCTCGCGGGAAGATATGCGGCGATCACCGGCGGCGCCGGCGGCATCGGCCGCGCGATCGCCACGCGCTACGCTGCCGAGGGGGCGCGCGTCTGCGTCGCCGACATTTCGGCCGAGGCGGCGGCGCGCACCGCCTCCGAGATCGGTGGCGAGGCGCATCCCTGCCGGCTCGACGTGACCGATCCCGCCTCGATCGCCGAGTTCGCCGCCTTCACCAACGGGCGCGGCGGGCTCGATATCCTGGTGAACAACGCGGCGATCTTCGATCTCGCGCCGATCGTCGAGATCACCGAGGCGAGCTACGACCGCATCTTCGCGGTCAACGTGAAGGGCTTGCTGTTCACCCTCCAGGCGATCGCCAGGCAGATGATCGCGCGCGACCGGCGCGGCGCCATCATCAACCTCGCCTCGCAGGCGGGGCGTCGCGGCGAAGCGCTGGTCGGGGTCTATTGCGCGAGCAAAGCGGCGGTGATCAGCCTGACGCAATCCGCCGGCCTCGACCTGATCCGCCACGGCATCAGGGTGAACGGCATCGCCCCGGGCGTGGTCGATACGCCGATGTGGACCGAGGTGGATGCGCTGTTCGCGCGCTACGAGAACCGGCCGATCGGCGAGAAGAAGCGCCTGGTCGGCGAGGCGGTTCCCTATGGCCGCATGGGCCGGCCGGAGGACCTTGTGGGGGCCGCTTTGTTCCTAGCCTCCGGCGACGCCGAATACGTGGTCGCGCAGACGCTCAACGTCGACGGCGGCAACTGGATGAGCTGAGGCCGCTACCGCGACGAGCTTTCCCTCGATGCGGTTGGCGGGGGTGCTTGCGTCTCCGCAGACTGGACCTCAGGGTATCCTTCGGTACTCGGGTGGGCGGCAATGTCGGCACCCCGCGGCGCGAGCCACGATCGTGCGTTGCGGCGCCGCCTTCCGCGGGGCGCCGCTGTCCTCCTGCTCGCGGCCTCCGGCTTCGCCGCGCCCGCCGCCGCGCAGACGGTCGATACCGGAACGATCGACACCGTCACGCTCGACTACACGACGCTCGACTACGACAGCACCGGCACCTTCCTCACGGGGATCCGCGGCGGTACGCTCACCGGCCAGTACGTCATCCCGACGAGCGGCGCGAACGGCGGCCTGATCTATTCGATCCCGGCCGGGACGTGGATCCCCCTCCCCGAGGCCACCCCCAACGGCGTCAATTTCCCCGGCGCCATCGACGACACGCCCTACGGTCCGAGCTTCGGATCGTACGGCGGAATCCTGCGCGTCGTCGGCGCCTACCAGACCTCTTCCTCTTCGCCCTACGACCTCGGCTATCTCTACGATTCCGCGGCACCGCCCGGCGAGAACACCACCACCCTGCAATATCCGAACCCGCCGGGCGACACGACGCTCTTCACCATCGCCCACAGCACCTTCGGCGACGAAGTCGTCGGCAACTACGACACGCGCCTGGTGACGGGCAACTCCTTCATCTACGAGATCTCCACCGGCACCTACACGACCCTCGACAAGCCGGGCGCCGTCAGCACCACGGCCTACGGCATCTGGGGCGACGTGATCGCCGGCGGCTATACGGAGGTGGGTCCCGGCGGCGGCCCGGCCCCGGGGCACGGCTTCATCTACAACGAAGCAACCGGTGTCTGGACCAGCTACGACTATCCCGGCGCGGTCGAAACCCATTTCGAGGGCATCACCGGCGGCGGCCAGGCGGGGACCTACAATCTCGCCGTCGATTGGGTCGATGCTGAGGGCCAGCCCCATGCCGCCGTGCTGCATATCGACGCCGCCGGCAGCGCGACCTGGTACAACATCGCCGTGCCCGGCGCCGTGGTCACCTCGGCGAACTCGATCTACGAGGGCGAGGTCGCCGGCGTCTATACCACTTCCAGCGGCACGGTGGAGGGTTTCACCGCCGAGATACCGGGCATCTACAACCCGATCGAGAACAGCGGAACGATTGCGACGAGCGCGCCCGGCACGCCCGCGCTCGCCGCAGCACCGGGCGACGACGTTCTCAACAACGGGCTGATCACGACGAGCGGCGCAAAGAGCCCCGGCATCGCGACCGACACGTACGGCGTCGTCACCAACAACGGCGAGGTGATCGTAAGCGGTCCCGGTAGCGCCGCCGTGGAGATGAACGGAACCGAGGGCACGCTGCTCAACGCCGGCCTCCTGCGCGCGGGGCCCGGCGGATACGCGATCGCGACCGGCCCGACCGCCTCGGGCAGCATCGTCGTGAGCGGCGGAACGATCGACGGCCCCGTCGATTTCCTCGCCGGCTCCGAGGCGCGCTTCGAGAACAGCGGCTGGCTCGGCATCAGCGCTCCCGGCACCGGCGCGACGCACGTCATCCAGGGCACCTTCGCCCAGACCGATTCCGGCACGCTGGCACTTCGCGTCGGCGCGGACGCCAGCCACGACGCGCTGGAGGTCCAGGGCTCGGGGCAGTTCGCAGGCACGCTCACGCTCGAGCCGCAGGCGGGGCTCTACCAACCTCAGACGAGCTATCCGGACCTGGTCTCGGCGAGCAATGCGCTCTGGGGCACTTTCGGCACGGTCGATTCCTCCTCGCCCTTCTTCCGCGCGAGCTTGACCTCGGGCACGGATAGCTTCGGCGCCGAGCTGACGCGCATCCCCTTCGACGCCTTTCCCGGCCTCACCCCCAATCAATCCGCCGTCGGCGGTGCGCTCGAGCAGGATTACCAAACCGCGCTGAGCACCGGCCAAGGTGCGGGTTTGTTCGCGAACCTGCTCGGAGCCGAGGCCGATCCCGCGGACGTTCCCGCTGCCTACGACGCGCTGAGCGGCGCCGGCCTCACCGGCATCCAGCAGACTTCGCTCGCGGCGAACGCCGATTTCGTCGAGGCGATCCGCCGCGAAGGCGCCTTCTGGCTCTCCGGCGAGGGGATGGACGTGAACCAAGGCGCGCCGGACCCCGCGCAGGCAGGGCCGGGATCCTGGCGCGCCTGGGCCCAGGGGATGGGCGGCGGCGGCCAGCTCGACGGCGATCCGGGCCTCGGCACCTCGCCGCTCTCAATGAATTCCTGGGGCCTCGTCGCCGGCCTTTCATACGAGCCGACGGCCAACGTCGTCGTGGGCGCGGCGGTGGGCGGCTCCTCCTCCACCTATTCGGTCTCCGATCTCGGAACCAGCGGCAGCATTCCCGGCGGCGAGGGCGGGCTCTACGCGCTCGGCCGATGGGGCGGGTTCTATGCTTCGGGCACCCTTGCCTACGGCCGCTACCACGTCACCTCATCGCGCGACATCGCCCCGCTCGGGCTGGGCGCCGTCGCCGATAGCAGCTTCGACGAGGGCGCGCTCACCGGCCGCCTCGAGACCGGCTACGTGTTCCGCGACGGCGCGGTGAACGTCACACCCTTCGTGGCCTACGAGGGCGCCGCACTCTGGGAGCCCGCCTTCTCGGAGAGCGTCGGGAGCGGCGCCCTGCCTCTCGGGCTCGCCGTCGAGGGCCAGACGACGACGTCGCAGCAGAGCTTCCTTGGCTTCGGGGTCGACCGCACCGTGCCGCTCAGCGGACGCTGGACGCTGCTGAACTCGGCCCGTGCCTCCTGGGCGCATGAGTTCGACACCGAGCGCAGCCTGACCGCGAGCTTCGAGGCCGACCCGGCCGCGAGCTTCTTCGTCCTCGGCGCGCCGGCGGCGAGCAATTCCGCGCTGCTCACCGATGCCGTCTATTTCGCGCGCGGCCCACGCCTCTCCCTCTTCGCCGCCTTCGGAGCGGACGTGTCGGGAGAGGGGCAGATGGTGGGCGGGAGCATGGGCCTCCAGCTCACGTGGTAGGTCTGGAGCCGGCAGCGCCACGGCGAGCGCGTGAGCCCGTTTCCGAGAGGCCGCGCCTCACTTCTTTCTGTGCGGCGCGTTCAGTCGCCGGCAGCGGTCGCGGTCGCGAGGTCGTCTCCGTTCAGGGTTTCGAGGGAGATGCCTGCCGTTTCGGGGACGAGTATCTGCGTCAGCACCGCGCCCACCACGGAGAGCACGGCGAGCAGCACGATCACGCCGACCTCGCCCAGACGGGTGAAGAGAACCGGAAAAAGGAAGGCGCTGATCGAGGCGCCGATGCGCCCGCCGACGACGGTGATGCTCTGACCGACGGTGCGGATGCGGGTCGGGCTGAGCTCGACGCCGAGGATGCCTGCGCCGCTCACCGCCGAGCAGCCGTTGATCGCGACGTTGTAGAGGCCGAAGACGATGAAGCCGAGCACGGGCAGCGCGACCAGAGACGGCTTCATCATCGCGAAGATGACGAGCATGATGGCGGCGCCGACGAAACCCCAGACCTGCAGCGGCTTGCGGCCCACTTTGTCGAGCACATAGAGCGCGTAGACCAGGCAGCTCGGGATGACGAAGATTGCCTGGGTCAGCAGCGCGAATTCGATTGGTCCCATCCCGAGCCCCTTGGCGATGAGCGAGGGTCCGAACAGGATGCTCGAGTAGACGACGACATCGAAGACCATCCAGAGCAGGGCCGCGGAGAAGATGAGGCGGGCGTGCTGGGCGAAGACCTCGCCGAACGGGCGCTGATCCTCGGCGGGTGCAGCGACCGTGCGGCCGCTGATCGTGCGGATGACCTCGACCGCGGCACCCGGGTCGGCCGCCAGGCGCGCGAGATAGCGCGCGGTCTCGGGCATGCGGCGGCGGAGGTAGAGTACCGAGAAGGCGGGGATCGCGCCGGCCGCGAGCACGATCCGCCACTGCAGGTCGTGCGACAATCCGATGCCGGCGAGAACGAGGTTCAGCACGGCGGCGGTGAAGGCGCCGAGCGGCCACATCACCCCGAAGCCGATGCCGAGCGTCTTGCCGCGATCGGCGCGGTTCGCGTGCTCCGCCATGATCGTGGGCGAGAGCACGTAGTCCGCGCCGATGCCGATCCCGAGCACGAAGCGGAGTGCGATCAGCCACTCGAGGTTGGGCGCGAACGCCTGGGCGATCGCCATCACGCCCATCAGGAGCACGTCGAGGCCATAGAATCGCTTGCGGCCCTTCTGGCCCAGCAGCCCGAAGATCAGCGCCCCCACCGCCGCGCCGACCAGCGCCGACCCGGCGATGAGGCCGGACTGGATGCTGCCGATCCTCGCGATGCCGAAGGAGCCGAGCACGAGCGGCAGCACGATGCCGATCGAGGAGAGATCGTAGCCGTCGCAAAAGACGCCAAGGCCGGTCGTGACGATCGCGCGCCAGTGGAACGCCTTGAATTTCTGCTCGTCGATGGCAGAAAAAGTACCAGCCTGAGACATCATGATCTCCCGCGCATTTCGCGACGCGCGGGCAAAGTACACGGGAGGGCTGCCAGGCTAATGACGGAGGCGTGAAGCTTCCATGACTTGCCAGTGCAACACGACAACTATCGCGCTTGTATAGTTCCGCGCGGCGCCGGGAGCGATGCGAGCGCGATGCCGCCGAGCACCAGCGCGGTGCCGCAGGCAAAGACGAGGCCGATTCGGTCTCCGAACAAAACCGCCGATGCGGCGACGCCGACGAGCGGCTGGAGGTATTGGGTGCTCGCGGCGATGCGCGCCGGCAGCCGCCGCATTCCCGTGAGCCAGAGCCACATTCCGGCAACCGTCGTCAGCAGCCCGAGATAGAGCGCCACCATCGCGCCGGTGAGCGTGGGATGGAACGGTGTATGCAGAAGCTCGAGCCCCGCCAGCAGCACCAGGCCCGGGACCGCGGCGAGCGAGGTCCAGGCCGCGGCGACGATCGCGGTGGTGCGGATCGCGAGCACGGTGCCGAGCACGTAGTAGCTCGCGATCACCACCGAGCAGAGGAGCAGCAGCGCGGCACCCGCGAGCCCGGCGGAGGCGAACGAGTCGGGCCGCCCGAATGCCGCGCAGGCGACGCCCGCGAGCGCGACCCCCAATCCCGCGATGTGTCGCGGCGCTAGCTTCTGGCGGAGCTTGAGCGAGGCGAGCACGACGGTGAAGAGCGGAATCGTCGCGGTGACCACAGTCGCAAGCGCGGCCGAGGTCCGTGCGACGCCGAGAATCTGCATCGCCTGGCCGAGATCGACGCCGATCACCCCGAGCGCGATCATCGCAAGCAGCAGCCGGAGCGGCGGCAAGGGCCGGCCGATGAGGAAAATGACGAAGCAGGGCGCGGCGATCAGATAGCGGAGTGCGGCGAGCGTGAAGGGGGGGAGCGATTCGAGGCCGAGCTTCATCGCCGGCACGGAAAGGCCCCAGATGACGACGAGCACGGCGAGGCCGAAGAGCGGAATCGCCTCGGCCGCGAGACTGCCGCGCCCGCCCGGCGCGGCACCCGCGTCGTTCCCTGCCGTCGCGCGACGCGCGGTCATGGCCGACTGTTCAGAATCCCTCGAGGACGATCTTGCCGCGGGCGCGGCCGCTTTCGATGAGCGCGTGCGCGCGCCTCAGATTCCGCGCATCGATCCGTCCGAAATGCTCGGTGAGCGTGGTGCGGATGCGCCCCTGCTCGACGAGCTGTGCCACTGCCTCGAGCAGCCGGTGCTGCTCGATCATGTCGGGCGTCGCGAAGACCGGGCGGGTGAACATCAGCTCCCAATGGAACGAGGCCGATTTCTGCTTGAGCGTGCGCACGTCGATCGCCTCGGGATCGTCGATCACGCCGATCTTCCCCTGCGCCGCGACGGCCTCGGCGATCGCCTTCCAATGAAGGTCGGTCGCGTTGGTGGAGAAGATGTATTCGGCGCCGGCCACGCCCACGCGCCGGAGCTCGGCCGGCAAGTCGGCCGTATGGTCGATCACCTCGTGTGCGCCGAGCGAGCGGCACCACTCGCGCGTCTCCGGCCGGCTCGCGGTCGCGATCACGCTCACGCCGGTGAGCTGGCGGGCGAGCTGAATCGCGATCGAGCCGACGCCGCCGGCCCCGCCGATGATGAGGAGCGTGCTTTCGCGGTGCGGGCTGAGCGGGATGCGCAGCCGATCGAAGAGCATCTCCCAGGCGGTGATCGTCGTGAGCGGCAGCGCGGCCGCTTCGGCGAAGGAGAGGGAGGCGGGCTTGCGGCCGACGATGCGCTCGTCCACCAGCTGCAGCTCGGCGTCGCTGCCGGGCCGGGCGATGCTGCCCGCGTACCAGACGGCATCGCCCACGCCGAACAGCGTCACCTCGGGCCCGATCGCGCTCACCACCCCGGCCGCATCGAAGCCGAGCACTCTGGGCTCTCCCACCGGGTCCGCATGGCGCCGGAGCTTGGTGTCCACCGGGTTCACCGAGACCGCCTTCACCTGCACCAGGATGTCGCGGTGCCGCGGCACGGGGTCGGGCAGCTCCACATCCAGCAGCGCGTCCTCGTGGTCCACGGGGCGGGCGTGGGTATAGGCGACGGCCTTCATCTTGCACCTCGCACTACCGATATAGTCGGTGCTACAGCCGACCGCGCTCGAGCGGGAGCGCGGGAACCGGCCCGGAAAGGGCCAAGAGCACGCTCCTCGTCGGGTCCGCACGCTCTAGCCCGGAACCGGCCGCGAGGGAATCCGGGGACGCGCCCGGGAGCAATGGTCGGGAACAATGCCCGGGAACAATGCAAGAGGACGAACATGGACGTCGCCACCATCGACCAGCAGTACCAGCAGCTGCAAAGCCAGGCGCAGGAGACCATCCAGGAGATCCGCGACCTCGCCGGCAAGCTCTCGGACGCCGCCAAGGCCGGCAATCAGGACGCGAGGGAATGGCTGCTCGACCTCAAGTCGGTGGCGCTCGCGATCCAGGCCGAGCAGAACCAGGTCGGGCTTCTGCTCCAGGCCTTGCACGGCTTCGCCGCCAACCAGGGCCAGGCGCTCGCGCAGGTGCCGCAGCAGGGCCCCTGGGGCGGATCGCCCCAGCCTGGTATGGGCGGCGCCTACCAGGGCGGCTACGGCGCACCAGGCATGGGCGGCGGAATGGGCGGAATGCTCGGCGGCTTGCTCAACTCCGGGTTCGGCCGCGCGATGGAGATGGGCCTCGGCTTCGGGCTCGGCGACGATCTGATCAACAAGATATTCTGATTGCGCTTCCGAAACCGCGTGTTTTGTCCCCCGCGGGAAAAAGCTTGGCCGGATTGAGGCCGATGGCTCTCGTTCTTGAAGCTGTCACGCGGGTGACACAAAAGAATCAATTCAAAACAAAGGACTAACGCGGTTGCACACAACCCGTCGCCGGTTGTGCACCCATCGCCAAATGCCGCTCGGTGGCGGGGCGGGCGGTCTTCGCCCACAGGTTTGTCCACAGGGCGGGCGAGCGGCGGGAGCGGGCATCGGCGGCCCTTGAGGCCGGGCCCCACGGGACCGAAAATTGGGCTTATGACGGAATTGGAGACGCCAACCGGAGCGGAAGCGATTGCGGCGGCGCTCGCGACCATGCCCGCGGTGCCGGGCGTCTATCGCATGCTCGACCGCAGCGGGAAGGCGCTTTACGTCGGCAAGGCGCGCGACCTCAAGAAGCGCGTCGCCGCCTATACCCAGCCCGGCCGGCTTCCCGAGCGGCTCCGGCGCATGGTCAGCGAAACCGCCTCGGTCGAGATCCTCACCACCCACACCGAGGCCGAGGCGCTGCTCCTCGAGGCGAACCTCATCAAGCGCCTCAAGCCCTGGTTCAACATCGTCCTCCGCGACGACAAGTCCTACCCGTGGCTGATGCTCACCAAGGACCACGATTTTCCACAGATCGCCAAGCATCGCGGCGCCCAGGTGCGCAGGGGCGATTACTGGGGGCCGTTCGCCTCGGCCTGGGCGGTGAACCAGACGGTGACCGCCATGCAGCGCGTCTTCCTGCTGCGCTCCTGCGCGGACACCGTCTTTGCCAACCGCACGCGCCCTTGCCTCCTCTTCCAGATCCGTCGCTGCTCCGCGCCCTGCGTCGGTCGCATCGGCCAGGAGGACTACGCGAAGCTGGTCGCCCAGGCCGAGGGCTTCATGGCCGGGCGCGGGGCGGCGGTGCAGAAGGAGATGGCGGGGGAGATGGAAAAGGCCGCGGCGGCGCTCAACTTCGAGCAGGCGGCGCGGCTGCGCGACCGCATCCGCGGCCTCACCCATGTCCAGGGCAGCGGCGTGGTCAACCCCGCGAGCTTGGGCGACGCGGACGTGATCGCCGCCTGGCAGGCGGCCGGCCAGACCTCGGTGGAGGTCTTCTTCATCCGCGGCGGGCACAATAACGGCAACCGCGCCTTCTTCCCGGCCCACGCCAAGGGCGAGGGCCCGGGCGAGGTGCTGGGCGCCTTCCTCGGCCAGTTCTACGACGACAAGCCGCCGCCGCCCTTGGTCCTGCTGAGCCACGAGCCGCCCGAGCGGGCGCTGATCGCCGAGGCGTTGACCTTGAAGGCGGGGACCTTGAAGGCGGGGACCTCGAAGGCGGGGACGCTGAAAGCCGGGCGCCGCGTGACGCTTCTCGTGCCCCGCCGCGGCGAAAAGCGCGCGGTCGTGCAGCACGCGGAGGCGAACGCGCGCGAGGCGCTCGAGCGCAAGCTCGCCGAGGCGGCCGGTCAGGCGAAGCTGCTCGCCGAGGCCGCCAGCCTCTTCGGCCTGCCGGCGCCGCCGGCCCGCATCGAGGTCTATGACAACAGCCACATCATGGGCACCCATCCCTACGGCGTGATGGTCGTCGCGGGCCCCGAGGGATTCGAGAAGGCCGCCTACCGCAAGTTCATCATCCGCGGCCCGATCGCGCCGGGGGACGACTACGCGATGCTCCGCGAGGTGTTCGAGCGGCGGTTCGGCCGCCTCGCCGCCGGCCGCGAGGCGGGCGAGGCGCCGCCCGCGCCGGACCTCGTGCTGATCGACGGCGGCGCCGGCCAGCTCGCTGTCGCGACCGAGGTGCTGGAGCGGCTCGGCCTCGGCGCGCTCAAGGTGGCCGCGATCGCCAAGGGCCCGGACCGCAATGCCGGGCGGGAGTGGCTCTACATCGCCGGCCGCGAACCGTTCCAGCTCCCGCCGGCAAGCCCCGTGCTCTACTTCCTCCAGCGCCTACGCGACGAGGCGCACCGCTTCGCCATCACCAGCCATCGCAGCGGCCGCGCGCGCGGGCTCAAGCGGAGCGAGCTCGACGAGATCGTCGGCATCGGCCCGGCCCGCCGCAGGGCGCTCCTCAACCATTTCGGCTCGACGCGCGGGATCAAGGGCGCGGGGCTGGCCGATCTTGAGGCAACGCCTGGCGTCTCGCGCGAAACCGCGCGGCGCGTGTACGCATATTTTCATCCGGGCGCCCACCTCGAGGACGTTTCCTGAACGGCCGGGGCGCATTACTCTTAGGCCCGTATGCTCACGGATCTCCCGAACCTGCTCACGCTCTCGCGGATCGCCGCGGTGCCGCTCGTCGTCGCACTCGCCGCGATCGGCCATCCGGGCGCCGACCTCGCCGCCTGCCTGGTCTTCAGCGCCGCCGCCATCACCGACTATTTTGACGGCAAGATCGCCCGTTTCCGCCGCCAGCTCTCCGATTTCGGCAGGATGCTCGATCCGATCGCCGACAAGCTCCTGGTCGGCGCGACGCTTATGGTGCTTGCCGGCGAGGGCCGCCTCGGCGCCTTCTTCACTCTCTTTCCCGCGATCGTGATCATGCTGCGCGAGATCCTGGTGAGCGGCCTCCGCGAATACCTGGCCGGGGTGCGCGCCGGGCTCCCGGTCACTCCGCTCGCCAAATGGAAAACCGGGTTCCAGATGGGCGCGCTCGGCGCCTTGCTCGCGGGCGACCCGGCGGCCCGGCTGCTCGGGATAGGCTTTTTGCACGTCACGGCGATCGGCAGCGTGATGCTGTGGATCGCGGCAGGGCTGACGCTGGTCACCGGCTGGGGTTATGTTGCAACCGGATTGAGCCACGTGATGCCCGCGGGAGGAGTGCCGGTCTCCTCCCTGCCGCAAGGCGGCAGCAGCGGCGGCAGAAGCAAGGAACCCTGACCATGCGGCGCACCGCCTTCCTCGCATTCCTGCTGCTGCTCGCGGGCTGCCAGGGATTCGACGGCTTCCTCGGCGATACCTTCAGCACGAATGGGGATCCGAACCAGCCGATCACCACCGCCGAGAACGTTCAGCGCGCGAACGGCGGCCAGCCCGCGCCGGCGCCGATCCCGGTCCAGTCGGGGAATGTCTGGCCGGGTCCGATCCAGCCGCTGCCCTCGCTCGCGGACATCGCGAAAACCTTGCCCGAAGCCTCGGGCGTGCCGGTCCTGCCCAACGTCCCCGCGAGCCCCGCCATGCCGCCGCGGAGCTCCGTGCCCATCCTGACCGCCCCGCCCTCGACCGTGCAAACGCCACCCCCCAGCACGCCTAGCGCGGGGAACGCGCCGAGCGTGCCTCGCGGCACGACAATCCACACCTCCCACGGCCCGGAGGTGGTCTCCGGAGGCACCGGCAACTTCCTCACCCTCACCACGCCCGACGGACAATACGCGGGCATCATGGTGCCGAACGGCAATGGGACGAGCACCATCATCCGGCCGGACGGGTCGGTGGAGACGGTGCCCGCACCCCGCTGAGATGCTGCGGCTTCTCTATTTCGCCTGGCTCCGCGAGCGCGTCGGACACGCCGAGGAGGAGCTGGCGCCCCCGTCTTCGGTCCATACCGTGGGCGAGCTGATGCGCTGGCTCGCGGAGCGCGACCCCGTCCACGGCGCCGCCTTCGCGCGGCCGGGACTGATCCGCGCGGCCGTGAACCAGGAGTTCGCCGGACCCGAAACCGAGCTTGCGGCCGGCGACGAGGTCGCGTTCTTCCCACCGATGACCGGCGGATGATGACCCGGATCTCGATCCAGGAAGCCGACTTCGATCCGGGCGCGGAAATCGCGAGCCTCGGCCCGGGAGCCGGCGGCATCGGCTGCTTCATCGGCATCGTCCGCGGCGAGGCCGGCGGCCGCAAGATCACCGCCATGACGCTCGAACACTACCCGGGCATGACCGAACGGGCCGTCCGTGCGATCGCCGAAGAAGCGGAGAAACGCTGGAACCTCTCCGCAGTCACCGTCGTCCATCGCGTCGGCCGGCTCGCGCCCGGCGAGAACATTGTGCTCGTCCTCGCCGCCGCACGCCACCGCGACCCCGCCCTCGCCGCCACGCGCTTCCTGATCGACTGGCTCAAAACCGAAGCGCCCTTCTGGAAAAAGGAACACTTTGCCGACGGCGCCGAAGCCTGGGTCGAGGCAAAAGAGGCCGACACCGAGGCGGCCGCCCTTTGGCGCTGACCCCCTGGCGCTGACCCCCCTGGACTTCACACCCTCCGGTCAGGGCGGCGCAGCACGAAGTAGCCGGCGGTCCCGGAGATCAGCGAGGCGAGGAGGACAGCGAGGCGGACGTCCGGGTTGTATCCGTCCGCAGGGAAGGCGAGGGAGCCGATGAAGAGGCTCATCGTGAAGCCGATGCCGGTGAGGAGGCCGATCCCGCAAAGCTGGCGCCAGTCGGCGCCTTCGGGCAGGCGGGCGAGGCCGAGCCGGATGGGTGTCCAGATCGCGGCGAGGACGCCAAGCGGTTTGCCCGCGACGAGGCCCACGAAGATGCCGATCTGGATCGGGTCCATGAGGTCCATGAGCCCGACATGGGCGAGGCCGACGCCGGCGTTGGCGAAAGCGAACACGGGCAGCACGCCGAAATTGACCCAAGCGCCAAGGTCGTGTTCGAGCCGGTGCAGCGGGGATGAGCCGTCGCCCGCGCGGAGCGGAAGCAGCAGCCCGACGACGACGCCGGCGAGTGTGGCGTGGATACCCGACTTGAGCACGGAGACCCAGACGAACACGCCGAGCAGCATGTAGGGCGCGAGGCGAGGACACCCGGCGAGGTTGAGGATCAGGAGTCCCGCGACGCCGACACCGGCGAGCGCCAGCGCAATCACCGAGAGGTGCGCGGTGTAGAACGCGGCGATGATGATGATCGCGCCGAGGTCGTCGATTACCGCAAGCGCCAGCAGGAACGTCTTGAGAGCGGGCGGCACGCGCGGGCCGAGGAGAGCGACGACGCCGACGGCGAAGGCGATGTCGGTCGCGGTGGGAACGGCCCAGCCGCGCGCCGCGCCCGGAGTGCCGACGGTGATCGCGAGAAAGACGAGCGCCGGCCCTGCCATGCCGCCGAGCGCCGCGAACGCCGGTAGCGCCGCGCTCGAGAGTTTCGACAACCCGCCTTCGATCACCTCGCGCTTGAGCTCGGCGCCGATTAGCATGAAGAAGACCGCCATCAGCCCGTCATTGACCCAAAGGATGAGCGGCTTGGCGATGCCGAGCCCGCCCAACTGGATCGCGACCGGCAGGTCGAGCAGCCGGGCGTAGAGCGCGCCGAGCCCCGAGTTCGCCAGCACCAGCGCAAGCGCGGCGGCCGCGCAGAGCACAATCCCGGGCGCGGATTCGAGCGTGAGGAACTGTTGGAGCTTCGTCGGAGCCAAGCCGTGTCCCCCTGGTCGCGCCGATCATAGGCGGGCGTTCGGTGCGGTAGGTCTTTGTCGAAGTATCGGATTCACGCACCCCGGCGTGGCCGCTGCGCGGTCCACGTCACTCCGCGACCCGATACTACCGCCGGTGCGCAGCATGGCATAGGCTTGCCGGCAATTGCGGGAAGGGAGGAACGATGCACGAGGCGCCGGCCGGCAATCTGCCCCTAGGGCATCTCTCGGGCACGCGCTATCCGGATGCGCGGATCGAAGTGCTCGACAAGAGATTTCCGCGCCAAGGCAACGCCGCGGTCGAGCGCGTCGCCACCGGCTTTCGCTGGGCCGAGGGGCCGGTCTATTTCCGCGACGGCGGCTATCTCCTCTGGAGCGATATCCCGAACAACCGGATCATGCGCTGGCTCGAGGAGGACGGGCATGTGAGCGTCTTCCGC
>DATJTV010000284.1:0-8956 GCA_035503055.1 Acetobacteraceae bacterium
AGACGAGGAGGGAAAAAAGCCCGACCGGCCAGGCGGCGGCGAGCAGCACGCCGAGGCCCGTCGCGACGCCCTTGCCGCCGCGGAAGCGGAGCCAGACCGGCGCCACGTGACCGACGATCGCGCCCAGCCCGGCCGCGAGCGCCGGCAAGGGCCCGAGCAGGCGGGCGGTGAGGAGGACGGGGACGGCGCCCTTGGCGGCGTCGAGCAGCAGCGTCGCCGCCGCCAGCTCCTTCCGTCCGGTGCGGAGGACGTTGGTGGTGCCGATACTGCCCGAGCCGATCGCACGGATGTCGCCGAGCCCGGCGGCCCGGGTGATGAGGAGGCCGAAGGGCACCGAGCCGATCAGGTAGCCGACGATAAGCGCGAGGACGAGGGCGGCGATCACCCGAACACCCGCCTTCCCGCCTTCCAGGTGCCGAGGACGCGCCCTTCGAGGGCGCGGCCGTCGAAGGGCGTGTTCTGCGCCTTGCCGGGCAGCCTCCCCGCTTCCACCTGCCAGGCCCGCTCGGGGTGGAAGAGGCAGAGATCCGCAGGCGCGCCGGGCGCGAGCCGGCCTCCGGCATGGCCGAGCAGGCGCGCCGGCCGCTCTGTCAGGAGCCCGATCGCGCTTGCGAGCGGGAGGGTTTCGTTGTGCACCAGCACGAGCGTGACGGCGAGCAGTGTGGCGAGCCCTGCCCCGCCCGGCGAGGCCTGGGCGAAGGGTTGGCGCTTGTCGTCGGCGTCGCGCGGCTGATGGTCGGAGGCGATGGCGTCGATCGTGCCGTCCGCCAGCGCGGCGCACACGGCGAGCCGGTCGGCCTCCGGGCGGAGCGGCGGGGAGAGCTTGGCGTAGGTGCGGAAATCGCCGATCGCCGTCTCGTTGAGGTCGAAATAGGGGGGCGCGGTGTCGCAGGTGACCGGAAGCCCCTCGTCCTTGGCCGCGCGGATCAGCGCCAGCGCCTCCGCGGTGGAGACATGGGCGAAATGCACCGCCCCGCCGGTGAGGCGGGCGAGGCGGATGTCGCGCGCGACCTGGATCGCCTCGGCGGCCGCCGGGATCGCGGCGAGGCCGAGGCGCGTGGCGAGCGCGCCCTCGGCGGCCGCCCCGCCGGCGGCGAGCGTCGGCTCCTCCGGATGCTGCACCACCATCGCCCCGAAGCCGTGCGCATAAGCGAGGGCAAGCCGCATCAGCCGCGCCGGGCCGATCGTCCGCGCCCCGTCGGTGAAGGCGACCGCGCCGGCCTCGCGCAAGAGGCCAAGCTCGGCGAGCACCTCGCCCCGGCACCCGCGCGTCACCGCCGCGTAGGGGAGGATGGTGAGGCTGCCGGTCTCGTCCCCGCGGGTGGAGAGCAGGCGAACGAGGGCAGGATCGTCGATCGCGGGGAGGCTGTCGGGGAGGGCGGCGAGGGTGGTGATGCCGCCCGCCGCCGCCGCCTCGGCCGCGGAGGCGATGGTCTCGCGGTACTCGAAGCCGGGCTCGCCGAGGCTCGCCCGCATATCGACCAGGCCGGGGCAGAGCACCGCGCCGGCGCCGTCGACGGCGGCAGCGCCCTCAGGCAGGCCGATCGCAGGGCCGAGATCGGCGATCCTTCCGCCGCGCACGAGAAGCTCGCCCGGCTTGTCGAGCCCCGTGGCGGGGTCGAGCAGGCGGACGTCGCGGAAGAGCAGGTCGGGCGCGCGCTCAGTCATTGCGTCGCGGCCCATGCGCGAGCGTGTCCAGCACCGCCATCCGCACGGCGACGCCCATCTCCACCTGCTCGCGGATGACGCTGCGGGTGGGATCGTCGGCGACGCGGCTCTCGATCTCGACGCCGCGGTTCATCGGCCCGGGATGCATCACCAGCGCGTCCGGCCGCGCCGCGGCGAGCTTCTCCACGTCCAGCCCATAGAAGCGGAAAAACTCGCGGGTGCTCGGGACGAGGCCGCCCTCCATGCGCTCCTTCTGCAACCGCAGCATCATCACGATGTCGGCGCCCGCGAGCCCCGCCCGCATGTCGTGGAACACCGCGACGCCGAGCTCCTCGACCGCGGCGGAGATGAGCGTGGGCGGGCCGACGACGCGCACGCGGCTGCCCATGGCGGTCAGCAGATGGATGTTGGAGCGGGCGACGCGCGAGTGCGCAATGTCGCCGCAGATGGCGACCGTGAGTCCCTCGAGCCTTCCCTTGCGGCGGCGGATCGTCAGCGCATCGAGCAGGGCCTGGGTCGGGTGCTCGTGCATGCCGTCCCCGGCGTTGATCACCGCGGCGTCCACCTTCTGGGCGAGCAGGCTCGGCGCGCCGGACTGGTCGTGGCGGACCGCCAGGAGATCGCACTGCATGGCGTTCAGCGTGGCGGCGGTGTCGAGCAGCGTCTCGCCCTTGTTCACGCTGGAGGAGCCGACCGACATGTTGATCACGTCGGCGCCGAGGCGCTTGCCGGCGAGCTCGAAGCTGGTGCGGGTGCGCGTCGAGTCCTCGAAGAAAAGGTTGATGAGCGTCTTTCCGCGCAGCATGTCGCGCGCGGTCTTGCCCGAGCGGTTGAGCAGCACGTAGCTCTCGGCGAGATCGAGCAGGTGCGCGATCTCGGGCGGCTCGAGACCTTCGATCGCGAGCAGATGGCGGTGGGCGTAGGCCACTGGGGTCCCTCGGAGGTGGCGGCGGACGTTACATTCGCCAATGACCCCCCGCCAGAGGACGGTCCTCCGCCGGAGGATGGTCCCCTGGCTGCGCGGGCGCCGGACCACAACTCAAAGTTGTGGTATTGTATTCACATCTGTCTCAAATTCGCATCGAATGAATTCTCCGCGAAGACGGGGACGGACGGGCGATAATTCCTCGACAGGATTTGTGTCTCGTTGTTACATTGATGTTGCGTAAATAGAGCAATTTACAGGGGATGGCTGGCGGTGAAAATGGAGTCTGTCTCGCTCTCGAAACGGAAGCCCGCCCCAAGGACCGAACCCAAGGAGAACACGCGGGCCGAGCCCGCGGAAAAGAAGAGCCCGCCGGGCGGGAAGCTGAACGGCAAGCCGTTCGCCGCGTCGTTCGCGGAGCTCGTCTTCGAGAGCAGGCTCTCCGGCGCCGGCGACGCGGGCCGGTTCGAGGTCTCGCGCGCCCTCCTGATCGAGCTGCTGCGGCCGATGTTCCAGGCCTTGCGCTTCGACCCGGCCTGGTACCGGTCCGCCTATCCCGACATCGCGGCCGCGTACCGCGCCGGAACGCTCACCGACCTCAAGGCGCACTACTGCGAGTTCGGCTTCTTCGAGCATCGCCTGCCCTGCCTCATCCGCGTCGACGAGAGCTTCTATACCAGCGAGTATCCCGATATCGGCACGGCGATCGCGGAGGGAAGGCTCGCCTCCGCCCAATGGCATTTCGAGACCTTCGGCTTCAGCGAAGGGCGGCTGCCGTGGCGCGGCTGGCGGTTCGCCGATCTTCTGGACGGCGAGTGATCCTGGTTCGCTGGGCGACGGTCGCGCCGCGGTGCGCCGCGGCGCGATGAGCCGGGGTTGGTGATGGACGCGCCGCTGGACGCGGAGAGCGCCTATCTCAAGCGCTATCCGGACGTGGCCGGCGCGATCAAGGCGGGCACCGTCACCTCGGCGCTGGAGCACTTCCTCAATTACGGCCGCTTCGAGGGGCGCGTCTGGCTCGGGCCTGCGGTGGCCGAGGTCGCGGCGGAGCCGGCCGCGTCATCCCCCGAGCCGGAGCTGCCGGCAGTTCCGCACAATTGCGACGCGGTCCTGCTGACGCAGGGGTTCCTCTTCGTCGATGGCTGGGTCGACGACCGGTTCGACCGCCTGGTCGGCATCGAGGTCGGCGCCGCCGGCCGCCAGCCCGCGCTCGCCGCCGGCCCTTGCCGACATCGCCGGCAGGATGTCGAGCAGCATCTCGAAGTGTCCTCCCCCTTCGAGGGCGGCTTCTGGCAGCTCTTCGAGGTTCCGCCCGAGATGGCGGCGCGCCCGATCGGGCTCCGCCTGCGCCTCGCGTCGGGCCATGCGATCGCACTCAATCCGGGCAACGTCGTGCGGCTCTCGCTCCGCGAGCATCTCGAGTCCGTCCTCGGCTTCTATGGGAGGCGGCATCTCATCGGCAGCCAGGTCGCGCGCTCCTTCGCCGAGCTCGATGCCGGGCTGGCCGTGACGCTCGAGCGCATGCACGACGCCGTGCGCGCCACCCGCGAAGCCTTGAGCGAGGGCAGCTACGGGCCGCGCCCGGCGCGCCCGCTGCTCTCCTTCGTCTGCTGCATCTACGGCATCCCCGATTTCCTCTTTCTCCAGGTGGCGCAGTTCGCGCGCTATGCGAGCCTCGAACGATTCGAGTTCATTTACGTCAACAACACGCCCGAGCTCGAGGAGGTGCTGCATCGCGACGCCGAGCTTGCCGCTTCCGTCTTCGGAACCTCGATCACGATCATCTCGCTCAATCAGAACACCGGCTTTTCGCACGCCAACAATGTCGGCATCGCCGCGGCGCGGGCGCAGACGATCGTCGTCATCAACCCGGATGTCTTCCCCTACGATGCGGCGAGCGTGGTCGCGCTCACCAAGCTCGCTGCGGGCAAGGCGCGGCGCGCCATCGCCGGCGGCAAGCTCTACTATGCCGACGGCACGGTGATGCACGAGGGGATGTATTTCGTGGCCGACCCGCGGCTCTCGGCGCTGGCGCGGACCAAGGTCTGGACCGTCGAGCACTTCCGCAAGGGGTTTCCCGACCTCGGCGGCCGCGCCAGCCTGCCCGTGCAGGCGGTGAGCGGCGCGCTCATGGTCTTCGATCGCGCGGATTTCGATCAGCTCGGCGGCTTCGACGAGCGCTTCGTCTACGGCCACTATGAGGACGCCGATCTCTGCCTGCGCTTCGCCGAGCAGGGATGGAAGGTGCTCTACGACGGCGCGCTCACCTTCTGGCACTACGAGGGCAGGGGCTCGATCAAGCGGCCGGAGCATGCCGGCGCGCTCCATTTCAACCGCTGGTACTTCTCGCGCAAATGGCAGGGCCGCCTCGACAATGGGTGAGCGGGGAGGGCGAGACGTGAAGATCCTCGAGATCAGCCTTTTCCACCCCGAGCTGGTCCGTGGCGGCGCCCAGCAGGCGGCGTACGAGCTCTTCCTCGGCATGCGGCGGGCCGGGCTCGATGCGACGCTGCTCGCCTCGGCCGACCTCTCGGGGCCAAAGGCGCTCTTCAAGCCCGGGGCCATCATCACTGGCTTCGACGGACGGAAGAACGAGTTCCTTTTCCTCTCCGACGCCTTCGACCATGTCTGGCTGCGCAACCTCAATATCCGCGCCCTCCACTGGTTCGAGGAGTTCCTGCGCGACCGCAACCCCGACATCGTGCACTTCCACCATTTCCTTACCTTCGGGCTCGAGCTCTTCCTGATCGCCCGCCGCGCCCTGCCGAAGGCGAGGCTCTTCCTCACGCTGCACGAGTTCCTGGCGATCTGCCGCGCGGACGGGCATATGCTCCGCACCTTCGACAAGACGCTGTGCACCGAGGCCTCGAGCGTGCGCTGCCACCAGTGCTTCCCCGACACCACGCCGGAAATGTTTCGGTTGCGAGAGGACTGGATCAAGCAGGCGCTCGGCGTCTTCGACGGCTTCATCGCCCCCACCGAATTCGTCCGCGAGCGCTACGTTGCCTGGGGCCTTCCGGCACGCAAGGTGCATGTCGTGACCAATGCCCAGAGCGACTACTCCAAGCTCGATTCCTGGCGCTTGCGCCCGCCCTCGCCCGCCGACCGCACGCGCCGGCACAACCGCTTCGCCTTCTTCGGCCAGCTGGTGGACGTGAAGGGGCTCGGCGTCGTCTTCGAGGCGCTCGACATCTTCGCCAAGCGCTACGAGGAGGCGCTGACCTTCGAGATCAATGGCTCGAACCTCAAATTCGCCTCGGAGAAATTCCGCGGCCAGTTCGAGGATTTCGTAAGCGGCAAGCACGGCCTGCCAGAGCGGATCAAGGTGACCTACAACGGCAGCTATGCGATGACGGACCTGCCCGCGCGCATGGCGCGGATCGACTGGGTGCTGGTGCCGTCGATCTGGTGGGAGATTTTCGGACTGGTGCTCTCGGAGGCGTTCATGTTTCGCCGCCCGCCGATCGCGAGCCGCATCGGCGGGCTCGCCGAGCGCGTGCAGAACGAGAAGAACGGCCTGCTCTTCGACGCCGGCGACGCGGACGAGCTCGCCGATATCTTCTACCGCGCGATCACCGAGGAGGGGCTGTGGAAGCGGCTCAGCGCCGCGAGCCCCGGAGTGCCGTCGGTCGAGAGCGTGGTGCAGGCGCATCTCAAGGTCTTCGCCGGCGGCCCGCCGGGCGCGGCGCGCCGGGCGCGCGCGGCGTAGCAGCCGAGCCCGATCCTCGGCGTCGACGGCGGTTCTTCGCCGGATAGGGCGCGCCCCTTCACTGCTTGCCTCGGCGCTTCCGCCTTACCGAAGCTCCAGGTCCGTGGAGGATCCCTTCGTCCTGACCCTGGCCGCCTCCACCGCGGGGGCGGCGCGGTGCCTGCGCATCGCGCCATCCTGAGCTTGCGGCTCGGCCGGAAGCTGCGGGTCGTGCATGTCCAGATCGGACCGCGCTCGATCGTCCTGCTATGGCAGGAGGAGCTTTCGGAATACGAGCCCGAGCATCTCGCGGACCGCGAACGGAGCGAGACGGAAAAGCTGCGGGCGCTGATCGCGGATTGGACCCGCGCCTCCGGCATCGCGGCCGAGTTCGATTGCTTCGACGGCGACGAATGGCGGGTGACGCGGCACGACCGCGGCAAGGCGAGCATGGTCGTGCTCGCCGCGCCCCACACCCAGCCGGTCGGCCATTGCGAGACGCTGCGCGCGGTGCTGCTGCGCACCGGCCACCCGGTGGTGATGGTCCAGCCGGAATGTGAGGGCCGCCTCGGAAGGCGGCTGATGGTGGGTTCAGAGGACGCGCCGCCGCTGCGCCGCGCGCTCGCGCCGTTCCTGTGCACTGACGTCGACGGAATTGCGGAGCCTTTGCCGCGGGGAAACGGACTCTCCCGCTGCCGGAAGTCAAGCCGTCAATCCGTCGGTTCCCGCATCGACCGCGCGCGGGGCGCGCCGTCACTCGCCGGAAAGCTCTCGCCGCCGGCGGTCCAATTCCTCGCTGTAGCGGCGCAGCGCGTATTGCTCTGTTAAGGTCCCGATCACCCGCTTGGTCTCCAGGCTGTCCACCACCGCGAGCGCGTCGCTTTCGGCCTGCTCGAAGATGCCGGCCGCCTCCTTGACCGTCATCTGCGGCAATAGAACGGTGGTCGGAGAATGGAGGATCTCGGAGAGCCGCTCGACCTCCTCCGGTGCCGCATGCGCCTCGGCGAGCACGACGATGCCGGCGTAGCGGTCGGCGGCATCGACCGCGACCACCGTCTGGGCGGTGCCGAGCGGAAAGTCGCGGCGGAAGGCGCCGACCGTCATCTCCGCGCGGACCGTGCGGACGTCCCGCCGCATCATCCGCCCGACGGTCAGGTTGCGCATCCAGCCGATATCGACGGCGCTGCGGATCGCCTCGCCGCGCAGGTGGAAGCGCCAGGTTGCAAAATTGTAGCCGAAGGTGCGCCGCGCGGTGAGCGCCGCGATCACCGAGGCGGCGAGCACCGCCGCCGTCATCGGCAGACTGCCCGTGGTCTCGAGTGCCAGGAAGGACATCGTGAGCGGGCCGCCCACGATCGTCGTCGCCAAGGCGCTCATCCCGACCACCGTGCCCACCACCTCCGGCATGACGACGTGCGGCGTGACGAGCGCGAGCGCGCCCGCGAACACGCGGCCGAGGATGGCGCCGAGAAAGAGCGAAGCAAAGAAGAGGCCGCCGCGAAAGCCCGCGCCGATCGAGATCGAGGTCGCCATCGCCTTGAGCAGCACCATCAGGGCGAGGAAGGAGAGGGTGAACGGGACGCTGAACACCAGCGGAAGCGCGGCATGACCAGAGGAGATCACATGCGGGGTCACGATGCCGAAGCTGCCGACGAGCGCGCCCCCGATGGTCGGGCGCAGCCAGCCGGGCACGCCGCTGCGGCGGAACATCGCCTCGATGATCGTCGCCCCGCGCATCACGAGGATCCCGATCAGCGCGGAAAGCATGCCGAGCGCCAGGATGGGCAGGTAATCGATCGCCGGGATATCGGCGGGCACCTGGACGTTGAGCGGCGGCCGGTCGCCGGTGAGGCCGCGCTCGACGAGCACGCCGACCACCGAGGCCGCCATCACCGGCGCCAGCGTCGGGATCGAGTAAGTGCCGATGATGAGCTCGAAGCCGTAGAAGGCGCCGGTGAGGGGGGCGTTGAACGCACAGCCGATCGCCGCTCCGGCGCCACAGCCGACCAGCAGCCGGAGGTCGGCCCGGCGCACCCGGAACACCCGGCCGAGCCGCGAGCCGATCGCCGCTCCGATCTGCGAGTAGCCCGATTCCATGCCCACCGAGGCCCCGACGCCGTTGGAGATGATCGTCTGGCCGGCGAGGATGGCGCTGTCGGTGGAGGACATCCGCCCGCCATAGAGCGCGTTCGCCTCGATCGGGTCGATCACGCGATTCGGGCGGTAGCGGGCGATGACGAGGCCCACCAGCCCGAAGGCGAGCCCCCCGAGGGTCGGGACGAGCAGGGCGCTCGCGATCGGGATGTGCGTCATGGCGGAGAGCCGCACGTCCGGCGGCAGGCGGAACAGCACCTGGTGCATGAACTGGGCGATCGTCTCCATCAGCACCACGGTGCATCCGGCGAGCACGCCGACCACGGCCGCGAGGGCGACCAGCCAGAGCTCGTCGGCGCGCACGAGGGCGCGCAGCGTCTGCGGCGCGTGAACCACGATCTCGCCGAGATGTCGAAGCGGACCCGCAGCGCCGCGGGCGGATTTCGGCCGCAGTTCGGCCTCTGCCGCCGGCTCCGCCTGGTCCGAGGAAACTGACATCAGCAATGCCTGCACGGCCGCACCAGACCGGGGACGCTCCGGTGCCGACCGCCTTCGTGAGCCTTCATGGGACGGATTCGTGG
>DATJTV010000285.1:0-14399 GCA_035503055.1 Acetobacteraceae bacterium
TGCTCGCCCACCTCGAAGAGCACGGCCGGGCGCGGCCGTTCCACCCCTTCGCGGGTCTGCTTCAGGATGCGCTCGGCCTCGGCCTCGCTGATCGGGCTCGGCCGGGTCCGGCTGCCGAGAAAGCCCGTGACCTTCGGCGTATTCTTGACCAGGTGCCAGGCATCGTCGGTGAGGTCCATCTTCACCAGGACGTAGCCCGGGAAGAATTTCCGCGCGGCATTGACCTTCTGGCCGCGGCGCATCTCGACCACCTCCTCGGAGGGAACGAGCACCTCCTCGAACTGGTCGGCGAGCCCCTTCTGCTGCGCCTGCTCCTTGATCTGCTGGGCGATCTTCTTCTCGAATCCCGAATAGACGTGCACCACGTACCAACGCTTGGGCATCTGACGACGTTCCCTAAAAACCCGTTAAAATCCCGTGCCGAACAGGGCGCGCACCCCGAGGCCGATGACCTGGTCGACCACGACGAAGAAAATGGCGATGGCAGCCGCCATGGCGAGGACCAGCCCGGTCGAGACGAGCGTCTCCCTTCGCGAAGGCCACGTCACCTTCGCCATCTCGCTCCGCACCTCCCGGATGAACCGGGCAGGATCCACCGCCACCTCGTTCTCTCCTCATTCTTGCGGCTGCCGGCCGGCCCGACGGGCACGAACCCCCATCCCTGCCCGGTGCTGGCAGGGGTGGAGGGTCTCGAACCCCCAACCTCCGGTTTTGGAGACCGGCGCTCTAGCCAATTGAGCTACACCCCTCCACCGAGGGCTGCCGGAGGCTACAGAGAACGCCGCGCCCACCCTGTCAAGCCGGAAAGCCTCCAGGCGGCCGGCAGGACCTCAATGCTCGATGACGAGCGTCGAGGCGGTGGAGAGCGTGACGGCCGCGAAATCACCCTTCATGCTGACCGGCGACCAGGCATAGCTCGCCGCGACGGTGACGATGCTGCCGGGATTGTTGTTGGGGGAGAAGGTGACCGTCGGCGTCGGCGCGGCGCTGCCGAGAACGGGCGCGGCCGCGGCGGCGAACTGGGCGGCGATCGTGGCACTGCTCGCCGGGCTCGCGGAGGAGGAGCCATGCACCGCGGCATAGCGGGCGGCGACGCCGGCGGCATAGCTCAGTGCGCTGTCCGCGGCGGCCAGACGGCCCAGCTCGATGATCGCGAAGAGCATCAGGAAGAGCGCGAGCGCCACGATGGCGAACTCGACGCTCGCCCCGCCGCTTCGGTCTCCGGCAAGGCGCGCGGCCGGCATCAGTTCACCCGCACCGTCGCCCCAGCGCTGAGGGGCACGCTGTCCGGGAACGGCGCGATCGAGACCGGCAGGCTCACCGTGGCCGAGACCGTGACCGTGAGCCAGGTCGCGAGCGATTGGCCGGACGGACAGCTTGCCGAGGAGGAGTTTTCCTCGGTGCCGGTCGCCTCCGTCCCGTCCGGCTCGATGCAGTAATAGGCGTAGCTCGGCGTCGCGACCGTGAGCGCGGGACCGTCGCTTCCGTAGCCTTCCGTCGCGGCGTTCTCGATGCCGCTCGGGCTCGTTGCGTTCGCAGCGCTGGCATAGGCGTAGAAGAGCGCGTTGTGCACCGCTTCCTCGAGACGGAACTGTACTGCGAGCAGCACCGCCGCGTCCGCGGCGCCGAGGAAGAGCGGCAGCAGGATGAGGCTGAAGGTGAGCGCGCTCTCGACCGCGACCGCGGCACGGCGATCGGCGGCCAGAGCGTGAATCACGCGAGAAAACAATGAGCGAGAGCGGGATGGGTGAGCGCAAGCGATTGCATCCCGCTCTATGCGCCGGCCGCTCATTGCAGCAGCACGACCGTCGAGCCGGAGGAACCTCCCGAGCCGTTGCCCGCGGCGTCCAGCTGGGCGCTGCCGCAGGTCGTGATGGTGTTGGCGATGACGCTGAGCGTGCCGCCGCTCGCCGCCTTCAGCGTCGCGTCGTTGCTGATCTGGAGGTTGACCGAGGGCATGTAGAGCACGCCGTTCAGCGTGAGGCCGGAGCCGCCGACGACGATATCGCCCGGTGCATTGAGCGCGCCGCAATCGTTGGAGACGGCGCTGTTGGAGGCCGGCGTGGATGCGCTCTGATAGACCAGGATGCCGGCGTACGTTCCGCTGGTCGGCGCGGAGAGCTCCCAGGCAGTCTGGGTATAGTTCTCCCAGTCGATATAGCCGGGCGAGGTGCCGGCCATGATGAAGGTGACGCCGGTGTTGTCGCCGGCCGCGGTGCCGACGGTCGAGCCGTTGTCGATGATGAAGTCCCCGTTGTCGATGATGTAGACGCCGGGCTTGAAGTTGATCGTCGTGTCGTTGGCGGCGTCGATGCTGCAATAGGTGCCGGGCGAGAGCGTGACGCTGGCGCCGCCGTTCTGCGGCGTCGGATAGGGCGTGCAGGACGAGCCCACGTTCGGCGGGCTCAAGTTCGCGTAAGGGTTCACTTCCGGCGGATCGCCCTCTGTCGGGCTCGGGCTGATGATCGATTCTCCGTTGGTGCTGGCCTCGACGCCGCCCACCGCGCCGACGCTCGACCCGGTAATCGAGCCGTTGCGGACATAGATCGAATCATCGTCCGGGTCCTCGACGTCCGAATCCGAGAACACCCCGCAGTCGGTGGCCGTGATCGAGCCCTCGTTCTCGACGTCGATCGCCTTCTCCGCGGTGCCGGAGAGCGCGAGCACGCAGCCCGGGGGTGCCACGATGCCGGCGGTCGCGGTGGCGGTGAGCGTCGGCCGGGAGAGGCCGAGCACGCCCGTGAAATACTGGTTGGCCGTGCTGGTCAGCGTGACCGCGACGCTTTGCCCGCTGCTCACCGTGACCGAAACCGGCTCCGCGAGCGTGCCGATGGTTCCGTTGGCGATGGCACCTTTCGCCTCCGCCAGGGCGACGCTCTGGTACTCGGTTATCGTCGCGGAGCTGTCCGAGAGGAGGCGGGCCGCGCCCATGGCGGCCGCGTCGGCGGCGACCTGCAGCGTCGCCCGCTCGCGGTACCATTGGCCGAGATCGACGGCGAGGCCCGCCGCCCCCATCAGCACCGGAAGCGCGATCGCCACGGTGAGCGCGACGCCGCCTTGGCCGTCGGCGCGGACAGTGCGGGCGGAACGAAGGGGCCGGGTCGCTTTCATCTCGCACGAAGGCGGGACTCTCTCGCGCGGCGGCGTGAAGCGGCGGTTAACGAAGCCTCAAAAGAGCGGCGGGCCGCCGATGTCGCGCCGGTAGAAGCCGCCCGGCCAGTCGATGGCCCGCACCGCCTCGTAGGCGCGCGCCCGCGCCTGCCCGAGATCGGTGCCGCGCCCGGTGACGGTGAGGACCCTGCCGCCGGCGGCCTCCAGCCGCCCGCCCGCGAGCCTTGTGCCGCCGTGGAAAATCTGCACGCCGGGCAGGGCGCCGGCGCGGGCGAGGCCGTCTATCTCGGTCCCGGTCTCGGGCGCCTCGGGGTAGCCGCGGGCGGCGAGCACCACCGCGACCGCGGCCCCCGGATGCCAGCGGAGGTCGAAATCGCCGAGCTCGCCGTCGCAAGCAGCGAGCAGCGCGGCGAGGAGATCCGAGGAAAGAAGCGGCAGCAGCGCCTGGCATTCCGGATCGCCGAAGCGGACATTGAACTCGATGAGCTGCGGCCCCTCGCCGGTGAGCATCAGGCCGGCGAAGAGGATGCCGCGGACCGGGCTGCCGCGACGCGCCATCTCGGCGAGCGTCGGCCGCACGATGCGCTCGTAGGCCTCCGCGGCGAGCGCGGGCGTGAGCGCCGGCGCCGGCGCGACCGCGCCCATCCCACCCGTGTTGGGCCCGCGATCGCCCTCATGGGCCCGCTTGTGGTCGGTTGCCGCGCCGAGCGGCACGAAATGCTCGCCGTCGCAGAGCGCGAAGAGGGAAACCTCCGGACCCGAGAGGCATTCCTCGATCAGCACCCGGCTGCCCGCTTGGCCGAGGCGGCCCTCCTCCATGAAGGCGGTGATCGCCGCTTCCGCCTCTTCCACACTGGCCGCCACCACGACGCCCTTGCCGGCCGCGAGCCCCTCCGCCTTGACGACCAGCGGCGCGCCCTCGGCGCGGCAATAGGCGCGGGCGGCGGCGGCATCGTCGAAGCTTGCATAGCGGGCCGTCGGCACGCCGGCCGCCAGGGCGATCTCCTTGGCGAAGCTCTTTTCCCCCTCGAGCCGGGCCGCGGCCGCACTCGGGCCGGCACAGGCGATGCCCGCCGCGGCGAGCGCATCGGCGAGGCCCGCGACGAGCGGCGCCTCCGGGCCGGGGACGACGAGATCGACGTCATTGGCGCGCGCGAAGGCGACGAGGGCGGGAAAATCGAGCGCGCCGATCTCTACCCTCTCCGCAACCGCGGCGATGCCGGGATTGCCGGGCGCGCACCAGAGCTTCGTGAGCAGCGGGCTCGCGGCGAGCGCCCAGCAAAGCGCGTGCTCGCGCGCGCCCGACCCGACCACCAGAACCCGCATGCCCCGCCTCCGCCGTGGCGGCTCCATTAGGCTAAAGTGCGCGGATGAGCGAGATCGTCGCCAACATCCCCGAATACACCGTCGCCGAGATCTCGGGCGCGGTGAAGCACACGCTGGAAGCGGCCTTCGGCCGCGTGCGCGTGCGCGGCGAAGTGACCGAGTTCAAGCGCTACGCCTCCGGGCATCTCTACTTCTCGCTCAAGGATTCTGGGGGAAAGCTCGCCGCGGTGGCCTGGAAGGGGGTCGTGCCGCGGCTCGGCATGATGCCCGAGAACGGGGTGGAGGTGGTGGCGACCGGCCGCGTCACCGCCTACGGCGACCGTTCGACCTACCAGCTCATCGTCGAACGGCTGGAATATGCAGGCGAGGGGGCGCTGCTCGCGCGGATCGAGGCGCTGCGCAAGCGCCTCGCGGCCGAGGGGCTCTTCGACGAGGCACGCAAGCGGCCACTGCCGCTGCTCCCGCGCGTGATCGGCGTCGTCACCTCCGCGCAAGGCGCGGTGATCCAGGACATCCGCACGACGATCGCACGCCGCTTCCCCCGCTCGATCCTGCTCTGGCCGGTGGCGGTGCAGGGCGAGGGCGCGGCGGAGCGAATCGCCGCGGCGATCGCGGGCTTCGGGGCGCTTCCGCTCGATGGGCCCATTCCGCGCCCCGACGTCCTCATCGTCGCGCGCGGGGGCGGCGGGCTCGAGGATCTGATGGCGTTCAACGACGAGGCGGTGGTGCGCGCCGCCGCGGCGAGCCCGATCCCGCTGATCGCCGCCGTCGGCCACGAGACGGACATCACCCTGATCGATTTCGCCGCCGACCGCCGCGCGCCGACGCCGACCGCTGCGGCCGAGCTCGCGATCCCGGTGCGGATCGAGCTGCTGGCCGATCTCGCCCAGCGCGCCGCGCGGCTCGCCGGCGCGCTCCACCGCCTGGCGCAGGAGCGGCGCCTCAGGCTCGAGCGCGCCGCGGGTGCGTTGCCGGACCTGCCGGGCCTCACCGGCGCGGCGCGGCAGCGGCTGGACGACCGGGCGGAGCGCTTGGCGCTCGCCCTGCCGGCGCTGCTCGAAGCCCGCCGCGCCCTCCTCGCGCGCACGGCCGGCCGCCTCCTCCATCCCGCCGCCGCGGTCGCGGCGGGCCGGGCGCGGCTTGAGCTCGCCGAGGCGCGACTCGGTGCCGGGCTTGCGCGCGTGATCGCGGCACGGCGCGGCGCGGCCGGGGAGCTGGGCGTGCGGCTCTCGCCGGCGCTGCTCGCCGCAACGCTGCGCGAGGCGCGCGCGCGGCTCGAGGGCATGGGCGCGCGGCTCGAGGGGCTCTCCCCGGAGGCGGTGCTCGGCCGCGGCTACGCCCTGGTTTTCGATGCCGCCGGGCGGCTCCTCACGCGGGCGCGCGAGATCGCACCCGCCGCCGCGCTCCGCCTTCGCTTCGCCGACGGCGCCGTGGGCGCCAGGGCCGAAGGCTCCTCCGCGCCGCAGGGATCCCTGCCTCTATAGCTCATGCGTCGGCCGCTTCGCTCCGCGCGAGGTGCCGCGCCACGAGCAGGGCGAGGGCGATGAGCCCGCCGGTCAGCCCGACGACACCGTGCCAGCCCCACTCGGCCCAGAAGATGCCGCCGCCGGAGCCCACGACGCTGGAGCCGAGATAATAGAGAAAGAGATAGAGCGCGGAGGCCTGCGCCCGGGCCTGGCGGGCGCGAACGCCGATCCAGGAGCTGGCGATCGAGTGGGCGGCGAAGAAGCCGAAGGTGAGCACCGCGACGCCGAGAATGACGAAGCCGAGGTTTTCGGAAAGCGTCAGCACCATGCCGGCGAGGTCGATCAGGAGGGCGGCGCGGAAGATTCGCGCGCGGCCGACCTGGGCCGCCAGATGGCCCATCCAGGCGGAGCCGAAGATCCCGGCGAGGTAGACGGTGAAGATCAGCCCGACCTCGGCCTGGCTCAACGCGAACGGCGGCGCCAGCAGCCGATACCCGATGTAGTTGTAGATGGTGACGAAGCCGCCCATCAGCAGGAACGCCTCGGCGAAGAGCCAGCGCAGGCCGGTGTCCGAGAGGTGCGCCCGATAGGCCCCGAGCCACGGGCCGAGCGCCAGAGCGCGCGGATGGAAATGGCGCGAGGGCGGCAGGCAGGCGGTGAAGATGGCGCCGCAGACGATGCCGAGCCCGGCGATCGCGGCGGTGGCGAAGCGCCAGCCGTAGAAGTCCGCGAGAACGCCGGCGAGCAATCGGCCGGCCATGCCGCCGAAGCCGCTGCCGCCGATATAGAGGCCCATCGCCAAGCCGATCGCGCGCGGGTCCATCTCCTCGGCCACATAGGCCATCGCGACCGCCGGCAGCCCGCTCAGGCTCAAGCCCATCAGCGTCCGCACCGCGAGCAGCTCCCACCAGTGCGGCAGCGCCGCCGATGCCAGCTGGAGCACGGAAGAGGCGAACAGCGAGGCCACCATCACGGGCTTGCGCCCGAACGTCTCCGAGAGCGCGCTGGCGAGCAGCATGAGGACAGAGAGCGTGACCGTCGTGAGCGAGAGCGAGAAGCTGCTCTCGGCCGGGCTCACGTGGAATTCGCGCGTGAAGATCGGCAGCATCGGCTGCACCGTGTAGAGCAGCGCGAAAGTCGCGAAGCCGGCGGCGAACAGGGCAAGGTTGACGCGCAGGAAGGTCTTGCTTCCGGGCGCGATGTGCTGGGGCGTGCGGAGGGGCTCGGGCGATCGGGACAAGGTGCGAGAGTGGCGGGCAGAAATGGCCCTGTCCAATGGAGAGGAGAACACGGCCGCCCTGCGCCGGCAGTGCTTCTTCAGGATTTGCTGCTATGCAATATGACTGGCGGCCGAATGGGACCGGGGAGAAGTGGAACATGCGCTTGGTGGTGATGCCGGGAGACGGGATCGGGCCGGAGGTGACGGCGGCGACGGTCCGGGTGCTCGAGAAGCTCGACCGTCGGCTCGATCTCGGCATCGCGCTCGAGACCCACGAGGTGGGCTTCGCGACGCTCGGCAAGGATGGCACGACCCTCCCCGCGACGGCGCTGAAAGCCGCGCATGAAGCCGACGGGGTCATCCTCGGCCCGGTCTCGACCCTCGAATATCCCGCGCCCGAGAAGGGCGGGATCAATGTCTCGGCCGCGCTCCGCCGCGAGCTCGACCTCTACGCCAATCTCCGGCCCGCCCGCAGCCGCCGTGGCATCCCCCATTACGGGCGCACGGCGATGGACCTCGTGATCGCGCGCGAGAACACCGAAGGGTTCTACGCGGTGCGGACGATGTATCTGGGCTATGGCGAGTTCATGCCGACGCCCGACCTCGCCTTCGCGATCCGCAAGGTCAGTGCCGCGGCGTCGCGGCGCATCGCCCGTGCCGGTTTCGGGCTTGCCATGCGGCGGCGAAAGAAGGTCACCGGCGTGCACAAGGCGAACGTGCTCATGATGAGCGAGGCGCTCTTCCTGAGTGAGGTGCGCAAGGTGGCGGCGGAGTTTCCTGCCGTCGCCTACGACGAGCAGCTCGTCGATTCGATGACGGCGATGCTGGTCCGCGACGCGGCGCGGTTCGACGTCGTGGTGACGACCAACCTCTTCGGCGACATCCTCTCGGACCTCTCCTCCGAGCTTTCCGGGAGCCTCGGGCTCGGCGCCTCGGTCAATGCCGGCGACACGCACTGCATGGCGCAGGCGCAGCACGGCTCGGCGCCCGACATCGCGGGCCAGGACAAGGCCAATCCGGTCTCCCTCATCCTCTCCGCTGCGATGCTGCTCGACTGGCTCGCGGACCGGCACCGCGCGGAGAAATTCTCCCGCGCGGCGGCGGCAATCGACCGCGCCGTCGATACCGTGCTCGAGCATCCCGAGACGCGCACGCGCGACCTCGGCGGCAAGCTCGGCACCTCGTCCTTCACGGCTTCCCTCGTTGACGCGCTCGAACCCGAGCTCGCCGCCGCCGGGTGAAGCGGCGCCGTTTACCGAAGCGCAAGCCCGATCCACGATGATCGGTCGATGGCACTGGATCGGGATGCATTCGCTTCCATCGAGAGCCAAATCGCCGTTGCTCCCAAGGAGGCAGCACTTCGCTTCGAGCGGGCCCTCCTCCTCGATGCGCTCGGCCGTGCCGCGCCGGCCGAGCAGGCCTATCTCGACCTGCTCCGGCACGCGCCGGGGCACGCGGGCGCGCTGAACAATCTCGGCGCCCTGCTGAACCGCAGCGGGCGGCGGAGCGCGGCCCGGCTGTGCTACGCCGAAGCGACCCGGCTTCACCCCGAGGAGCCGGCGGGGCATGTGAACCTCGCGCACCTGCTCCACCTGGAGGGCGAGATTTCGTCCGCGCGGCGCCATTACGAGCAAGCGCTGCGGATCGATCCGGACCTGGCGCAGGCACACCAAGGGCTCGCGAACCTGCTCGATGATTGCGGCGAGGCGTGCGCGGCGGCGCTGCATCGCGAGCGCGGCTGGCGCGGGCGCCCGCTCGTGCATCGCCCTTGCCGCGGGAAGGGGCCGCCGATCCGGGTGCTGCTGCTGATCTCGGCGCAAGGCGGCAATATCCCGACGGCGCCGCTGCTCGACGAGACGATCTCCGAAACCCACGTGCTGGCCGCGGAGTTCTTCGACCCGGCGATGTCCCTGCCGCCGCACGATCTGGTGGTGAACGCGATCGCCGACGCGGACCGCTGCCAGGCGGCGCTGGCGGCCGCGGAGTTGGTTCTTCGCCGCTCGCGGAGGAAGGTGATCAATCATCCCGCGCTTGTGCGCGGGAGCGGCCGGCTCGAAGCGCTGCGCCGGCTGGCCGACATCCCCGGCCTCGCCGTGCCGCGCGTGGCGCTGCTCGCCCGCGAGGGGCTGGATGCGGCGGCGCTGGCGGCGCAGGGCTTTTCCTTTCCGCTGCTCTTGCGCGCGCCGGGCTTTCATACCGGGCGGCACTTCCTGTGCGTGCCGGACGCGGGCGCGCTGGAGGCCGCGCTGGCTTCCTTGCCGGGTGCCATGGTCCTGGCGATCGAACTCCTCGACGCGCGAGGCATGGACGGACGATTCCGCAAATACCGCGTGATGATGATCGATGGCGGTCTCTATCCGCTGCACCTCGCGATCTCGCCCGACTGGAAGGTGCACTACTTCACCGCCGCCATGGCGACCGATGAAGCTCTCCGCGCCGAGGAGGCACGCTTCCTCGCGGACATGAAGCGCGTGCTCGGCGCGCGCGCGATGGCGGCGCTCCGTGCCGTGCGCGACCGGCTCGGGCTCGATTACGGCGGCATCGACTTCGCTCTCGCGGAAACGGGCGAGGTGCTGCTCTTCGAGGCCAATGCGGCGATGGCGGTGGTTGCCCCGGACGCGGACCCGCGCTGGGATTACCGGCGCGCGGCGATCGGCGAGGTCCTTGGCGCGGCAGGGCGCATGTTCGTCGCCCGCGCTCAGGCGGCGGCAGCCAGATCCGGGCTGAGGCTCACGAGCAGTTCGGGGATCTCGCTTGCCGGAAGCGGCCGGCTGAAGAGATAGCCCTGCACCTCGGTGCAATTCTCCGCCACGAGCGCGGCGAATTGTTCGCCGGTCTCGACGCCTTCGGCGGTGGTCGCCATGCCGAGGCTTCTGCACAGGCTGGTGACGGCGCGGATGATGGCGATGCAGTCCGGGCGGGTCGCCAGCTCGCGAACGAAGGACTGGTCGATCTTGATCTTGTCGAAGCGGAAGTTGCGCAGGTAGCCGAGCGAGGAGTAGCCGGTGCCGAAATCGTCCATCGAGATGCGGGTGCCGAGATTGCGGAGCTGATGGAGGCTGGCGAGCGCGCGCTCGCTGTTCTCGATCATCATCGATTCCGTGATCTCGATCTCGAGGCGATCGGGGCGGAGCCCCGATTCCTCGAGCGCGGCCGCGACGGTCGCGATGACGGCATCGCTGCGGAAATGCGCGGCCGAGAGGTTGACGGCGACGCTGAGCTCGTCCTGCCAGCCGGCTGCCTCGCGGCAGGCCGCGCGCAGCACCCATTCGTCGAGCTGCGTGACCAGCCCGGTCTCTTCGGCGAAGGGGATGAATTCGCCGGGCGAGACCAGCCCCCGCGTCCGGTGGCGCCAGCGGATCAGCGCCTCGAAGCCGCTCACCTGGCGGGTCTCGACGCGCACCAGCGGCTGGTAGAAAAGCTCGAATTCCTCTTCCGCGAGCGCCTTGCGAAGGTCGAGCTCGAGGGTGCGGCGCGCCTGCATCAGCGCGTCCATCGCGGGCTCGAAGAGGCGGTAGCGGGCGCGGCCCTCGGCCTTCGCGCGGTAGAGCGCGATATCGGCGTTCTTGAGCAGCTGATCGGCGTCGAGCCCGTCGGCGGGTGCGATCGCGATGCCGATGCTGGCGCCGATGACGAACTGCTGGCCGCCGATCTGGAAGGGCAGGCCAAGCTCATGGACGAGGCGTGCGGCGAGCGCGGTGGCGCCCGCCGGCTGGCCGACATTGCTCTGGACGACCGCGAACTCGTCGCCCCCGATGCGGGCGATGGTGTCGGTCTCGCGGACGAGGCGGCGCATGCGCGCGGCCGCGGCGCGCAGGAGGGCATCGCCGGTGGTGTGACCCTCGGTGTCGTTGATGCTCTTGAACTGGTCGAGGTCGAGCCAGAGCACGGCGCAGGGATCGGCCCCGCGCGTCCGCGCCAGCACCTCGTCCAGCCGCTCGCGCAGCAGGACACGGTTGGCAAGGCCGGTGAGCGCGTCGTGCCGCGCCATGTGGGCGATCCGCGTCTCCGCCTGCCGCTGCTCGGTGACGTCCTCGTGGGTGGAGACCCACCCGCCATCCGGCATCGGCTGGTGGCGGATGGCGAAAACGCGGCCGTTGCGCAGCTCGACGACCGAGGTGTGCGCCGTATTGCGGAAGGCGACATGGTCGCGCCAGGCGAGGTACTCCGCGCGCGTCATGGCGGGGCAGCTGCCGACTTCGAAGCGGCGATCGACGATCTCGCTCAAGCTTGTGCCCGGCCGCACGTGCTCGGCCAGGAGCCCGTACATCTCCGCATAGCGCTGGTTGCAAATGATCAGGCGCTGCTCCCCGTCGAAGAAGCAGAGCCCCTGGCTCATATTCTCGAGCGCGGCGGCGAAGCGCTCGTTCTGCGCCTCGAGCTCGGCGAACAGCCGCTTCAGCTCGGCATCGCGCGCCAGGCGCTCGCTCGCCAGGTGCCGGCCGCGCGCGATCGCGCGCGCGCGGCGGCGATCCATCCGCGCATAGGTCGCGCTGACTTCGGCCGCGAGCGCCGCGAGATCGAGATGCTCGTCCGCCCCGGTCGCGGCGGCGAGCTGGCGGGCATAGAGAGGATGCATCAGCCGCCGCCCCGGGGCGGCCGCGGCACCCGTGAAACAACCGGCAATTCATGCAGGAAGCGAGGCATTCTCCTCCAATGGCCGCCCGTTCGGACGCGGACGGGCCTGCCCCAATCGCAAGAGGAGAATGAGGCGCGACTTATCAATGTAACGTTAATTTGGGCGCTTCGACACCACCGAAACGCGGGGCGGCGTGCGCAATGTCTGGAGGATGACGCAGTAGCGCTCGGTGGTCGCCACGAGCCGGTCGAGCGCCGCCGGTTCGGCGTCGGTGTCGAGCTCGAACGTCAGGCTGATCTCGGTGAGCCCGACCGGCACGGCCCGTTCCACGCCGAGCGTCCCGCGCGCGTCCCACGTCCCTTCGGCAATGATCCGGCCTGCGCGCACCACCAGGCCCATGGCAGAGGCCACCGCCGTGAGCGTGACCCCGGCGCAGGCGGCGAGTGCGGCCAGCAGCATATCCGCCGAGCAGGCAAGAGCGCCGTCGCCGCCCGCGGCGGGATGCAGCCCGGCGGTGACCGTCCGCCCGCCTGCCGTGACCGCGCAGGCGACGTTGGCGAAATCGAGTACGGCCTCCGCCCGCGCCGGCACGAGCGCGGTCTCCGGAGCCTCGCGGTAGCGGGTTTTCAGCGGCGCCTGAAGGGCGCGAAGCTCGGCTCCGTCCATGGGAATTCCTCCTGCGCGGGCGGCCTCGACCCGACCGTCTCGCGCGCGTGCGAGACCTCAGGTCGGAGCGCCGGCCGAGCCGCCCGACACGCAGCGCCAGCCTGCCAGCCGATAGCCCTGCAGGTCCAGCCGGTCGCTGAGCGCTTGCGAGGCGACCTGCTGGGCCTGCAGGAAACAGGCCTGCATCGAGGGGTACGGCTGCTCGAATGCCGGGCGCACGGTCTTGCAGCTTGCGCCGGTTCCGGCGAGGCAGAAGATGAGGACAAGCTCAACCATGGGGTCAATCTCCGGTTGGCGGCGCACGTTTCTCCCGGCGCGCCCAAACCGGCAGGGCGCTCCGGCAGGCCGGCCGCGCCACTCCCCCCCCTCAGAGCGGGATGCGTTCGCCCAGGCTCACGTACCCCGCTCCACCTGTTTGTTTTCTCGCGTGATCGAACGCCTTCGGTTACACCACCTCCGGCGATCACGCTCTAGCTCAAATAGGTCAATGACCGCCGATGGGAAGCGGTGGTTTTGGAATTCTTGCCGGGAATCGCGGCCGCGCCCGGCGTGGGCCGCGAGAATTCCGGGCTAGAGCGCCGCGCCCTGGAGCCCGCCTTCGGTGCAGCGCCAGCGCGCCAGCCGATAGCCTTGCAAATCCAGCCGGTCCCGCAGCATGTCGGAGGCAACGAACTCGGCCTGTGTCATGCAGCCCATCATCGACGCATAGGGCTGATCGAACGGCGGGCGCACGTGCCTGCAACTGTTCGGCGAAGTGGCGAGGCAGAAGACCAGAACGAGGTGAACCACGACGGAATCTCCCATCCGTTGAGGACGCCACCTCCCTTTGGCCGGGACGCGAATCGGCCGCTTTTCTGACGCCGGCAACGGGATTCGCGAGGCGAATGTTCCGCTCGACAGATGAATTAGCAATGAAGGCAAGCGGCCTGCCACGGTTGAGAGAGCCGATCTCGGATATTTGAAGGCCGCCGATCCGCGCTCACGTCTCGTCCGCGGCGAAGAGGGCGGCATTGCCGCCGGCGGCCGCGGTATTGACCGCGACCGAGCGCTCCTCGGCGAAACGGAAAAGCGTGATCGGCCCGCCGGCCTTGGGTCCGGTGCCGGAAAGCCCGCGTCCGCCGAACGGCTGCACGCCTACCACCGCGCCGATCTGGTTGCGGTTGACGTAAGAATTGCCGACCGGGAGCCGCTCGAGGATCCGCCGCTGCACGCTCTCGATCCGGCTGTGCACGCCGAGCGTGAGGCCGAACCCGTTGCCCGCGATCGCGTCGAGCATTCCCTCGAGCCGGTCCGCCGCATAGCGCACCACGTGCAGCACCGGCCCGAACACCTCTGTCCGCAGCTCCCCGGCATCGCCGAGGCGCCAGGCGCGCGGCGCGAAGAAGGAGCCGTGCCCGGTCTCAGGCGGAAGGGCAGCGCAGAACAGAGGCTTTCCCATGCCGTCCGCATAGGTCGCAAGCGAGTGCTGTGCCTCCTCGTCGATCACCGGGCCGATATCGGTCGCGGGATCGAGCGGATCGCCGATCGCCAGCGTTTCGAGGGCGCCGCCGAGCATCGCGAGCACGCGCTCGGCGATCTCCTCCTGGAGGCAGAGAAGGCGGAGTGCGGAGCAACGCTGCCCGGCCGAGCCGAAGGCGCTCGCCAGCACGTCCGTCACCACCTGCTCGGCAAGAGCGGAGCTGTCCACCACCATCGCGTTCACTCCGCCGGTCTCCGCGATGAGCGGCACGATCGGGCCCGGGCGCGCGGCGAGTGCGGCGGCGATCGCCCGCGCGGTCTCGGTCCCGCCGGTGAAGGCGACGCCGGCGATCCGGGGATCCCGGATCAGCGCCGCGCCGACGCTGGGCCCGTCGCCCGGCAGCAGCGCCAGTGCCGTCTCGGGAACGCCCGCCTCCCTCAGATGCGCGATCGCGCGCGCCGCCACGAGCGGCGTCTGCTCGGCGGGCTTCGCCGCCACCGCGTTGCCGGCGGCGAGCGCCGCCGCCACCTGGCCCACGAAGATGGAAAGGGGAAAGTTCCAGGGCGAGATCGC
>DATJTV010000286.1:0-44157 GCA_035503055.1 Acetobacteraceae bacterium
GTGAACCCCTTCTACGCCCGGGTGCCGGACATCGTGCAGTCGGCGATGGACGATTTCGCCAAATTGGCCGGCCGTCAGTATCATCTCTTCGACTATGAGGGCCCGGCCGACGCCGAGCGGGTTCTCGTCCTCATGGGCTCCGGCGCCGAGACGGCGCGCGAGACCGCGGCGGCCCTTGGCGCGGCGGGCGAGAAGGTGGGCGTGATCCAGGTCCGCCTTTATCGTCCCTTCTCGTCTGCGCACTTCCTGGCAGCCCTCCCCGAGACCTGCCGCGCCGTCGCCGTCCTCGAGCGGACGAAGGAGCCGGGGGCCGGCGAGCCGCTCTATCTCGATGTGACGACGACGCTTGCCCAAGCCTTCTCACGGCGTGCGCGCGGGTCGATGCCCATCGTTATCGGCGGCCGCTACGGGCTTTCATCCAAGGACTTCACCCCGGCGATGGCCAAGGCGGTGCTCGACGAGCTCAAGAGGCCCGAGCCGAAGAACAGCTTCACCGTCGGTATCATCGACGACGTCTCGCAGACAAGCCTTGCCGTGGACTCGAGCTATTCGATCGAGCCCGCGGAGGTGGTTCGCGCCGTGTTCTACGGTCTCGGCGCCGATGGGACGGTCGGGGCGAACAAGAACAGCGCGAAGATCATCGCCGAAGACGCGGGGCTCTTCGCCCAGGGCTACTTCGTCTACGACTCCCACAAATCCGGCGCCCAGACCGTCTCGCACCTTCGCTTCGGGCCGAAGCCGATCCGCTCACCCTATCTGATCCAGGAAGCGAATTTCGTCGGCTGCCATCAGTTCCAGTTCCTCGAGCGGCAGGACATGCTGCGCCTCGCCGCCCCCGGCGCCATTTTTTTGCTCAACAGCCCCTACGGGCGGGATGAGGTGTGGGACCATCTGCCCCGCTCGGTCCAAAGCGGCATCATCGAGAAGAAGCTCCGCTTCTTCGTGATCGACGCGAGCGCCGTTGCCGAGGCGGTCGGCCTTGGCGGCCGCACGAACACCGTGCTGCAGACCTGCTTCTTCGCCCTCTCGGGCGTGCTGCCGCGCGATGCGGCGATCGCCCAGATCAAGAAGGCGATCCGGAAGACCTACGGCGCCAAGGGCGAGCAGGTGGTGCAGCAGAATTTCAAGGCGGTGGACGACACGCTCTCGCGGCTGCACGAGGTGAAGATTCCGGCTGCGGCGACCAGTCCATTCGACCGCCCGCCTCCGGTTCCGCCAACCGCCCCGCTCTTCGTCCGCCAGGTGACCGCGCGCATGTTCGAGGGCCTGGGCGACGAGATCCCGGTGAGCCTCATGCCCGTGGACGGCACCTTTCCTTCCGGCACCGCGGCGTGGGAGAAGCGAAACGTCGCCGACGAGGTGCCGGCCTGGCGCGCCGATCTCTGCGTGCAGTGCGGGCAGTGCAGCTTCGTCTGCCCGCACAGCGTCATCCGGGCCAAATATTACGACGGGTCCCGCCTCGATGGCGCGCCCGATAGCTTCAAGTCGGCACCGGTCAATGCCCGCGGCTATCCCGATATCCGCTTCACGCTGCAATTCTATGTCGAGGATTGCACGGGATGCGGCCTCTGCATCGAAGCCTGCCCGGCGCATAGCCCGATCGAGCCCGGGATCAAGGCGATCAATCTCGCGCCCAAGGCGCCGCTCGTCGCGCCGGAGCGCGCCAATATCCGATTCTTCGAGGGACTGCCCGTCAACGACCGCGCACGCGTCGATTTCGCGAACGTGCGCGGCGTGCAGTTCCTCGAGCCGCTTTTCGAGTTCCCGGGCGCCTGCGCAGGCTGCGGCGAGACGCCCTATCTGAAGCTTTTGTCGCAACTCTTCGGCGATCGGATGATGGTCGCGAACGCGACAGGCTGCTCCTCGATCTATGGCGCCAATCTTCCTGTGACGCCCTGGAGCAAGAATTCCGAAGGGCGCGGCCCGGCCTGGTCGAACTCGCTCTTCGAGGACGATGCGGAGTTCGGCCTCGGTTTCCGGCTCGCGGCCGACAAGCATCTCGAGCTTGCGACCAGCCGCCTCAAATCGCTTGCCGCGGCGCTCGGAGAGGGTTTCGTCGAGGCGATCCTGACCGCGCCTCAGATCCGGGAGTCCGAGATCCGCGCCCAGCGCATCCGCGTGGCCGAGCTGAAGACGAAGCTCCTGGCGCTTGCCGAAAAGAACGATGCGGCGCGGGACCTGCTCTCCGTCGTCGATCACCTCGTCCGGCGCAGCATCTGGATCGTCGGCGGCGACGGCTGGGCCTATGATATCGGCTATGGCGGCCTCGACCACGTTCTGGCGAGCGCGCGCGATGTCAATGTTCTGGTGCTCGACACCGAGGTCTATTCCAACACCGGCGGCCAGGCCTCGAAGGCGACGCCGCTTGGTGCGATCGCCAAGTTCGCGGCCGCCGGCAAGCGCGTTGCCCGCAAAGATCTGGCGTTGCAGGCAATCGCGTACGGCAATGTCTATGTCGCCCAGGTCGCGATGGGCGCCAATCCGCAGCAGACACTCCAGGCTTTCCGCGAGGCCGAGGCCTATCCGGGGCCTTCCCTCATCCTCGCCTACAGCCACTGCATCGCGCACGGGTTCGACCTTCGCTATGGGATGGAGCAGCAGCGCCTTGCCGCGGCGAGCGCCTATTGGCCCCTCTTCCGCTACAACCCGGCGATGCGCAAGATCGGCGAGGCGCCATTCCGGCTCGATTCGCCACGCCCGACCATTCCGCTCAAGGATTATGCGTATAACGAGCTGCGCTATCGGGCACTTGCGGCAATGCGCCCCGAGGAGGCCGCCGCGCTCCTGCGCCAGGCGCAGGAGAACGTCACCGAAAAATACCGGACTTACGAGAGTTTTGCGCGAGTGTCGGCAGGACCGGGACCCACCGAGGCAGCGCTCGGCGTCGGCAACGGCTGAAACGCGCGGCGCCACGACGGAGAGAAGAGACGATGGACCTCGCCACGCGCTATCTGGGTTTGGACCTCCGAAGCCCCATCGTCGCCGGCGCGGGACCGCTCAATGCAGAGCTCGACAATCTCAAGCGCCTCGAAGATCTCGGCGCCGGGGCGGTGGTTCTCCCCTCGATCTTCGAGGAGCAGGTCGAGCGTGAGGAGCGCCTGATAGAGGAGCTGATCACCGCCGGGACCGACAGCTATGGCGAGGCGCTCAGCTACTTCCCCGCCCAGGCCGCCTATGCCATGGACCCCGAGCGCTACCTGGATCTCATCCGCCGCGCGAGCGAGGCCGTGGATATCCCTCTCATCGCGAGCCTCAACGGCGTCACCGACCGTGGCTGGATCTCTTATGCGCGGCGGATCGAGGAAGCCGGGGCGCGCGCGATCGAGCTCAATATCTACTTCATTCCCTCCGAGCTCGACCTTACCGGGCAGGAGGTCGAGCAGCTTTATCTCGATATCGTCAGGGCCGTTCGCGCTTCCGTCACGATTCCGATCGCGGTCAAGATCGGCCCTTATTTCAGCGCGCCAGGCCATATCGCCCGGCGGCTCGATCACGAAGGCGCCGACGGGCTCGTGCTCTTCAATCGCTTCTACCAGCCGGATATCGATCTGGCGAAGCTCGCACTGATCTCCGATCTCGAGCTGAGCCGCCCCTACGAGATCCGGCTGCCGCTGCTCTGGATCAGCCTGCTGGCAGGGCGGGTGAAGGCATCGTTGGCGGCAAGCACGGGCGTCGAAAGCGCGGACGAGGTGGTCAAATACCTGCTCGCCGGCGCCGATGTGGCCATGACCACCTCCTCGCTCCTGCGGCACGGCGTCGGGCATATGAAGGCGCTGGTCGATGGGCTCGAAGCCTGGCTTGCGGCGCGCGGACTCGAATCGGTGAGCGCCATCCGCGGCCGCATGAGCCAGCGGAACGTTGCCGACCCGGCCGCCTTCGAGCGCGCCAACTACATCAAGACGCTGCAGTTCTATCGCCCGCCTTGATCCGCCGCCGGCTCACGCCGCGGCCCAGAGCCCGTCCACCTGCCGCGCGCGCCCTTCCGCGGCGAGCTTGAGGAGATGCGCGAGCACGTTGCGCTCGGCAGCGCCTCGCAGCTTCGGGTCGAGGCCGGGATAGGCCTCCGCCGTCAGCGCCGCGAGCGCGGCGGGCGCTTCCTTCAGCGTCGCTCCCACGGCCTCTTCGCGTTGCTTGCGATGCGCGAGCAGCGTCTTGGCGAAGCCGGAAGTTCGCCCGAGCAGCGGCCCGTGCCCGGGAAGGTAGTAGCGGTCCGCGCGCGCGGCGAGCCGGTCCAGGCTCGCGAAATAGGCGGCCATGTCACCGTGCGGCGGGCTCACGACGCTCGTCGACCAGGTCATCACGTGATCGCCGGTGAA
The DNA here is from genome assembly GCA_035503055.1 of Acetobacteraceae bacterium. Lineage (GTDB taxonomy): Bacteria > Pseudomonadota > Alphaproteobacteria > Acetobacterales > Acetobacteraceae > JAKAWQ01. The sequence goes on from DATJTV010000286.1 coordinate 4,317, forward strand.
AAGGGAGCCGTTCTCCGTCGCAAAGCAGAGATGGTCCGCGGCGTGGCCCGGCGTGTGCAGGGCCGTGAGACCCGAGACCGTATCGCCGTCCGCGAGCGCATGATCGATCGCGATTTCGGGGTTCACGCTCGGGCTGAAGCCGAACACCGGCGCCTTGGTCGCGGCACGCAGCCGCGCCGCCGCGCCGGTGTGATCGCGATGGCCATGCGAGAGGAGGATGCGGTTGATCCGCCCGCCCGCCGCGGCGATCACGGCCTCGACATGCGCCGGATCGTCGGGCCCCGGATCGAGGATTGTCATGCCCTCGTCATCGGCGATCAGGTACGTGTTGGTGCCGTGATAGGTCATCGGGCCCGGATTGTTCGCAACCACGCGCCAGACGCCGGGGATGACCGCCAGCGGCACGCCACGCTCAGGCTCCGGCTCGCTCAGGAATTTCGGCGCCATCACGCGGCTTCCGCGTACCAGTCCATCGCCGCATCGACGCCGCCTTGGCTGTGCGGCGCACGGTTGATCTTGAGGCTCATCTCGACCGCGCCGAGCGCGCCCAGCACCATCGGCTCGTTGAGATCGCCGAGATGGCCGATGCGGAACACTTTTCCCCCAAGCGGCCCGAGCCCGCCGCCGAGCGAGACATTGAAGCGCGAAAGCGCGGTGCGGCGGATCGCCTCGGCATCGAAACCGTCGGGCATCAGCACGGCGGTGACGGAATCGGAATGGCGGGCCGGATCGGCGCAATAGAGCTGAGGCCCGGCATTGCCGCCCCACGCGCGCACGGCCTGCCGCACACCCTCGGCAAGCCGGTGATGACGGGCGAAGACGTTGGCGAGCCCTTCCTCCTCGAGCAGCCGGATCGACTCGCGCATCCCGTAGAAGAAGCTGATCGGCACCGTGCCGATGAAGCTCTTCTGCCGGCGCGTCAGCATCGCCGACCAGTCGAAATAGAAGCGCGGCAGAAGCGCACGAAGATGCGCGTCCATCGCCTTCTCGCTCGCCGCGGTGAAGCTCAATCCTGCCGGCAGCATCAGGCCTTTCTGGCTGCCGCCGACGACGGCATCGACGCCCCATTCATCCATGCGGAAGTCGATCGAGCCGAGCGAGGAGATCGTGTCGGCGAGGAGAAGTGCTGGATGGCCGGCTTCGTCGAGTGCTGCGCGCACCGCCTCGACCGGAAACCGAACCCCCGTCGATGTCTCGTTGTGCACGACGCAGACGGCGTGGAACCGATGGGCGCTGTCCTCGGCAAGCTTCCGGCGCAGCTCCGCAAGCTCCACGCCACGCCGCCAGTCGGCCGGGAGGGTCTCGACCATGACCCCGTGCTTCTGCGCAAGCGTGCTCCAGGCTTCCGAGAAGTAGCCCGATTCCAGCATCAGGAGCCGATCGCCGGGCGAGCAGAGATTGAGCAATGTCGCCTCCCACGCACCGTGGCCGGAGGCGCTGTAGAGGAACAAATGATGCCGCGTCCCGAGCACGCGCTTCAGCCCCTCGACGCAGCCGTCGTAGACTTCGAGGAAGGCGGGATCGTTGAAGTCGATGCTGGCGTGCGCGACCGCGTGCAGCACGCTGTCGGGGATATTGGTCGGGCCGGGATTGGCAAAGAACTGGCGGCCGCGCGGTTTCTGCTGCACGAGGGATTCCTCCTTCAGGGGAAGCGAGAGCGGGTCATTCCCACTCGATGGTTCCGGGGGGCTTGCTGGTGATGTCGTAGGTGACACGGTTGATGCCCGGCACCTCGTTGACGATACGGGCCGCGACGCGCGCGAGGAAGGCGGCCGGGAAGGGATAGGCGTCCGCGGTCATGCCGTCCGTCGAGGTCACGGCGCGGAGCGCCAGCGCATGGTCGTAGCTCCGCCCGTCGCCCATCACGCCCACCGCGCGCACCGGAAGCAGCACCGCAAAAGCCTGCCATATCGCGTTGTAAAGATTGGCGGTTCTGATCTCGTCGATGAAGATCGCGTCCGCCCGGCGGAGCAAGGCGAGTTTTCCCCCGTCCACCGGGCCGGGGATGCGGATGGCGAGCCCCGGGCCGGGAAACGGATGCCGGCCGACGATCGTCTCGGGCAACCCGAGCGTCCGACCGAGCGCGCGGACCTCGTCCTTGAAGAGCTCGCGCAGCGGCTCGACCAGCTTGAACCCCATACGCTCGGGCAAGCCGCCGACATTGTGGTGCGACTTGATGGTGACGCTCGGCCCGCCCGCCGGGCTCACGCTCTCGATCACGTCCGGATAGAGCGTGCCCTGGGCGAGATAGTCCGCGCCGCCGAGCTTCCGCGCCTCCTCCTCGAAGACCTCGACGAAGAGCCGGCCGATCGTCTTGCGCTTCTTCTCGGGATCATCGATCCCGGCGAGGGCTGCGAGAAAGAGATCGCTCGCGTCGCGATGGACGAGGCGGATGTTGAACCGGTCGCGAAACGTCTCGACCACCTCGTCCGCCTCGCCGGCGCGCAGCAGCCCATGGTCGACGAAGATGCAGACGAGGCGCTCGCCGATCGCGCGATGCACGAGCGCCGCCGTCACCGCCGAATCGACGCCGCCGGAAAGCCCGCAGACCACCCTCCCCTCGCCCACCTCGGCGCGGATGCGCGCGATCGCCGTCTCGGCGAAGCCGGCCATCGTCCAGCTGCCGCGGCAGCCGGCGATCGCATGGGTGAAGTTGCGCAAGAGCGCCGCGCCGTTCGCCGTGTGCACCACCTCGGGGTGGAACATCAGGCCGTAATAGCGTCGCGCCTCGTCGGCGATGATGGCGAAGGGCGCGCCCTCGCTCACGCCGACCGCCCGGAAGCCGGGCGGCAGGCGCGTCACCCGGTCCCCGTGGCTCATCCAGACCTCGGCGCGCGCGCCCGGCTCCCACACGCCCTCGGTGAGCGCGCACGCGTCCGTGACGGTGACCTCCGCCCGGCCGAACTCGCGGGAGAGCCCGCTCTCCACGACGCCGCCGAGTGCGGCGCACATCGCCTGCTCGCCGTAGCAGATGCCGAGCACCGGCACGCCGGCCGCGAACACCGCCTCGGGCACGCGCGGCGCGTCCCCCTCGAGCACGCTCGCCGGGCCGCCCGAGAGGATGATCGCGCGCGCCCCGAACGAGGCGATGCGGGCCGGATCGGCGTTGAACGGCCAGATCTCGCTATAGACCCCGCTCTCGCGCACCCGCCTTGCAATCAACTGCGTGAACTGGCTGCCGAAATCGAGGATCAGCACGCGCTCTTGGGTAGACTCGGGCATCGAAACGTCGGGTTTCCTGATTGGCAGGGGTTGCAGCACGGGACTATCGCAGGGACAAGACCGGAAAGCGCAGACCAGCCCGCGCTCTACCCCACCTGTTATCCCACCCGTTATCCCACTTGGGGCGAGGAGGTTTGCAGCAGCCGCTCGATCGGGTCCCAGAGGAACGCCGTCTGCGCGACCGGCTGCCCGGCCACGCGGATGACCGATTCGGCGACCGCCCTGCCGCCGAGGCGGGTATAGAACCATCGGCTCGGGTTGTCGCGGAGCACCCAGAGAAAGGCCGAGCGGCAGCCGCGCGCCTGCAAGTAGCCCCCGGCCGCGCGCATCAACCGTCGCCCGAGCCCCCGATCCCGCCAATCGTCCAGCACGTAGAGCGTCTCGATCTCGCCCTCGGCAATGCCGGAGGTGCGCGCCGGGCCCACGGTCGTGAAGCCGACCACGCGCGGCGGGCTGCCTTGCGGCAAATCCGCGCCCCAGGCGGCGGCGACGAAGACGCCGCCATCGGTGCGGATGGCGTGGTCGTAGTGCGCGGCCTGGCGGATCGTCGAAAGGCGCGCGAGATAGGCTTCGGGCAGGATGCCGGGATAGGTGCTCTGCCAGGCCGCGACGTGCACGGCGGCGATCGCGGAGGCATCGCTCGGCCGGGCGCGGCGGATGCCGATCATGCCGCCGTCCTTTGGAGCAGCGCCGCGAAGAACCCATCCGTCCCGTGGCGGAGCGGAGTGAGGAACAGGAACGGGCCCGGGCCCGGCGCAGGGCCCGCGCCTGCCGGCCAGCAAGCGGCCAGCGGCAGCGTGGCAAAGTCGGGATGGCGCGCAAGAAACGCGGACACTTGCGCCTCGTTCTCCTCCGCGAGCAGCGAGCAGGTAGCGTAAACCAGCCGGCCGCCCTTGCGAACAAGCCCCGCGGCAATATCCAGGATGCCGGATTGCCGCGCCAAGAGCTCGTCGAGATCGGCCGGAGCCAGGCGGCCGCGCGCGTCCGGGTTGCGGCGCCAGGTCCCGGTCCCGGTGCACGGCGCGTCCACCAGCACGGCATCGAATTTCTCGCGCTGGCGCTTCGGCCACTTGTCCCCGGGTACCAGCAGGTGCCGCTCGGCATTGTGCACGCCGGCGCGCCGCAGGCGCTTCACCGCGGCCTCGAGCCGGCTCTCCGAGACATCGCAGGCGACGAGACGGCCGCGGTTGCCCATCGCCATCGCCATGGCGAGCGTCTTGCCGCCCGCGCCGGCGCAGAGATCGGCGATGCGCATGCCGGGTGCGGCACCGACCAGCAGCGCCACGATCTGGCTTCCCTCGTCCTGGATCTCGACGAGCCCGCTCCCGAACGCCGCCCCGCCGACGAGCGGGCTGCGCTCGGCGACCCTGAGGCCCCAGGGCGAGAGCTTGGTCGGCTCGGCCGCGATCCCCTCCGCCGCCAGAGCCCCCCGCGCCCGCTCGCGCGTGCCGCTCAGCAGATTGACGCGAAGATCGAGAGGCGCGGCCTCCGCGAGTGCCTCCATCTCGGGGCCGAGTGCGGCCCCGAACCGTGCCTCGAGACGCGGCAATAGCCAGTCCGGCACCTCGAGGCGAACGGCTTCGCTCATCGCCGGATGAACGAGCCCCTGCCCTTCCAGCCGGCTGAGCGCCTGGCGCTCCTTCTCTTCCAGCTTCGCCGGCCCGAACCGCCCGCCGCTGTAGAGCCGCTCGAGCCCCGCGATGGAGGTGCCTGATAATAGGAGAGACGCGCCAACCAGCAGCCGGGCCGTCTCCTCGGCCGGCTCGAGCCACCAGCGAAGCCGGCGGCGGCTGCGGAGCACCTGCCAGACGCGCTCCGAGATGGCCCGCCGGTCCCCCGCGCCGATATAGCGGCGGGCGCGAAAGAAGGCGCTCGCCAGCGCGTCGGCCGGCGCCCGCGGCGCGGCCAGAATCTCGCCGAGCAGCGCAATCGCGGCCTCGACCCGTGCCGCCGGCGTCATGGGGGCAAAGCCCCCCGGCCGCACTTACTCCTGGCGATAGTTCGGGGCTTCGCGGGTGATCGCGACGTCGTGCACGTGGCTTTCACGGAGGGCGGCGCCGGAGACACGGCGGAAGCGCGCATTGCGCTGAAGCTCGGCGATCGAGCCGGAGCCGGTATAGCCCATGCCGGCGCGGAGCCCGCCCACGAGCTGGTGGACGACCGCGGCCACCGGGCCCTTGTAGCCGACGCGTCCTTCAATGCCTTCCGGGACGAGCTTGAGCTGGTCGTTGATCTCCTGCTGGAAGTAGCGGTCGGCGGAGCCCCGGGCCATCGCCGAAAGACTTCCCATCCCACGGTAAGATTTATAGCTTCGTCCTTGATAGAGAAAGACTTCTCCGGGTGATTCGTCGGTGCCGGCGAGCAGGCTCCCGATCATCACGCAATCGGCGCCGGCGGCGATCGCCTTGACGATGTCCCCCGAGGTGCGCACGCCTCCGTCCGCGATCGCCGGCACGCCATGCTCGCGACAGACGGCGGCGGTCTCCAGAACCGCGGTGAACTGCGGCACGCCGACGCCGGCGATGACCCTTGTGGTGCAAATGCTGCCCGGGCCGATGCCGATCTTCACCGCGTCCGCGCCCGCGGCGATCAGGGCGCGCGCACCCTCGGGTGTGGCGACATTGCCGGCCATGACCTGGACCGAATTCGAAAGCCGCTTGATCCGGCCGATCGCGGCGAGCACCGCCGCCGAGTGGCCATGCGCGGTATCGACGACGATGACATCCGCCTCGGCGGCGACGAGCGCCAGCGTGCGCTCCTCGCCGGCAGCGCCCACCCCGGTCGCCGCCGCGACGCGCAGCCGGCCGAGCGCATCCTTGTTGGCCAGCGGATGCTTCTCCGCCTTGTCCATGTCCTTGACCGTGATCAGCCCGACGCAGCGATACGCCTCGTCCACCACGAGGAGCTTCTCGATGCGGCGCCGGTGCAGGAGCTGGCGCGCGTGCTCGGGCGAGACATCGGCGGGCACGGTGACGAGGTTCTCCCGCGTCATCAGCTCGTCGACCCGGAGGTTCGGATCGGTCGCGAACCGAACGTCGCGGTTGGTAAGGATGCCGACCAGCCGGCCGGTTTCGCGTTCGACCACGGGCACGCCGCTGATGCGATAGGTGTCCATGAGCGCCCTCGCATCGGCGAGCGTCTGGTCGGGATGAATGGTGAGCGGGTTCACCACCATCCCGGATTCGAACTTTTTCACCTGGCGGACGGCGGCGGCCTGCTCCTCGATCGTGAGGTTCTTGTGGATCACGCCGATCCCGCCCTGCTGCGCCATGGCGATCGCCATCGGCGCCTCGGTCACGGTGTCCATCGCGGCGGAGAGGATCGGGATATTGAGCGGGATCGAGCGGGTGAGCCGCGTCGTCGTATCGGTGGCGGCCGGCAGCACCTCGGAGAAGGCGGGGACCACCAGCACGTCGTCGAAGGCGAGCGCCTCCTCGAGGCGGGAGAAGGTCTCCGCTTCGGCAGGCATCGGAGTGATGTCGGGGGCCATGGCCGGACCTTTCATCCGCAACCTTGGCGGCTCCACATAGTCGGCCTCGGCGGGCGGTGCAACCGCGCCGTTCAGTCCGCGCGTCAAGGCGCTCGGATCATTGGCCCTCCGCCGGGCGGAAGCCGGTCGCGACCAGATAGAGCTCCCGCGACTCGGCCCGGCTCGCCGGCGGCTTGGCGTGCCGGACCGCGGCGAAGCGCCGCTTGAGGGGCGTCAGCAGCGAAGCCTCCGCGCCACCCTGGAAGAGCTTGACAACGAAGGTTCCGCCGGGGGCGAGCAGCTCTTCGGCGATGGCGAAGGCCTGTTCCGCGAGCGCCATGATCCGCGCGTGGTCGGTGCCCGCATGGCCGGTCGCGGCGGGCGCCATGTCGGAGAGGACGATTTCCGCCGCGCCGCCAAGGAGCTCGCGCACGGGCCCGACGATGTCGGGAGCGGTGGCGTCGGCCACGAGCGTGTGCGCGCCGGCGAGCGGGGCGATCGGCAGGAGGTCGATTGCCACGATCGTGCCGGCGCCGGCGGCGAGTGCGGCCTGCATCCATCCCCCCGGTGCGGCGCCGAGATCCACCACCCGGGCGCCCTTGCCAATGAAGCGAAATCTCTCGTTCAGTTCCAATAGCTTGTACGCCGAACGCGAACGGAACCCGGAGCTCCGCGCGGCCTGCACGTAGGGATCGTTCAGCTGGCGCGTCAGCCAGCGCTGCGAAGCCGCCGAGCGCCCCGCCGTCTTGGCGACCGCGACGCGCTCGGTCCGGCCGGGCAGTGCGGCGCGCGTGGGCTTCCTTCGACTCACGCCCTACGCGCGCCGGCCGGGCTGCCGCGCGGTCCTGATCAGCCGGAGCAGCATGCCCTCGCGCAGGCCCCGATCCGCCACGATCATGTGCGGCGCGGCCCAGGTCTCGATCAGGGCGGCGAAGATCGCGGCTCCCGGCCGGACGTAGGAGACACGCTCCGGGCCGATGCAGGGGTGGGCTTCGAGCGCGCCGCGCTCGAGGCTGCGGAGCGTTGCGAGCGCCCGCTCCGCGGCAGCCCGCGTGAGCACCGCCCCATCCACCTGCCGGCGGTCGTAGCGCGGCAGGGCGAGGGCGAGTGCGGCGAGCGTGGTGGCAGTGCCGCTGGTACCGAGGAGCCGTACATGGGCCTCGGCGCGGGCCTCGCTGATCTCGCGCGCGATGCAGTGCACCGCATCGAAGGGCACCAGCAGCGCGCTCACGTCGCGGATCATGGCCGCGAAGCCGGCTTCGGTGAAGGCGCTCGCGCCGTAACGCTCGGCGAGCGTGACGACGCCCACGGGAAGCGAGGCGCAGCCGACGACGCTCGGACTGCCCTCGGCATCGAGCCGGAGCCAGGCCAATTCCGTCGATCCGCCGCCGATGTCGAAGAGGAGCGCGCGGCGCGCGCGCGGCGTCTCGTGGCGGCGCGCGAGCAGCGGCGCGCAGCTCTCGATCGCAAGCTCCGCCTCCTCGCGGGCCGAGATCACGCTGAAGCGGAGCCCGGTTTCGCGATGCACGCGGGCGAGGAATTCCGCCCCGTTGGCGGCGCGGCGGCAGGCCTCGGTGGCGACGGCGGCGAGCCCCGCGAGCTTGCGCGCCGAGAGCCGGGCGGCGCAGGCGGCGAGTGCGGCGAGCGCCCGATCCATGGCCGCGGCCCCCAGCGTGCCGGTCCGTTCGAGGTCCTCGCCGAGGCAGACCATGCGGCTGAAGCGGTCGAGCACGGCGAACCCGCCCGCGGCCGGCGTGCCGACAAGCAGGCGGCAATTGTTGGTCCCGAGGTCGAGGGCAGCGAACGCCGGTCCGGTATGGCGGCCGAAGGCGGGCGGCAGGCGGGCGGCAGCGAGGGATTCGGCCATGGGCGAGTGCCAGCGTGAGCCCTATAGTTCCCTCGCAAGCGCCTGAGCGGCAAGAGGAGTTTGCCCACGCCGCCCGGTTTCGGCTTGGGCGCGCCTCGCGGGCGGCCTTGCCGGCCCGCCTGCGCGCGATTAACTAGGCGCGTTGGACGGCGATGCGTGACTGCTGGGGGATAGTTTAGCGGTAGAACTCCCGGCTCTGGACCGGGCAGCCTTGGTTCGAATCCAGGTCCCCCAGCCAGCCCGCGACCAAGGGCTCGCCCTTAAGTCGGCCCCCGGAGCTTCGTCCGTCGCCAAGCGACCGCCCAGCGCCGCGTGAAGGTCGCGGACGGGCTTCACGCCGCACCTTGACGTGGCATGAGCCGGCCGAGGATTTGTTCCTGCACGGCATTGAGATGATGGCGCATCGCCTGCTCCGCCGCATCCGGATCGCGGGCGGCAATGGCGGCCGCGATCGCGCGGTGCTCCGCATCGCGCTCGCGCAACCGGTTCGGGCAGGCGGGCCGGTCCGGGTTGAGGCGCAGCCGCACATCGGTGCCGACACGCCGGAGTAGGGCGTAGAACTCGGCTGCCAGGCTATTGCGCGTGCTGGTCGCGACCAGGCGATGGAAAGCGAGGTCGGCGGCTCCGCTGTCCTTGGCAACAGGCGTCGTCGCCGCACGTCCGATGCGGGCGATGTCGAAGGGAGTCGCGCGAAGCGCCGCCAGCCGTGCCAGCGATGGTTCCAGCGCGATCCGCAGCTCGATGACCTCTAGCGGGTTCGTGGCACGGATCATTGCTTCGCGGTCGCGTAGGCCGAGGCCACCGCGGCGAGGCGGCGCGGGAGCAATCTCGCCGCGAGACTGCAGCGTCTTCAGCGCACTGCGGAGCCGATGACGCGTAACCCCAAGCCGCTGCGCCAGCACCCGCTCCGGCTCGCGCCTCCCGTCCGGAGCGATCGCAGAACGCAACGCATCGAGGATCGGATCAACCGAGTTATCCGGTTGGGCGCCAACCATATTTCACCCTGACCACAGAATCGCGTGGATGGCTCAGCCATGAGTAACAAGTGCCCGCGCCAGAGGCACCATGTCAGGGCGCCTCTCGGTTGTCAACCGCGGCAACCAGCCAGTCAACCGCGATGCGGGGTTGACGCCATCCGTTGTGTGTGGTTGAGTCTCCGCATCAACCGGTACAATTGGCTCCGGGTGCCGCGCCCGGCGGGCTGCAGGAGGGTTGCATGGCCGAGACGGTCACGCCTTTGCCCACGTCGAGCAATCGCGACATCGCCCTGAAAGCAATGTACGACGAGTTGCACCAGAAGCACCTGTTCCCGTTCTGGGCGACCAGCACCGACGTCGGACATGACGAGATCCGCCAGCTGGTAGGCGGTCCTCGCGCAATCCCTTATTTGTGGAGCTACGACGGCGAGCTTGATTCGCTTCTGCGCCGATCGGCCGACCTGGTGACGATGAACGATTCGGAGCGGCGGTCGCTGATCCTGGTCAATCCGGGACTGGCGCCGCGCCGCGCGACCGTCACCACCATGTACACCGCCTATCGCCTCAACGACCCGAACGAGGTGATGCCGCCACACAAGCATACGGCAAGTGCTGTACGTTTCGGCTTGACCGGCACGCGGAACTTTACCGGCGTCGAAGGCGAGGACATCGTCTTCGGTCCGGGCGACGCGGTGCTGACACCGCGCGACACCTGGCACAACCACGGCAACTTGGGAGCGGAGCCGGCGGTCAACCTCTCGGTGCTCGACCTTCCGCTCGTCGAGCAGCTCAATGCGCTCGATTTCAGCCACGATTACAAGGAAGAAGGCACCCAGAAGAAGCAGCAGACCGCGCGCTTCCCGAGCGACTATTCGGCGCGCATCTATGGGGCGGGCGGGCTCCTGCCACGCTTCGTCGATCATCACCGCGGGGTCGGCGGGTCGTCGCCGATGTTTGTGTACCGCTACGAGCCCGTGCGCGAGCTCCTCGATAAGCACCGGGACTGGGACGGCAACCCCTATGAGGCGCTGCTCGTGGAATACGTGGATCCGCTCAACGGCGGACCCGTATTCAAAACCATGACCTTCTTCATGCAGATGCTTCGGCCAGGGGAGGTCACGCGGCCGCTGCGCCAGACCGCGAGCCTCCTCATCGCCCCCTTCGAAGGGCACGGTCACAGCATCGTCGATGGCAAGCGCTTCGTCTGGAACCGGTTCGACACGTTGGCGATTCCCGGCGGTGCCTGGGCCGAGCATGCCAACGACAGCGCGACCGATCCGGCAATCCTGTTCCTCGCCAGCGACGAGCCGGCGCTCAAGGCCTTCGGGCTGCTGCAGCGGTGGGGACGCGATGGCACAGGCGATCCCGTCCGGCTGGCCTGAGGTTGCGAATTGGCCAGTGCGTCGCATACGCGGCTGTTGGGGCACATCGACTGTCCCGGCAGCGGCCAAGTCTGGATCGATGGCACGACTCTCTACGTTGCCCATATGCGCCCGCCTGCCGGCACCTCCATCTTCGACGTCGCCGATCCGTCCCGTCCGCGGCCTTTGGCCTCGGTGGAAATGCCGCTAGGCTGGCATTCGCACAAAGTCCGCGCACAGGACGGCATCATGCTCGTCAACCACGAGCGGCTGGGCCAGGACAATCCCGAATTCGGCGGCGGGCTCGGGATCTACGACGTGAGCTGCCCGTCGCGGCCGCGGCTCATCACTCACTGGCGCACCGCCGGCAGCGGCGTGCATCGTTACGATTTCGACGGGCGCTACGCGTACATCTCGCCCACCGTTGAGGGCTACGTCGGCAATATCACGATGATCCTCGATTTGGCCGATCCGACGCGACCGCACGAGGTCGGGCGCTGGTGGATCCCGGGACAGAACGTCGGCGCGGGGGAGGATTATCCCTGGGACGGCTACGTGACGCCACGGTGCCACCATCCGCTGCGGTTGGGCGATCGGTTGTACGTCTCCTACTGGCACCACGGGATGTTCATCCTCGACATTTCCGACTTATCACGACCGCGTCTCGTCTCCGGCCTGAACAGTTCGCCGGCCCATCCGCATCCGACCCATACCTGCCTGCCGCTCCCCACTCCGTTGCGCGGAAGGAGCATCCTGATCGTTGCGGACGAGGACGTAGCGAAACTCCGTCCCGCGCCGCCCGCCTTTGCCTGGGTCTACGATATCAGCGACGAGCGCCAGCCGCTGCCGATCGCCACCATTCAGGTGCCGGGGCTGGACCCGGACGGCGCGCCAAAGCCGCCGATGACCGGCTGCCACCAGCCTTCCGAGCGATTTCACGGCACCACCGTTCCCTTTGCCTGGTTCGCTCAGGGGCTGCGGGTTGTGGATGTCGCCGATCCGTTCCGCCCGCAGGAAGTGGGGTTCTACGAGCCCGACGCCCCGCCCGGTTGCGATCGTGCCTCTTCCAACGATGTCACCACCGATGAACGAGGGATCATCTACCTCGCCGATCGGCAGCGCGGCGTGGACGTGATCGAATATCTTGCATCCTGAATCGGAGGTCCGGATACGATGGGGTCGGAGATCGAGGTATTCGGCTCGAAGAATCCCAACCTTCCCTTTCATCCCGCGGTCCGGGCGGGCGATTTCATCTTTGTCTCCGGTCAGGTTGGCAAGGATGAGAACGGCGTAATGATCGCCGGCACCATCGAGGACGAGACGCGGGCGACGATCGAGGCGGTGCGTCGCGCGCTCAGGGCCGCGGGCTGCGATCTCGAGGATATCGTCAAGCTGACCGCCTATCTCGGGGATGCCCGCGATTTCGCCCGCTACAACGGCGTGTTCAGGGAATACTTCCCGAAGGGGCGGCTGGCGCGCACGACGGTGGAGGCGCGTGCCGTCATCGATACCAAGATCGAAATGGACTGCATCGCCTACGCCCCCGGAAAGGAGACCTGAATGCTCCGACTGCTCGGCCGCGCGACCTCCGGCAACGTGCAAAAGGTCATTTTCGGGATGGAAGAGATGGGCCTCTCCTACGAGCGGGAGGACTATGGCCGCCAGTTCGGCAACACCGCGACGCCCGAATACGCGGCCTTGAACCCGACGCGGAAGGTGCCGACCCTGGTCGATGGCGACGTGGTTGTCTGGGAATCCAACACCATCCTCCGCTACCTCGCCGCAAAGAGCGCCAGCCCCCTATATCCGTCCGACCTTGCCGCGCGGTCAGAGGTGGAACGGTGGATGGACTGGCTGCTTGCCGCGCTCAATCCCTGCTATCTTGCGGGCTTCCGCGACGCGAAGAAGCCGGCGGCGGAGCGTGGCGTGAACACGGTGAGCGATCTCCTGACCGAGCTTGCGGTGCTCGAGGGTGCAATGGCCCGGGACTGGACGACCGGCGCGTTCAGCCTGGCCGACATCGCGCTCGGCCCGATCGTGCGTCGCTGCCTGGCTTTTCCCTTCGACCGACCGAAGCTGCCAAGGCTGGAGGCTTGGCACGAAAGGCTGGAGCGGCGCTCCGCCTTCGCCCGCGCGGTCGCGGCGGGCTGACCGGCGGAGCCGTGGCCCAGATCCTGCCGACGCAGACCCAACCGGCCCGTCAGGCAGCATCGGACAGCGATTCGTCGAACCCACCGCACATCGAGGCGCATGGCGTCTCGCTCGACTTCCCGATGGGCCGGCACGCAACCCTGCGTGTCTTGAGCGACATCGATCTCGCGATCCCGCGCGGCAGCATCGTCTCCCTGATCGGACCCTCCGGCTGTGGCAAGAGTACCTTATTGAAGGTGCTGGCCGGCCTGCTGCCGCCCAGCTCCGGCCGCGTAGCGGTTGCCGGAATGGCGCCGGCGGAGGCAGCGCGGCAGCGGCGGATCGGCCTCGTCTTTCAGGATGCGACGCTGCTGCCCTGGCAGAACGCGCTCGCCAACGCCGGCTTCCTGCTCCGCATCACCGATCGCTCGCTTCCGGTCCGCGCGGTACGCGAGCGCGCGCAGGCAATGCTGCGGCTGGTCGGTCTGGAGGGGGCCGAACAGCGGTTGCCGTCGCAGCTTTCGGGCGGCATGCGCCAGCGCGTGGCGATTGCCCGAGCCTTGGCGCTCGATCCGGACGTGCTGCTGATGGACGAGCCGTTCGGGGCGCTGGACGCCATCACGCGCGAGACGATGGGCACCTTCCTGCTGGATCTCTGGCGCCGCACCGGCAAGACCATCCTGCTCGTCACGCACTCGATCAATGAGGCCGTTTTCCTCTCGAGCGAGGTGCATGTGATGGCCGCCTCGCCAGGGCGGCTACTGGCGGCACTGTCGGTCCCGCTCGCCTACCCACGCAAGGAGGCGAGCTACGCCGACCCTGCCTTTGGCCAGGTCGCCACGGAGTTACGCCTGCTGCTCAAGCAAGGGCATGCGGCATGACAACGGGCGTCGCTCCTCACCGGCCTGGCCCAGCCGCGCGCTCCGAACTGCGCCGCGGCGCATCGCAGCTTCTCCCGCCCGCTTTCCTCCTGGTCGCAGTCCTGCTTGTCTGGGAAGGGGTGGTCCGCCTGCTCAAGGTCTCGGACTTTGCCTTGCCGGCACCTTCCGCAATCGCCGCTGTTCTCATTCGCGATCAGGCGAGCCTGGCTGAAAACGCTTGGATAACGGCACAGGAAGTGCTGCTCGGCTTTGCGGTCTCAGGATTGGTGGGAGCGGCGCTCGCCTTGCTAATCGCCCGCTTCGACCGGTTGGGCCGCGCCGTCTATCCGCTGGTCGTTCTATTCCAGACAGTACCCAAGATCGCCCTGGCGCCGCTCTGCATTCTTTGGTTCGGCTACGGCCTGGCCCCCAAGGTGGTGCTGACCGTTGTCATCGCCTTCTTTCCCGTGGCGCTCGATATGCTGTCGGGGCTCCGCGCGGTCGATCCGAACCTGGTGGCGCTGATGCGTTCCGTCGGTTCCCGTGGCGGCGAGATTCTTTGGCGCGTGCAGGTTCCGACCGCCCTGCCCTACCTTATGTCGGGACTCAAGATCGCAGTGACGTTCAGCGTCATCGGCGCGATCGTGGGGGAGTTCAGCGGCGCCCAGGCGGGGCTCGGCTATATCATCCAATTCGCCTCCACCCAGCTCGAAACGCCACTCGTGTTCGCAGCACTCGTGGAGGTCTCAGTGCTCGGCATCGTGTTCTACTACCTGGTTGAGCTGGCCGAGCGGCTGCTCGTGCCGTGGTCCCCGAAATAAAGGCAGGAGGCTCAGATGAAGGAGATCCGGATTATGGAGAGGCGGACGATGTTGGCCCTTTCGGCGGGCGCGCTCGCCGAGGGACTGCTTCCGGTGAGAACTTCCGCCGGAGCCGAACCGAATAAGGTCACGGTGCAGCTGGATTGGGTGGTGCGCGGCGACCACGCGATGTTCTTTGTCGCCAGGCACAAGGGGTATTTCGAACGGAACGGGATCAATCTCGTCGCCATCCGCCGCGGCACCGGTTCGGCAAACGCGCTCAGGCTGGTCGCGAACGGAAATGCGCAATTCGGCTTTGGCGATCTGCCGACCCTGATCATAAGCCGCACTCATGGCGTCGCGGACGTCGCGATCGTTGCCGTCAACCAGAGAAGCCCGCTGGCGATGATTTCCGTCGCCGCCCGGCACAAGCTTGTCACGCCGCAGGATCTGAAAGGCCTTACCGTCGGCGCGGACCCGGCGGCCGGATCGGCGTTCCTCTTTCTGAAGGCCTTCCTGCATGCAAACGGGATGTCGCTTGCCGATATCAAGCTCAGGACGGTATCTCCGCCATATGAGAACTATCTCGTGCTGGGCCGGGTCGATGCCATCCCGGGGTATATCGACGCGGAGGTGCCGGTCCTGGAGGCCAAGACCGGAGGGCCCGGCTCGCTCTCGATCCTTCAGGGCGCCGACTATGGCCTGCATTCCTACGGCTCCGGAGTGTTCGCATCGGAAACGCTGATCGGCGATAATCCCGATCTTGTGCAGCGCTTCGTGCGCGCCTATCTGCTCGCTTTTCGCGACGTCGTCGCCTCGCCGCAAGAGGCAGTCGATATCGTCATTGCCGCCAACCCGGAATACAAGAGCCAGCGCGCCGTACTGCTTGCGCAACTTCAAGCCGACATCAAGGGCACGTTCTTCAGCGCCGATACCAAGTCGCAAGGCCTCGGCACGATCACCGCGACGCGTTGGTCGGAGACCATCCACATGCTGCAGAGCGAAGGCCAGCTTCCGAAATCGGCCGCGCCGAAGGGCGGCTTCGATAATCGGTTCGTGGCAGCGTCTTATCCGATGGGAAGATGAGCCGCGCGACGGCACATGGCTGACGTCGCGACGTATGACTATGTGGTCGTCGGAGCGGGTTCCGCCGGTTGCGTGCTGGCGGCACGACTGAGCGAGGATCCGAACAGCTCGGTACTGCTTCTGGAGGCGGGAGGCTGGGATCGCGATCCGTGGATTCATATCCCGCTCGGCTGGGGCATGATCCTGCAGAAGCGCCTGCATGACTGGATGTATTTCTGCGAGCCGGAAGCGAATGTCGACAACCGCCGGGTGGAGTGCTCACGCGGTAAGGTGATAGGCGGCTCATCCTCGACGAATGCCATGGCGCATGTACGCGGCCATCCTGGCGATTTCGATCGCTGGCGGCGCGAATTCGGCCTTCAGGGCTGGTCCTGGGCGGATGTGTTGCCCTATTTCAAGCGCCAGGAATCCTGGGAGGACGGCGTGAGCAGCACCCGCGGCGGCGATGGGCCGATCACCGTGCAGCGTTGCCGCTACCGGGACCCGCTGGTGCCAGCTTATCTTGAATCGGCGCTAGCCGTCGGCCATCCGCTGACCGAGGATTACAACGCGACCGGGGCGGAGGGCTTCGGCCGGCTGCAGATGACAATCCGCCGGGGTCGCCGGTGCAGCGCAGCCACCGGCTATCTGCGGCCGGCACTCGAGCGGCATAACCTTACCGTGCGTGTGCGCGCGCCGGCGACACGGGTTCTGATCGAGGACGGGCGGGCGATCGGCGTCGCCTTTTTGCAGAATGGCACGCAAGCGGTTGCGCACGCCGCAGGAGAGGTGATCTTGGCCGGCGGCGCGATCAATTCGCCGCAACTGCTGATGCTCTCCGGGATAGGCGATCCTGATGCGCTCCGCCGACATGACATTGATGTGCAGGTGGCGTCGCCCGGCGTTGGTCGCAATTTGCAGGATCATGCCTCGGTGATCGTCACGTACGATCGCAAGGAGCCAGGGCCGTTCCATCGAATGATGCGCTATGACCGTATCGCGCTCTCGCTTGTTGCCGCGTACACGGCAGGCGTCGGCTTCGCTGCCGATGTACCGGGCGGCCTCACCGGCTTTCTACGCAGCCGGCACGACGCGGCGCTACCGGATGTCCAGATCCTCCTTACCGCCGCCCCGCTCAGCGCCTCACCCTATTTCGCGCCGTTCAAAGCGCCCTTCACCGACGGCTTCGCGGCTCGCGCGGTGATGATCCATCCTGAAAGCCGCGGAGAGGTCACACTTGCCTCCAGGGAACCCGCCGCCGCTCCGCGCATTCGCCAGAACCTTCTGGCGAGCGAGCGCGACCGGGAGACGCTTCGCTCCGCCGTCCGGATCGTGCGTGAGATTGCGGCTCAGCGACCCATGGCCCCGTTCGTCGGCCGGGAGGCTGCGCCGGGGGCAACCTGCATGAATGACGACGAGCTCAACGCTTACATCCGCCGCACCGCGATTACCGTTCATCACCCTGCCGGCACCTGTCGAATGGGGACGGATCGGGATGCGTTCGCCGTCGTCGACCCGGAGCTGCGCGTACACGGCATCGAGAGGCTGCGTGTCATCGATGCTTCGGTGATGCCGGACCTGCCGGGCGGAAACATCAATGCGCCGGTGATGATGATTGCCGAGCGCGGCGCCGACCTGATCCGTTGCCACCCGGTGCCATGACCAATCGCTCCCTCAATCGCCGTTCGCGAGGAGATGACGAGGCGGATCGGCCCTCTGTGACACGCCGCCGAGATTATTTGGCGATTGCCGGTTGCGGCCCATCGCGCCAGCCGGCCGTCAGGAAGGAAAGCGCTCGCCGAACATCGGCAGACCGCTCTTGGAGTCCGCCTCGGTCGCTTCGTCCTGAAGCACATCCCAGTGCTCGGCGAGCTTGCCGTCCTCGATGCGGACGATATCGGCGGCGATCCAGGCGGCCGGGCGGCCATTGCCCGAAAAGCGGCCGTGCGCGATCACATAGTCCCCTTCCGCCACGATCAACTGGTTCTCGTACCGGGAGCTATCGGGAAGGCCGCGAACGAGGTCGAACAGCCCCTCGCGACCGGGCGGAATATGCGCGCTGTGCTGAATGTAGCGATCCGACCAGAAGCGTTCGGCGGCGTCGTAGTCGCGCTTGTTGAAGAGCGCCTCGAAAGCTTCGAGCACGAGCGCCTTGTTCTCTTGCGGCGTGGTCTTCGACATATCGCCCTCCTTGCGTGCGCTGAGTTGAAGCCCCCGAGGATCAGGGGGCGGCGAATTGGAGCGTGGTGCCGGGCCCGATCCTACACCCGTCAGAGCTTGGAGCCGCCATCGACCCTGAGCGTATCGCCGGTGATCCAGCGCGCGGCGTCGGAGGCGAGAAACGCAACAACGGGGCCCACGTCGCCGGCCTCGCCGATGCGCTGCAGCGCCTGCATGCCGAGCGTGAAGGCCCGCCCCTCGTCGGTCCGGGCAAAGCTGGACATGTCCGTATTGATCACGCCGGGTGCAACCGCATTCACGCGGATGCCGCGCCCGCCGAGGGCAACGCCGAAATGCTTCACCAGCGTATCGATCGCTCCCTTGGTGGCTGAGTATGCGGGAAGGTTGCCGACGGCGGCATGCGCCGCCAGCGAGGAGAGCAGGACAATGCTGCTGTCCTTCCCCAGGATGGGAAGCAGTTGCTGGACCAGGAAGAACGGCGCCCGGACATTGACGGCGAACAGGCGATCGAAGTCCTCGACCGTCGTCTCCTCGATGGTCGCGGCCTTGGAGATGCCGGCATTGGCCACCAGGATATCGAGCCGGCCGCCGACGATCTCGCGGACCCGCTTCGCGAGCCGGTGCGCGCCATCGGGCGCGGCCAGATCCGCCTGCACCGCATCGGCGCGGCCGCCGAGCTGGCGGATCTCGGCGACGACTTCATCGGCCTCCTTGGCGCCGTTCCCGTAATGCACGAGCACTTGCGCCCCCGCCTTCGCGAGCTCCAGCGCCGCGGCGCGGCCCATGCCGCGTGAAGCACCCGTGACGAGGGCGGTCTTCCCCGAGAGCGTGTCCATGATCTCTCTCCATCAGCCTGTTGCAGCGCGGAAATTAGGCGGCGCTGGCCCGGCCCAAAAAGACTTTGTAGGATGGAGGGCATGCCTTGGAGGTATGAGAGCATCCCGTGGAGCTCCGCCATTTGCGGTTCTTCGTCGCCGTCGCGGAGGAAGGAAGCCTGACCACGGCCGCGGCCAAGCGCCTGCACACGGCGCAGCCCTCGCTCAGCCGCCAGATGCGGGACCTGGAATACGAGGTCGGCGCCCGGCTGCTGACCCGCAGCGCCAAGGGAATCGAATTGACGGTCGCCGGCCGCGCCTTCCTCGATCATGCCCGGCTCGCGCTCGCGCAGGTCGAGGCCGCTTGCGCGGCGGCGCGCCGCGCGGCTGAGCCCGCCAAGGCCAATTTCGCGCTCGGGTTTCTCACCGGGCAGGAGATCGATTGGCTTGCGGAGGCCATGCGCATCCTGCGCGACGAGCTTCCGAATATCGATGTCACGGTCTCGAGCCAATATTCTCCGGATCTGGCGGACGGGCTGATGCGCGGCCGGCTCGATCTCGCCTTCATGCGCCGCGAGGTCGAGGCCGGCGATCTGGAATTTCGCCTGGTGACGCGCGAAAGGCTGGTGGCGATCCTGCCCAGCGATCATCGATTGGCGAGGCATAAGGCCGTTTCGCTGCACGACATCGCGGCCGAACCCTTCATCAGCGTCTCACGCACCGCGCCCGCCCTGCGCGCGGTCATCCTCGAAACACTGAAGCGCTCGGGCCTTGGAATCACGCCGGCCCACGAGGTGGACAACCTCGCCATGGCCATGTCGCTCGTCGCCTCCACCCGCGGCGTTGCGCTGCTGCCCGCCTATGCCCAGAATTTCCTGCCCTGGTCGGTGATCAGCCGGCCGCTCAAGGACGACGACACCGCGATCGACCTGGTGATCGGCTACAACAAGGCGAACCGATCGCCGGTCCTGAAGCTTTTTCTCTCGCGCCTGGACGAGCTCATCGCCCGCGTGGCGCAGAGGCACCACGGCTGACGGGGTCAGGCGCCCCTGGGCCGCAATTTCCGCCAATACCGCCCCACGAGATTGCGCGAATGTACGAGGCTCCCGCCCGAGCGGCTTGCATCGGGTCCTCACGAGGATTTCGCCATGAGAGAGGATTTCCCGCACGTCGGCCAGCCCGCCGAAGGAAGATGAGGCGAACTGTCGCCGTCGTCGGCCTCGGGGGAATCGGCGGCGTCGCGGCCGGGTGCCTCGTTCACGCCAGCCGCCACGACGTCGCCGTCTGCGCCCGCCGGCCGCTCGCGCGCCTCATCGTCGAGCGCCCGGAAGGGACCGCCGAGGTTTCCCTCCGCACGCTCACCGATCCCGCGGACGCCAGGCCGGTGGACTGGGTGCTCCTCTGCACCAAGGCGCATGAAACGGCTTCGACGGCTCCCTGGCTCACGCGGCTCTGCGGGCCAAAGACGCGGATCGCCGTCCTGCAGAACGGGATCGACCATGCCGCGCGCATCGCGCCGTTCGTCCCCGAAGCGCGCGTGGTGCCCGCCATCGTCTATTACAATGGTGAGCGCATGGCAGCCGATCGCGTCCGGCTTCGCCACGTCGTCGAGCACGATCTCGCGGTGGCGGACGACGCCGAAGGTGCTGCCTTCGCGGAGCTTCTCGCCGGCACGCCGCTCAAGGTGCTCCGCAGCGCCGACTTCGCCACGCTCATGTGGCGGAAGCTGCTCATCAACGCGGTGGCGAACCCGCTCACCGCGCTCACCCGCCAACGCCAGGCGGTGCTGCGGCGCGAGGACATGCGGGCACTCTGCCTCGCGGTGCTCGAGGAAGCGGTGAGCGTCGCCCGCGCCGACGGCGCCCGCGTGACCGCGGACGAATCCGAGCAGACGCTTGCGACTCTCCTCACCTATCCGCCCGAGGCCGGAACCTCGATGTATTTCGACTGTCTTGCCGGCCGCCCCCTGGAGATCGAGGCGCTGACGGGCGCCATCGTTGCGGCCGGCGAGCGGCACGGTATCGCCACGCCTCTCAATCGCGCGCTGCTGACCTTGCTGCGCGCGATCAGCGATGCGGCCCCGGCCCGCATGTCCTGATCGCGGGCGAGCATTACCGGGACGGCGGCATCGTCTCCAACACGCCGCTCCAATATCCGCTCGAGCAGGAGGACAATCTGAGCACGCTCGTTTGCCAGGTCGATCTCTTCAGCGCCAGGGGCTCCCCGCCGCGCGACATGCGCGACGGCGTGGTCGTTCACGATCTCCATCGCGACGACGACGCCTGAGCCGAGCCGCCCGCGCTTTGGCACTTGACTTAACCGCTCGGTTAATTAACACTTCGGTTAAATGTCTCCCCTCGACGCCACCTTCGCCGCCCTCGCAGACCCGATCCGCCGTGCCATCCTCCACCGCCTGGCGAAGGGGGAGGCGACGGTGGGCGAGCTGGCCCGCCCCTTCGCGATCTCGCTCCCCGCGATCTCGCGCCATCTCCGCGTGCTCGAAGAAGCCGCGCTCATCGCCCGCGAGCGTGACGGGCAGCATCGAAGCTGCCGTCTCCGCTCTGAGGCGTTGGAGCACGCCCGCGCCTGGCTCGATTTCTACGGCTCCTTCTGGCAGCGCGGGCAGTAATAGCCGGTGCGGCCGCCTTGCTTGTAGACGCGGAGCGCCGCACCGCAGCGCGGGCAGTGCCCGCCCGCATGGCGCTCGGGGATCAGGAAATCCTTCGGCAGATTCTCGGTAAAATTCTCCGCTCCCGCCCCGCAGGCGATCGCGGTCTCGAGCACGTGCCGCATCGCCGCATAGAGCCGCGCGCGGCCCGCCGCCGCGAGCGAGCGCGCGGCGAGTGCCGGATGCAGCCGCGCCTGGAACAGGATCTCGTCGGAATAGATATTGCCGATCCCCGCGATCCGCGCCTGGTCCATCAGGACCGCCTTGATCGCTTGCCTGCCGTCCCCGAGCGCTGGCGCGAATGTCGCCTCGTCGAGCGCCGGATCGAGCGCATCGGGGCCGAGGCCCGCCTCGGCGATGAAGCTCTCGGCGCTTTCCACCCACCGCACCTCGCCGATGCGGCGCGGATTGAGATAGGCGAGCCGCTCGCCCGCGGCGAGGCCAAGCGATAAGCGCGTATAGGCAGGCTCGGCCTCCTCCGGCGCCACGCAGCGCAGCGATCCGTTGGTGCCGAAATGCAGCGCCAGCGCCCCGCCTCCCGCCATCTCGACGAACAGGAGCTTGCCGTGCCGCCGGCAGCCGGCGATGCGCTTTCCCTCGAGCAGCCGCGGCAGCTCGTCCGCGGCCGCGCCTTTCACCATGCCCGGATCACTCACGCTCACCCGGGCAATGATTTTCCCCCTGCCGTGACGCTCGGCGAGCGACCTGAAAATCTCGACATCCGGAAGCTCGGGCATCGCCGCTCCGCCGCCGCCTCAACGAATGACGCCGACTTGTTCGTGTGGCAGAACGAAGCGCCCGCTCCGCCGGCGCCGGGCTAAGCCGCCTCGGTCCCGCCGCGATTCCAGCCGCGCGCGCGCACGCCGAGGATCTCGTGGCCGCTCGCCGTCACCGCCACGGTGTCCTCGAGCTTGATGAATCCCCGCCGCGGATGCTCGAGCGTCGTTTCGATCGAGAGCACCATCCCGGGCTCGAGCGGCCGCTCGGCATCCATTGCCGGATAGGACATCTGCCCGTTGGTCGGGAGCCGCGGCGCCTCGTGGCTGATCATGCCCATCCCATGCGCCATGAAGTGCATGTGGTTGTGCTCCGGCATCCCCTGCAGGGCGTTCTGTGCCGTCGCGAACACCTCTCCGCCCGGACGCCCCGGCGTGATCGTGCGGAACGCGAGCTGCTGGATTTCGTCCACCTTGCCGAGCAGCTCCTGAAGCTCCCCGTCGGGCTCGCCGAGCACCGCCATCCGCGTGAGATCGCCGATATAGCCCTGATAATTGCCCCCCGAATCGAGCGAGAGCGGCTCGCCCTCCTGCCAGGGCTGATCCGAAGGCGCGCGGTTGAGGCTCGCCCCCGCGGTGATCAGGCAATATTCGAAATCGAGCCCGCGGCTCGCTTCTTCGCGCTGGAGCGCTTCGGCAATCTGGCGCTTGGTCGAGCCCGGCCCGTGGCGCGCGATCACCGCCAGCATCGAATCGATGATGCGCTCGGAGGCTTCCCGGAGCTTCGCTAGCTCCTCGGCGCTCTTGATCGCGCGCAGCCGCTCGAGAACGACGAGCCCCTCGACGAATTTCGCATTCGGCAGCGCGGCTTTCAGCGCCTCCGCCGCATCCATCGGCAGGAACGGCCGCTCGATGCCGATCCGCCCCGAGCCGAGCCCGAGCCCGCGCACATGCTCGGCCGCAAGCTCGATCGCATCGACGCTGCCCGACGACGCCGCCCGCATGTCCGCGACCCAGAACTCGCCGACCGCCATCTGGTGCCGCTCGAGCCGGTGGCCGATATAGGCCGCCTTTTCCGGGCTGCCCTTCGGATAGATGAGCACCGGCAGGTAGCGGCTGATCCCCATCGCGTCCATGTAGCTGAAGAACTGCGCGCGATGCCCGCCCAGCATGTAGCGGACGACGTGCTTCGACGTCACCAGCATGACATCGATGCCCGCCTCCTCCATCAGCCGGTCGAGCCGATGGCGATCGAACGGGACCGGCCCCCTCGCGCGCGCTTCGCCCGCGCCTGCCCGTTCCGTGGAATTCTCCTGGCGGACTTCCGTTTCCAGCATCTGGGTCCCCTCCTCAACACCTTGCGCATTTATCCGCCCGGGCGCCCCGGCTCGCAAGCCTTGCGGGGCCCGTCCGGGCCGCGCAAAGCCCCGCCGGCGCCCTCCGGGAGCCTGGCCCCGGCCCCGTCCCCCGCCGGCGCGGCCCGGAGATTAAATTTGCATTTTCCGGCCAAAGGCACCATGTTCGGCGTCCGGCACTTTTCGGTCTGGGTTGTTTGTACCTTCGCGTGCGGCTTAGTCGCATCCGGTGCCTCCCCAATGTGAAAAGCATTTCGGCCCGCATGTTGCGGGCCGCCGGATTGCATGGAAGAGACACGATGTCGCAAGGCACGGTCAAATGGTTCAACGCCCAAAAGGGCTACGGGTTCATCCAACCGGATGACGGATCGAAGGATGTCTTCGTCCACATCTCGGCGGTCGAGCGCGCTGGCCTCGGCAGCCTGAACGAGGGCCAGAAGGTCAGCTTCGATATCGAGCGTGGCCAGCAGGGCAAGCTCGCGGCGACCAACCTTCAGGCGGTCTGACCTCAACGCCGGTGCTGCCCTCCGGGGCAGCACCGGTTCGAAGGAGGAACAGCATGACCAGCCACAAGTTCGCCGTCGGCCAGACGGTCGAATTTCTTCCGAGCTCGCGCGACGGCGGTATCCCGCGCGGCCGTTACAAGGTCCAGCGCCTGCTCCCCGCCGAGCGCCGGGAGTTTCAGTATCGCGTCAAGCACACGGTCGATGGCCACGAGCGGGTTGTTCTGGAAGGCCAGCTGATCGTCATCGGCGGCGTCTTCGACTAGCGAGTTCGGGTAGCGAGCCGGCCGCAATCGGACGGCGATCAGCAGGTTTCGGCATCGGTCCGACCGCCCCCTGCTCTTCGGAGAGGAGAACCGCGGATGGATCTTGCGCGCCCAGCCGGCCCGACGCTGAAGATTACCCGGCACCGTGACACCCGCCTCACCGGGATGTTCGGTTTCGAGGTGTGGAATCCCTTCGTCGCCAACTATCAGCCGGCATCGTCGCTGGCGGACGGGCTGCGCCGCGTCGACCAGCTCGCCTCCCTCATCTCGCAGATGCACGCGCGGCAGCATCCGAAGCAGGCGGCGCTCGCCGACGCGCCCGCTCCCGCGCCCGACGGCGTGGACGAATGGGCGGAGTTCCGGATCAACCCGGCCGGCGAGCCCAGCTATGACACGCGGCGCGCCGGCCATCTCGCATGGACGAGGAGCAGCGGCGGCAAGGCCCGCGTCACCGAGATGGTCTGCAGCAGCGTGGGCTACGCGCAACCGCCGCCACGGTAATCCTGCCGGCAGGTCGCGGCGCGCACCTCCGTTCCGCCCGCCGCCTTCAGCGCGCGCCACACGCGCTCCGCACTCGCCGGCTCCGCCTCCAGCCGCGCGCCCACCAGCGCCAGCGCGTCGTTCACCGCGTTCATCACCGCGCCCACCGCGCCGAGCACGCCGCCCTCGGCCATCCCCTTGATGCCCGCGGGCGTCGCCGGCGTCGGATGATCCATGTGCGCAACTTCGAAATCCGGCAAATCCTCCGCCCGCGCGAGCGCATAGTCCATGAAGCTGCCGGCGAGGAACTGCCCGTCCGCGCCGTAGGCCGCGTGCTCCATCAGCACGTTCGAAATCCCCATCCCGATCGCCCCGTGCGTCTGTCCCTCGACGACGATCGGGTTGATCGCCTGCCCCACGTCCTCCGCCGCCACATAGCGCAAGATCCGCACCTCGCCGGTCTCGCGGGCGATCTCCACCAGGCACGCATGCGCCGAATTGGTGAAGGTGAGCGGCGGCGGATCGTAGGCCGCCACCGCGTGCAGCCCGGGCTCCATGCCCGGCGGCAGGTTGAGCGGATCGAAATGCGCGCGCCGCGCGATCTCGGCGAGCTTCACGCCGGTCTCCTCCCAGCGCTCGCCCGTCCTTTGCAGCACCACCCCGTCGCGGAGCGTGATCCCTTCGGCGCTGTTGAGCCCGAGCATCCCGGCCGCGATCGCCAGCGCCTTCTCCCGCAAGCGGCGCCCGGCGAGCCAGAGCGCGCTGCCGCCCGCGGTCGCCCCGCGCGCGCCGCGGCTGCCCATTCCGTAGGGCGCGACATCGGTATCGCCGAGCTGCATCGTCACATCGCCGACATCCGCGCCGAGCCCCGCGGCAGCGGCCTGCGCCAGCGTCGTCTCGTATCCCTGCCCCGAGCCCATGAGCCCGCAGCTCGCCAGCACCGCCCCCGTGGGCTCGACGCGCACCACCGCCGCCTCATGCCCCGAGCCCGGAATCCCCGAGGCGCGATAGAAGGCCGAGCCATAGGTGTTCGCCTCCAGCACCGCGCAGATCCCGATGCCGAGCAGCCGCCCTTCCCCGAACGCCGCCCGTTGCGCCGCGCGCGCCTCCTCATAGCCGATCGAAGCCGCCGCCGCTTCCAGCGTCGCCCGTGGCGTCACCGCCTCGATCCGCTCGCCCGCTCCGCTCACGTAAGGAAGATGTTCCGGGCCCAGCATGTTCCGCCGCCGCACTTCCAGCGGATCGCGCCCGATCTCGCGCGCGATCGCCTCGATCGTCCCTTCCGTCACCCAGGCGGCGATCGCCATCGGCGCGCGCATCGGCCCCGAGGGACATTTGTTGGTGAGCCACACCCTCACTTCGCGCCCGAAATGGTCGATCCGGTAGGCGCCCGGCAGGTTCGCCGCCGTCATCCGCGCCATGTAGTTGGCGGGGAAGAAGCACCACGCGCCGAAATCGATGTCGATCACCGCATCGAGCGCCAGGATCGTTCCCTCCTCGGTCACCGCCGCGCGCATGGTGATGCTCTCCTCGCGCGCGTGCAGGCTCGCCGCGAGATTCTCCGCCCTGCCCTCCCGCCACCGCACGGCCGTCTCCGTTGGCGCGCCTCTCGCGCCGCCGAGCAGCCGCGCCGCCGCCGCCACCGCCAATTCCTCGCGCATCAGCACGATCTTCTGGCCGAACCCGCCGCCCATATCGGGCGAGCGCACGCTCACCTGCGCCTCGCTCAAGCGAAGCCGTGCCGCCAGCGCCGCGCGATAGGGGTGCGGCGCCTGCGTGCCCACCGTCATCGTCAGGTGATGGCGTCCCGCGTCCCAGATCGCGATGCAGCCGCGCGGCTCCATCGGCACGTGCGTCTGCCGCTGCTGGGCGAACCGCGCCGTGACGATCCGGGGCGCGCCGGCAAAGGCGGCCGCCAGCCCCGCGGGCTCGACCCGCTGATGCGAAACGAGGTTTCGCGGCACCGTCGCATCGACCAGCTCCGCGCCTTCCCGCCCCGCCTCCTCGACCGAGGCGATGGGCGCCAACGCCTCCCATGCGACCTCCACCCGCTCCGCCGCCAGCTCCGCCTCCAGCGCGCTCGAGGCAACCACCATCGCGACCGGATCGCCGACGAAACGAGCCTCCGCGACCGGCATCGGCGGCATCTCCACCGGGCAGAGGCCCTCGATCGCCGGAGCGAGCCGGAGCGTCGTGCAGAGGCGCGCCAGCTCCGCCCCGGTCAGCACCGCCCGCACGCCCGCCATCCCCCGCGCCTGCCCTGTCTCGATCCCGCGGATCCGCGCCCGCGCGTGCGGGCTGCGCACGAAGGCGGCATGCAGGCATCCCGCCACCGCAACATCGTCGCAGAACCGTCCAAGCCCGCGCAGCAGCCGCTCGTCCTCGCGACGCGCGAGTGCCTTGCCGAGCGGCGACGATCCCTCCCCCACGCTTCCTCCTCCCGCGCCTTCCGGGCCCAGCATCGCATGCCTGGCGCATGCCAGCACCGCCCCCTCGTCGCTTGACCGGCAAGCCCCCCTCCGCCAGTTTGCTGTGGATGATTGGGGTCCTTCGCATCGCCGCCCGACGCCGACGCCGCCTCGCACGCGGCGGTTCCGGCTTTTTGCGCGAGGATCGGCGCGCTCGACGCGGGTAGCCCGGAAGCGGGCCCAGCCCGCAGGAAAGAGCGCCGAAACCGCACCCCGGAACCCCGCCCGCACAAGCCGGCGGGGTTTTTCATGCCCCATCCCGAGATCCGCGATGTCCTCTGCCCTCGCCTCCTTCGCCCAACGCACCGCGCCCGCGCCGTACCATCTCGCCACCCTCGCCGAGCGGCCCGATCTCCTGCCCACGCTCACGCGCTGGCTCCGCGACCATCACGCCCCGCGCGAGCCGCTCGCACGCTTCGCCGCCCGCATCGCCCGCCGCGTCTCCCCGCTCGGCCCCGAGCAATGCTTCATCCTGCTCGCTTCTGGAATTCCCGCCGGCACCGCAAGCCTCACCCGCCGCGGCCTCGAGTCCCGGCCCGATCTCACGCCCTGGCTCGCCAACGTCTTCGTCGCCCCCGCCTTCCGCGGCCGTGGCCACGCGCCCCACCTCGTCGCCGCGGTCGAGGCGGCAGCCCGCGACGCCGACATCCCCACGCTCTGGCTCTACACGCGCACGACCGAGCGCCTCTATGCCGCCCTCGGCTGGACTCCGGCCGGCACCTTCCTCCGCGAGGGCGATCCCGTCACGCTGATGCGCCGGGATCTCCGCCGGTGAAGACCTGCCGCCACGCCAGCACGCGCACGGACTTGCGCAAGCCCGTGGGCCAGAACGGGTCGCTCTCGCAAAGCCGCCGGACCACCCCCGCACTTTCCGCTTCCACGAGCCAGAGACCGCCCGCGCCCTCGCCGCTCTCCGGGTCCTGAAGCGGCCCGGCGGCGCGGATCGACGCGCGGTTGGCCTCCAGGAACGCGAGATGCTCCTGCATCCACCGGCCCCGCGCCCCCGCGTTCCGCAGATCGTCCTCGAACAGCACCGCGAACAGCATCGTTCCGCTCTCCCTCTCGAAACCCGCCCGAACGGGAACAAGCCTGGCGGCCCGAGGCCGGCACGAAAACTCCTCATGGACGCCGCCGCGATCTGCAAAAATGCAGGAAGATGAACTGGGACGATCTCCGCTTCGTCCTCGCCCTCGCCCGCGCCGGAACCCTCGCCGGCGCGGCCCGGCGGCTCGGCGTCAACCAGACGACCGTGGCACGGCGCCTCTCCGCCACCGAAACGGTCCTCGGCGCCCGCCTCTTCGAGCGCATCGGCGGCACGCTTCGCCCGACGCCGGCGGGCGAGGCGGCCATCGCGCACGCCGCCGATGTCGAGGAAGACGTCAAGGCGCTCGAAGACGGTGTCGGCAACGAGGATTCCGCGCCCGCCGGCCAGGTTCGCCTCACCGCCGTGCCGGTGCTCGTCAACCGGCTCATCATCCCGGCACTTCCGCGCTTTCGCGCGACCTATCCCCGCATCCGGCTCGACCTTATCGCCTTGTCACGCAATGTCAGCCTTGCGCGCCATGAAGCCGATATCGCCCTTCGCCTCGCGCGGCCCGAGCAGGGCGGGAGCGCGCTCACCAGGCGCATCGGCCACCTCGATTACGCAACCTACGGCCCGCGCGGGCACGAAGCCGAGCGCCTTCCCTGGATCGGCTACGACGCAAGCCTCGCCCATCTGCCGCACGCGCGCTTCGTCCTCGCCGAGGCCGAAGGCGGCGCTGCTTCTGCCTTCACGGTCAACAACGCCGAGGCATGCCTTCAGGCCGTCGCCGCCGGACTGGGCAAGTCCCTCCTGCCATGCTTCGCCGCCGCGCAGGAGAAGCGTCTCGCCCGCATCGGTCCGGACAGCGTCGTCACGCGCGAGGTCTGGCTGCTCGCGCACCGGGAATTGCGCCATCACCGGCGCATCGACGCGGTCATCACCTGGCTCGAGGAGCTCTTCGCCGCTCTTGCCAGCGGCGGACCAGCCTGACCTCAATCGCGCCGGGTTTTCCCGCGCCACCAGGAAAACCAGCGCGCGATGGGCCGTGCGGGCATGGTGCGCTTCTTCGCCGCGACGGCCTCGCTCACCTCGGCGCCGCGCCTCGCCACGCCTTCCACCCAGCGTGCGCTCGCCCCGCCGAGCCGCACGGTCTCCGCGATATCGCGCACGACATAGGGCACGCGTCCCGGGTCCAAATCGGCCACGCGCAGCGGCACCTGCCCCGGCTCCGCAACGAGCACCTGCACGCCGCCATCCGTCTCGCGCCGATCCGGTCCGTCGTTGCCGCACCACGCGATCCGCACCGCGCCGTCGGGCCACCGATCGAGGCTGAGTATCAGCATGGTCTCGTCCCCTCCGGATGACGCAGTGCGGCACGATCTCGCCTTGCCCCGCGTCCTCAGCGTCAAAGCCTGGGCGGGAAGACTTTCCGCTTCATTGATCCGCCTCAATCGCATTGGCTGCCCCGGGGCGCCGCGATTCCTCCGTTTCCTCTCCATTTCCTTCGGCCGCCGCGCATCCTATGCCCGGCCTATCTTCGGCCCCTGGGGAGGCGCTGCATGATGGCCCCGGCTGGAGGCGAGCCGCGAGACGCCGGTTCGGAGCCTCTTCCCCGCTGCGCCGAGCCTTGCGCGGGCGGCCTCCGTGTCGCCGTCAAGCTTCGTCCCGGCGCGCGCCGCGCGGCGTTCCTCGGGCTGGTTCCGGCAGCGCCCATGCCGGGCTGGCCGGCCGCGCGCCTCTCTCTTGCCGTGACCGAGCCGCCCGAGGCCGGCCGCGCCAACGCGGCCGCCATCGCGGCGCTGGCCGCCGCGCTTGGCGTCAAGCCGGGCGCGGTCGCGCTGATCGCCGGCAAGACCTCCCGCGACAAGCTCTTCTCCATCGCCGGCGAGACCGCGATCCTCGCCTCGCGCCTCGCCGCGCTCGCTCAGAACCCAAAGGCGTAGAGGGCCGAATCCGCGGCGACGTATAGGCGCCTGCCCGCCGCGATCGGCGTCTCGAACCGCCGCACCAGGCTCATCGGCGCGCTCGTGAAGAGAACCGCCCCGTCGCTGCCGCGGAACGCCCGGAGCCGCTCGTCGCCCTCCGCGCCCACCGCCCAGACGATCGGGTCGCCACCGTTTCCGCTCGTCGTCACGATCGGCGCGCCTCGCCCGTGCTCCTCCGCGCACCAGGCCACGGCAACCGAAGCCGGCGGCCCCGGTGCGATCCGGAGTGCCACGAGATCGCCCGACCTTCCGCCCGGACAGCCGATCCCGTCGCCCTGGAACACGACATAATCCGCCCCATTCACGCTGTAGCGCGCCGTCGCGGTGCGAATGGGCTCCGCCGAGACAGGCACGATCGCGAGCGCCCCGCCGATGCCGCCGAGATCGCTCCGGTCGAGCAGATAGGCGTTGCCGTCCTTGCCGAGGGCGAGCATGAACCGCCCCGCCAGCACCGGATTGGTGGCGCCGAGATCGAGGTCCTCGTCATCGAGCTCCGGCCAGCCGCGCGGGGCGAAAAAATCCTCCGTGCGCCCCGAGAAATCCATCCCGAGCCCGAGCCGGATCACCGCTTCGCCATCGCCGAATCGTCCGTCCGCGCCGATCGTGTTCCCGGTCGCGACATAGAGCGACGCCCCATCGCTCACGATCCCGGCGGGCGCCCAGATTCCCCCGCCCCGCGCCCGCGTCTCCCATCCATGCACCGAAGCCGGGTCCCGCATCGGGATCCCCACCACCCAGCCGTGGTAGAACGCGCAGTCGCCGAAATGTCCTGCATAGGGCACGAATATTTTCCCGCCCGCCGCCGCGAGCGCGCCGCGCTCGCCCTGGTTCGCCGCGACGAAGTTCTCCCCCGCCGCCGCCAGCGCCGCCTGAACATCGACCGGCCATCCCGGCCGCACGCTCCCATCGCCGGCGTCGAGCGCGAAAACGAGGTGCCGCGGCGCGCCGCCGCCCCGCAGCACCATCGCATCGAGATAGAGAACGCCGGCCTCGATCACCGGCGTTCCCGTGATCCCCAGCGGATCGATGTCCCCGCATGGCAGCGACGAGGGCGGCGCCGGCGCGCCCAGGACCCGCGTCCACACGCTCGCCCCGTTCGCCGCGTCCAGCGCATGGACCGCGTCCTGCTCGGTCGCAACGATCACGAGCCGCCGCCCGTCCGGCGCCGTCCAGAGCAGCGGCTGCGCATAGACCGGCCCGGCAACGCCCGCGCGCCAGCGCGGCGCCGGGCTCATCGCCGCGACCCGCGCCGGCGTCATCCCCGGCAACACGAAGACCCCGCTCCGCGCCGCGTCGCCATGGTATTGGGTCACATCGCCTTGCGCCTGCGCCTGCGCCTGCCCCCGGGCCCCCGCCAGCCCGAGCCCGAACGCTAGCGCCGCCGCCCCGATCGCGCGCATCATCCGCCGCACTGCCCCGATCCCGCGCGAGCCTATCACAGCACACCCATGCCGCGCCGCGACAAGCTGAACATCGCCCGCTACTGGCAGGACCGCCGCACGCGCGGCCTCAGCCTGATGCATGCGGACTTCAGGACGCAGGAATACGCCCCGCACCGTCACGAGGCGCTCGTCGTCGCCGCGACCGAGCTTGGCGGCTCGCTCGTCAGGAGCCGCGGCATCGTCGAGCAGGCGAGCGCCTCCGTCCTCTTCGTCTTCAACCCCGCCGAGCCGCATTCGGGGCGCATGGGTGCCAGCCCGCAGTGGCGCTATCGCGCCCTCTATCTGGAGCAGGAGGCGCTCGACGCGGTGGCGCTTGGCCTCGGCATCGAGGCCCTGCCCTACTTCACCCGCAACCTCTTTCCCGACCGCGACCTCATGTCCGGCTTCCTCGCCCTCCATCGTGCGCTCGAGGCCGGCTGCGACGGAGTGCGCGAGCGCGAGCTGATGATCGCGACCTTCGGGGCGCTGTTCCGACGCTACGGCAGTGGCGGCGGCCGAATCGCGACCGCCCCGCGCGACGAGGCCCGGCTCAGGACAGCCGCGGAGATCATCCACGCCAGGCTCAACCGCCCGCTCTCGCTCTCCCTCCTCGCCGGCGCGCTCGGGCTCACCGAATACCAGCTCATCGGCCTCTTCAAGCGAACCACGGGCATGACCCCGCACGCCTACATCACCCAGGTCCGCCTCGATCACGCGCGATCCTGCCTCGCCGCCGGCCTGCCGATCGCCGACGCAGCACTCGCCGCCGGCTTCTACGACCAGAGCGCGCTCACGCGGCACTTCAAGCGCTGCTACGGCCTGACGCCGCGCCAGTTCGCCCGCGCCACTCGAGCCTGAGTCGACCCTTCAGACCGCAACGCCGACGAGCCCAATCCGTACGCGCCGATTGTGCCGCCCCTTGTTGTCCACCTTGAGGATGCGCACCGGCTCCGAATCGCCCGTCGCCGCCAGATGCGTGCCGCCGCAGGCCTGGCGGTCGAGCCCGACGATCTCGACGATGCGGATCTTGCCGTCCGCCGTGGGCGGCGGCGTCACCGACTTCGAGCGGATCAGGCCGGGCACCTCATAGGCCTCCGCGAGCGCCACATAATCGTCGCGCACGGCAAAATTCTGCCGGATCGCCTCGTTGATCGGCCCCTCGAGGGCGCGCAGGCGCTCGTTGTCGGCCTCCGGCACGTCGAAATCGAGCCGCGCCGTCCCGTCCGCGTTGAGCTGCGCCCCGGTCACCAGCGCGCCCGCGAATCTCTGGAAGACGAACGCGTTCAGGATGTGCGTCCCGGTATGCAGCGCCCGCATCATCCGGCGAAACGCCGGATCGACCTCCGCCCGCAAATCCCCCGCAAGCTCCGCGGCCGGGTCCTCCAGCACGTGCCAGTACCCGCCCTCTCCCGCCTCGAGCCCAACAACCGCAACCGCCCCACCGCTCCAGCAGAGCCGCCCGCGATCCGCGAGCTGCCCGCCGCCGCCCGGGTAGAAGGGCGAGCGCGCGAGCAGCACCCGCCCCGGACGCGCGTCCACCACCTCGGTCTCCAGGGCCAGCGTTTCCGGGTGCTCATGGTAGAACGCACGCGCCATGCCTCGCTTCCCGTTGCTGCCCGCCCGGAAAGCCTCCCTCCCCTCCATGCCCGCCGTATTGGCGAAAATCGAGCCTTGCCGGGGGCGCCAAGCCGGGCTTGGCTCTCTCCGCAACCCCCCGACCCAACCAACCCCAGAGAGCCGCAATGGTCTCATCCCCAGGAGCGGCGCGGCCGCTCGACGGAATCCTGGTCGTCACACTCGAGCACGCCATCGCCGGCCCCTTCGCGACCCGCCAGCTCGCCGATCTCGGCGCGCGCGTGATCAAGGTCGAGCGTCCCGGCGCCGGCGATTTCGCCCGCTCCTACGACGACCGCGTGCGCGGCCTCGCCTCGCACTTCGTCTGGTGCAACCGCTCGAAGGAGAGCCTCACCCTCGACCTCAAGCACCCCAAGGCGCACGAGGTCTTGGCCGCGCTGCTCGCCAAGGCCGATATCCTGGTCGAGAACCTCGCCCCCGGTGCCGCCGCGCGCCTCGGGCTCTCGGAGGAGGCGCTCCGCCCCACCCATCCGCGCCTCGTCCTCTGCGAGATCTCGGGCTACGGCGCGGACGGCCCCTATCACGCGCGCAAGGCCTACGACCTCCTGATCCAGAGCGAGGCCGGGCTCCTCTCCGTCACCGGCACGGAGGACCACCCCTCCAAGGCCGGCATCTCGATCGCCGACATCGCCGCCGGCATGTACGCCTATAGCGGCGTCCTCGCGGCCCTCATCGAGCGCAACAGAACCGGCCGCGGCAGCCGCGTCGAGGTCTCGATGCTCGAAGCGCTCGGCGAGTGGATGAGCTTTCCCCTCTATTACAGCTTCGAGGGCGCGCCGCCGCCCGCCCGCACGGGCGCGGCGCACGCCACCATCTTTCCCTACGGCCCCTTCACCGCCGGCGACGGCCGCACGGTCATGCTCGGCCTGCAGAACGAGCGCGAATGGAAGCTCTTCTGCGAGATCGTGCTCGGCCAGCCCGCGCTCGCCGCCGATCCGCGCTTCGGATCGAACCGCGACCGCGCCGCCAACCACGGTGCGCTGGCCACGATCGTCACCGAAGTCTTCGCCGGCCTCACCGCCGCGGACCTGATCGCGCGGCTCGACGAAGCCGGCATCGCCAACGCCCACGTCAATGACATGGCGGCCCTCTGGGCCCATCCCCAGCTCGCCGCGCGCGAGCGCTGGCAAACGATCGAATCACCCGCAGGCCGGCTCCCGGCCCTTCTCCCGCCCGCCAACTCCAGCACCTTCGCCCCGCGCATGGACGGGATCCCCGCGCTGGGCGCGCACACCGACGCCATTCTAGGCGAGCTCGGCTTTTCTCCAGCCGATATCGCCCATCTCCGCGAGGAGCGCGCGATTTGACTGCCCCTCCCATAGCCCTTGCGCGCTGGGGCAGCTTCCATGTCGGCGGCCGCCTCGTCTCCCTTTCCGGCAAGCCGGTCCGCGAGCTCACGCTCAATCCCGGCGGCGTGCCCGCGCGCATCGATTTCAACGGCACCTACCTCGCCGGCGCGATGTACGCGCAATTCATGATCCCCGCCGATTGCCGCGGCCGCTTCCCCCTTCTCCTCTGGCACGGCGGCGGCATGACCGGCGCCTCTTGGGAAACGACGCCGGACGGCCGCGAGGGCTGGCAGCATTTCTTCCTCCGCCACGGCTGGGCGACCTACGTCTCGGACGCGGTCGAGCGCGGCCGCAGCGGCTTTGCCCCGTTCCCCGACATCTTCCCAGGCGAGCCGCTCTTTTTTACCATCGAGAATCCCTGGGAGCGTTTCCGCATCGGCGATGGCCCCTACGCCCGCCAAACCCCGCTCCCCGGCAATCAATTCCCCACCGATCGCGAAAGCTGGCTCAGCTTCATGCGCGAGGTCGTCCCCCGCTTCACGTCGACGGACGACTGGATCCTCGACGCCTACCTGGCACTCCTCGACCGCATCGGCCCCGCGATCGTCCTCGCCCACAGCCAGGCCGGCTTCTTCGCCTGCCGTGCGGCCCAGGAACGCCCCAATCTCGTCAAGGCGCTCATCCTCGTCGAGCCCGCCGCAACAGGCGATCCCGGCAAGGCCGCAGCACTCGTGCAAATTCCGACGCTCGTCCTCTATGGCGACTTCATCGAGGTCGACGCGCGCTGGCCCACGATCCGCGCCCGGGGCATCGCCTTCGCCGAGAAGATCCGTGCCGGAGGCGGAACGGTCGAGGTGATCGACCTTCCCGAGCGCGGCATCACCGGCAACAGCCACATGATCATGATGGACCGCAACAGCGACGAGGTCGCCCTACTGATCCAATCCTGGCTCGCCGCGCGCGGGTTTTGGTCGGAGCCTACTTCGCGGCCATCAGCTCCTTGAAGCCGAGGGCCCGGGCAACGCCCGCCCCGTACTCCGGATCTGCGCGCGTGCAGTTGGCGATGTGCCGTTCCTTGATGTGACGCCGCGCATCGCCCATCGCGCGCGCCGTGTTCTCGAACAGCACCTGCCGCTGCGCTTGCGTCATCAGGCGGAAGAGATTGCCCGGCTGCTCCCAGTGATCGTCATCGACGCGATGATCGTAATGCGCCGCCTCGCCCGCGACCGGAAGCGGCGGCTCGGCGAAATCGGGCTGGTTGTCCCAAAGGTCGGCGCTGTTGGGATGGAAGCTGAGCGTTCCCCCGAGATTGCCGTCCGTGCGCATCTTCCCGTCGCGATGGTAGCTCATGAACGGGCATTTCGGCGCGTTGACCGGAATATGGTTGAAGTTGACGCCGAGTCGGTAGCGCTGCGTGTCTCCGTAGGAGAATAGCCGCGCCTGGAGCATCTTGTCGGGCGAGAAGCCGATCCCCGGCACGATATTGGCGGGCGAGAAGGCGGCCTGCTCGACTTCGGCGAAGTAGTTCTCCGGGTACCGGTTCAACTCCATCACGCCGACTTCGATCAGCGGATAGTCCGATTTCGGCCAGACTTTCGTGAGATCGAAGGGATTGTGGCGGTGGCTTCCGGCCTGCGCCTCGCTCATCACCTGGATCAAGAGCGTCCAGCGCGGGAAGTCGCGCGCCTCGATCGCTTCAAGGAGGTCGCGGCCGTTGCTTTCGCGGTCCTTCGCGACGAGGGCTTCGGCCTCTTCATCGGTGAGGTTCCGGATGCCCTGTTGAGTACGGAAGTGGAACTTGACCCAGCTGCGCTCGTTCGCAGCGTTGATCATCGAGAAGGTGTGGCTGCCGAACAGGTGCATGTTGCGGAAGCTCTTCGGGATGCCGCGGTCGGACATGACGATGGTGACCTGGTGCAGCGCCTCGGGCAGCTTTGTCCAGAAATCCCAGTTGTTGTCCGCGCTGCGCAGCCCCGTGCGCGGATCGCGCTTGATCGCGTGGTTGAGGTCGGGGAAGCGCAGCGGGTCGCGGAAGAAGAACACCGGCGTATTGTTGCCGACGATGTCCCAGTTCCCGTCCTCGGTATAGAACTTCAGCGCAGTGCCGCGGATGTCGCGCTCGGCGTCGGCGGCCCCGCGCTCGCCGGCGACGGTCGAGAAGCGCGCGAACATCGGCGTCTGCTTGCCGATCTGGCTGAAGATCTTCGCCTTCGTGTAGCGCGTGATGTCGTGCGTGACGGTGAAAGTGCCGTAGGCGCCCCAGCCCTTGGCGTGCATGCGCCGCTCAGGGATCACCTCGCGGTCGAAATGCGCCATCTTCTCGATCAGCCAGATATCCTCGAGAAGCGCGGGGCCGCGCGGCCCGGCGGTCATGATGTTGGTGTTGTCGGCGACCGGTGCGCCGGTGGCATTGGTGAAGAGCTTCGGTGCGGACATGAGGAATCCCTTGAGGCTGGGTTAGGGAGAGCGCGGCCCGGGCGGCAGGCGCGGCCCGGACGGCACTCAGCTCGGCCAGGCCGAGGCGCGGATCACGCGGCAGAAATTCACAGGCACGAACGCGGGATCCTTGTCGGCGAGCACGTCGGCGTTGACGGTGCCGAAGGTCGATCCCGGCCTGTGGCGGAAGCCGTCGTGGAAGGCCTGGATGATCTCTTCCTTGAAGCGGAAGGGGCGCGGATGCGCGCGGGTCACGGAATCGCGCTCGGCCTCGGTGAATTCGGAATAGGCGATCCCGAGGACATCCATCTCGACGCCGGCGGTGACCAGCGCGATGACGGGATGCATATGCGGCGGAACGCCCGGCGTCGTGTGCAGCGCGATCGCGGTCCAGACCATTTCGACGTCCTCATCGGCGATGCCATGGCTCTGGAGGAAGTCGCGGGCGGCATTGGCGCTGTCCACCTCGAAGCGCTCCTGCGAGCCCGCATAGGCGGAGGTGAGGCCCATGTCGTGGAACATCGCGCCGGCATAGAGCAGCTCCGGATCGAAGCGCAGGCCCTTTCGCTTGCCGGTGAGCGCGCCCCAGCAATAGACGCGGCTCGAATGATGGAAGAGCAGCTCGGTTTCGGTATCGCGGACGAGCTCCGTGATCTCCCGCGCGAGCTTGCTGTCGGGAATCGTAAGACCGTCGATGGTTGCCAACATCGCGCTTCTCCTCTCGGGCGATCTCGGCCGATCGCTGCAAAGGTCAATAGAGGTGCGAGCGCATTGGCTGCAATTGACTGAATACGTCAGTTTCTGCCATTATCCGTCGCGGAAAGCCATGGCCGGACAGAACAGAGCGCCCCGAACGGTCGCGATCCTCGCCATGCCGGGCGTCCAGCTCCTGGACGTCTCCGGCCCGCTCGACGTTTTCGCCGAGGCGAACCTCCAGGCCGGGCGGAGCGCCTACCGCCTCCACGTCGTCGCCCCCGCGCGCGGCGAGGTCCCGAGCTCCTCCGGCACGCGGCTGGTGGCGGACCTCGCCATCGGGGATCCGGCCTCGGAGCGGCTGGAGACGCTGCTCGTCGCCGGCGGCCCGCACCTCGCCGAGGTCCGCCCCGATCCCGCTATCATCGCCTGGCTCCGCCGCGTCGCCCCGCGCACGCGCCGCTACGGCTCGGTCTGCACCGGGGCGTTCCTCCTTGCCGCTTCCGGGCTGCTCGACGGCAGGCGCGTCACCACCCATTGGGCGGCGGCGGCAAGCCTCGCCGCTTCCTATCCTGCGGTGCGCGTAGAGGCCGACGCGATCCATGTGCGGGACGGCAAGCTCCGCACGGCGGCCGGCGTCACCGCCGGGCTCGACCTGGCGCTCGCGCTGGTCGAGGAGGATCTGGGGCGCGAGGTCGCGATGAAAGTCGCAGGCCAGCTCGTGATGTTCTTCAAGCGCCCCGGCGGCCAGATGCAGTTCAGCCGCAAGGGCCAGTCACTGCCCGCGGGCCGCTCCGTTCTGCAGGAGGTGCAGCGCTTCGTTGCGGCCCACCCCGCCGCCGATCACGGCGTCGCAAGCCTCGCCGCGCGCGCCGGCCTCAGCCCGCGCCATTTCGCGCGGCTGTTCGCGGCCGAAATCGGCGTCACACCCGCCGCCTGGGTCGAATCGGCGCGCGTCTCCGCGGCGCGGCGATTGCTGGAGTCCGGGCGCGACAGCCCCAAGCGCGTTGCCGCCCGCTGCGGCTTCGCCAACGCCGATACGCTCCGCCGCGCCTTCGCCCGGCATGTCGGCGTCACGCCGGCCGAATATCGCAAGCACTACACGCGCTGAAGAAAGGCCCCGCTCAACCCTTCTGCCGGAGCGCCATCCCGAACGAGAGCCAGCCGATGCCCTGCACGAGCAGCTCGACGGCGATCAGCGTCCCCAGGACCCAGAGCCCCGACCACGGCAGCGAGGCATAGAGCAGGATGGCGACGAGCAGGCTGATGGCACCGCTCACCACGAGCAGCCCCCAGCGCGCCATCTCGCGGTGCCGGAACCCGATCGCGATGCGCGTGATGCCGCCGACAATCAGCGCCGCGACCACCAGGATCGTCAGCACCAGCGCGCCCCTGAGCGGTTCGCTCATGATGAGCAGCCCGGCGATGATCGAGAGCGCCCCGCAGAAGAGGCTGAGCAGGAAGCTCCGCCACCCCGTCGTCATGAAGCCGTGGACCACCTGAAAGATGCCGCCGATCAGCAGCATCGCCCCAATGAAGATCGTCCCCGCGATCGTCACGGCGACCACGTCGAGCCAGGCGATGACCGCGAGCACGATCAGCCCGATGCCGAGGGCGACGAACCACCCCCATTTGCCGGAGAGCTCCGTCTGGTACTGCTCCGGATGGTCCGTCATTCCCGACATGGGACGCTTCCTCTCGATTGTTGGGGAGTGGCGCCCGCGGCGCCACCGGCCGGATGTTCGTTTCGCCGCCCGTATCCGTCAAGAATTCCGACGCGCCGCGGCCGCCCGCCTAGAGCGTGATCGCCGAAGGTGGAATCACCGAAGGCGTGAATCACGCGGGAAAACAAAGACCTAGAGCGGGATGCGTGAGCCGAAGCGAACGCATCCCGCTCTAGGCGGGCGGCCGCGGCGCGTCGGAATTCTTGACGGATGCGGGCGGCGAAACGAACATCGCGCGCGGCGCCGCGGGCGCCACTCCCCAACAATCGAGAGGAAGCGTCCCATGTCGGGAATGACGGACCATCCGGAGCAGTACCAGACGGAACTCTCCGGCAAATGGGGGTGGTTCGTCGCCCTCGGCATCGGGCTGATCGTGCTCGCGGTCATCGCCTGGCTCGACGTGGTCGCCGTGACGATCGCGGGGACGATCT
>DATJTV010000287.1:0-10968 GCA_035503055.1 Acetobacteraceae bacterium
GACCGGCTCCTGCCGCTGCACGACGCGCTCTTCACCGAAACGAGCCCCGGCCCGGTGAAATACGCGGCGAGCCTGCTCGGCCGGTCGAGCGAATTCTGCCGCCTGCCGCTCGCGCCGATCGCCGAAGCGACCCGCACCAAAGTGCGCGCGGCGATGACCGAAGTCGGGCTGCTCAACTGAGCCGAATGTGGCGGAAGCGAAACGGCGGCCGGGGCTGATCGCGCACGGCGTGGTGGCACAGAACCGCAAGGCGCGGTTCAACTACACGATCCGCGACACCTTCGAAGCGGGCATGGTGCTCAAGGGCCCCGAGGTCAAATCGCTCCGCCTCGGCCGCGCGACCCTGAGCGAGGCATGGGCCGGAGAACGCAACGGCGAACTCTGGCTCTTCAACGCCTATATCCCGGAATACCAGGGAGGTGTGCTCTCGCGCTTCGAACCGCGCTCGCCGCGCAAGCTGCTCATGAAACGCCAGGAGATCGCCCGCCTCACCGGCGCCGTCGCACGCGAGGGCGCAAGCCTCGTCCCGCTCGACATCCACTTCAACCAACGCGGCCGCGCCAAGGTGCTGCTGGGCCTCGCCGAAGGCCGAAAGAAAGCGGACAAACGCGCCGCCATCGCGGAACGCGACTGGCGGCGCGACAAAGCCCGCCTGATGCGCGCGAAAGGATAGTAAGGCCAGGCGAGGCCAGGGGCTCTGCCCCTTGCAACCCCGCCAGGGCCTTGAGGCCCTGGCGGGGGGTGCAGGGGGGCGGAGCCCCCCCTGGCCTTAGCGGCCAACGGCGTAGCCTTGCATGCCGCGGGGGTTAGCGCCGGCGAGGTATTGGTTGCCTTCGATGCGTGCGGCGGAAAGGCGGCCTTCGGACCAGTCGGCGCCTTTCTCGACCTGGTGGCCGCGAGCGGACAGGTCGTCGGCGACGTCGTCGGCGTAGCGTCCTTCGAGGACGAGCTTGCCGGGGCGTGCGACGCGCGGCCAGAAGCTCGAGGGCCAATGTTCGGTGTGGAAGCTTGGCGCGTCGATCGCCTGTTGGGTGTTGAGGTCCTGGTGGACCATGCGCAGGAAGAAGGTGAGCGACCACTGGTCCTGTTGTTCGCCGCCGGGCGTGCCGAACGCCATCCAGGGTTTGCCGTCGCGGAGTGCGAAGGAGGGCGAGAGGGTGGTGCGCGGGCGCTTGCCGGGGGCCAGGCTGTTCGGCAGGTCGGGCGTGAGCCAGAACATCTGGCCGCGCGTGCCCATGCAGAAGCCCAGCTCGGGGATCACCGGCGAGGATTGCAGCCAGCCGCCCGAGGGTGTGGCGCTCACCATGTTGCCGTCGCGGTCTATCACGTCGAGGTGGCAGGTATCGGCGCCGATGACGCCGAGCCGCGCGACCGTGGGCTCGCCGGCGCCGAGGGCGGGGGCGAGCAGGTCGGCGCGCAGGGCTGCCTCGCGATCGACATGGGTGTGGTAGCCCGGGATTTGCCCGGGGCGTAGCGCGAGCGAGGCGTGGGCGCCGACGAGCTTGGCGCGCTCGGCGTTGTATGCGGGCGAGAGGAGCGCGCCGAGCGGGACGGAGGCGAAATTGGGGTCGCCGTAGTAGGCCTCGCGGTCGGCGAAGGCGAGCTTCGCGCATTCGACAACCGTGTGGACGAAGTCCGCGCCGAGCGGATCCATTGCAGGGAGGTCGAAGTTCGCGAGCAGGGCGAGCTGCTGGAGGAAGACGGGTCCCTGGCTCCAGGGGCCGCATTTGAGGACCGTGTGGCCCTGATAGTCGAACGAGACCGGGTCCTCGACGCTGGCCTGCCAGTTCGCGAGATCATCGGCGCAAAGGAGGCCGCGGTGGCGTTCTCCGGAGGCGTCGAGGACTTCGTTGCCGCGGAAGAAGCCGTCGATCGCGGCGGCGACGAAGCCGCGGTACCAGGCGGCGCGGGCGGCGTCGATCCGGGATTCGCGCGTGGCGCCCTTGGCTTCCGAGCAGACGCGGGCGTAGGTCGCGGCGAGGATGGGGTTGGCGAACAGGCTGCCCGGGGCAGGCACCGTGCCGTGCGGCAGGTAGACGGCGGCGCTCGAGGGCCAGGCGCTCTCGAAGAGCGGGCGGACGCTCTCGATCGCGGCCGGAACGCGCGCCACGAGGTGGATGCCGTTCGCCGCGTAGGAGATGGCGAAGGCGAGCACGTCGGCGA
This sequence comes from Acetobacteraceae bacterium, assembly GCA_035503055.1. Lineage (GTDB taxonomy): Bacteria > Pseudomonadota > Alphaproteobacteria > Acetobacterales > Acetobacteraceae > JAKAWQ01. The sequence continues at coordinate 2,164 of DATJTV010000287.1, forward strand.
GCTCCCAGGTGCCCCAGTCGCGCAGGAGCAGGCACCAGGCGTCGAACGCGCCGGGGACGACGGCGGGCAGGAGGCCGGTGCCGGGGATGAGGTCGAGCGCGAGGGTGGAGAAGTGGGCCACCGTCGCGGCGGCCGGCGCCACGCCTTGGCCGCAGATGACGTGCTGGCTGCCGGTGCGCGCGGAATGGAGGATGATCGGCGCGTCCCCGCCCGGGCCGTTGAGATGCGGCTCCGCCACTTGCAGCGTGAAGGCGGTGGCAGCGGCGGCGTCGAAGGCGTTGCCGCCCCGTTCGAGCACCGCCATCCCGACCTGGCTCGCGATCCAGTGCGTGCTGGCGACGACGCCGAAGGTGGCGGCGATTTCCGGGCGGGTCGTGAACATCGCACCTCTCGTCGATGGAAGAGGGAGGATGTTACCGCCTTGCGCGCGTGCGGCAAAGCAGCGGTCCCGGCGGGTGGTGAACGTTACAGGTGCACGGCCGCAACTTCGCGTTATGATAGAAAACAACGGCAACCCGCGCGAGGCACTCATGTCGGCAAGCACCAGCCCATCCGATGCGATCGGCGACGCGGGCGCCCGCTTCGTCACCCCACCGGTCGCAGCGCCGCAGTCGAGCCCCGGCTCGTTCCGGCTGGCGCGGCTGCTTTCGACGGACGTCCTCGCGAGCTTCCCGGCGGCGGCCTACGAGGAGGAGAGCCTCACTCAGAACCTGTTCGGCAAGAAGCGTGTCGTGCTCTCCAAGCCGGCAGCCGTCCGCCATGTGTTGCTCGAGAACTACGCGAATTACTGCCGCCCGCCCGCCTCGCAACGCACCCTGCGCCCGATGCTCGGCGATGGCCTTCTCATCAGCGAGGGGGAGAGCTGGCGACACCAACGGCGCGTCATCGCGCCCCAGTTCGCGCCCCGGGTCATCCCGATGCTGGGCCAAATGATTCTCGAATCCACGCTCGACTGGGTGGCCACCCTGAAGGAGCGGGCGGGTCAACCGATCGATCTCCTGCGGGAGATGCGTCACCTGGCGCTGGAGATCGCCGGGCGGACGATGTTCTCGATCGATACCGGCGAGGACGGGCGGATCCTGCGCGACCAGCTCGAGCATTTCACGGAGCGGTTGGGGCATCCGCGCGCTCTGGATTTCCTGCTGCCGCTCTGGATGCCTTCACCGCACGATTTCCCCCGGCGCCGCTTCCATGCGGAAATGGTAAGGGTGGTCCTGCGGATCATGGACCGGCGCCTTGCTCTGCCACCGAGCGCGCATGCGCGTGATCTGATGGAGCTGATGGCCGCGGCGCGCGATCCCGAGACTGGTGCGGGCTTCTCTCGCGCGCAGCTGCTCGACGAGGTGACGACCATGCTGGTCGCCGCTCATGAGACGACCAGTCTGGCACTGTTCTGGACGCTTTATCTGCTCAGCCGCGCACCGCGGGAGCAGGAGCGTCTCGCCGACGAGGCCTCGGCGCTGGAGCTGGTGCCTAACCAAGTCGAGCCGACCCTCGCCGATCTCGTCTTCACGCGCGCCGTCGCGAGCGAGTCGTTGCGTCTCTATCCGCCCGCGGCCGTCATCAACCGCTGGGCTCTCAAGGACGACCACGCCGACGGGATCGACATTCCCCGCGGGGCCATGGTGGTGATCTCACCCTGGGTGCTGCACCACCACAGCCAATTCTGGGAGGATCCTTATGCTTTCGATCCCTCCCGCTTCATGCCCGACGCGCCGGCGCCCTCGCGTTTTGTCTATCTCCCGTTTGGCGCCGGCCCGCGGATCTGCGTCGGGGCCCAGCTTGCCATGGCCGAAATCGCCCTGGTTCTGGCTGCGCTGCTACGGGACTACCGCGTGGCGTGCGATGACCCGCACGTGCCGAAACCGGTCAGCGTGATCGTCACCCGGCCGGACCGGCCCATTCAGTTCCGCCTTTATCCGCGGCGGTCCTGAGGCTGTCGTTGCGCCTCAGCCCGGCCGTTCGCGCGGCGCGCGCACACGGGCGAGGTGCTGTCGGAGCCGCCCCAGCTCTTCGGCGAGCTGGGCGAGATGGGCAGACCCGCGCTCGGAAAGTTCCAGGGCGCGTATTCCACTCCACGGGCGGCAAAGCTCGTTGATGCGGCGGGCACCGATATTCGCGGCCCCGCTGCAGACCGCGTGCGCCTTGGCGCGGAAGAGGCCGACGTCGCGTGCCGCGGCCGCGGCTTCGAGCTCGCGCAGCGTCTTGGCGGCGTCCTCGAGGAACCCTTCGACGAGATCGGTCACGAACTCGGCCCCACCCAGCCGGTCCAGCTCCTGCAGCATGGCGCCGTCGAGGACGGGCAGCATCACAACCTTGAACTGCGGGTGCGAGGCGATGTCCGTGACGCTCGAGGCCGCCGCTTCTTCCACGCCGTCACGCTCGGGATGCGCCGCAGAACGTTCCGGCTTCGTCACGAGCGCCGCGATCGACTCGAGCAGCCGCTTTGGCTCGATCGGCTTGGTGACGCAGGCGTCCATGCCGGCTTGCGCGCAGCGCTCGACCATCTCCGGCGTCGCGTCGGCGGTGAGCGCGATGATCGGCCGGCGCGGGCCGCCGAGCTCGGCCATCCGGTAGAGCTTGGTCGCCTCCAATCCGTCGAGCCGCGGCATGTTGACGTCCATCAGCACGACGTCGAACGGGTTGCGCTCGAGCGCGTCGAGCGCCGCCTCGCCGTCCTCGGTGACGGTCACCGCGTGGCCCGAGCGCTCGAGGATCTTGGCAATGACCTTCTGGTTGGTCCGGTTGTCGTCGGCGACCAGGATCCTGAGCTGGGGCTGGGCCGCCTGGACGGTCGCCGGCGCGGTTTCCTCACGGCTTGCTTCGTGCCGGGGCACGCCGGCGAGAGCCAGCCGCACGGCAGCCTTCAGCGCCTCCCGGTCCGGCGCCGGCGGCAGGATGATGTTGAAGAGGCGCTCGGCCGGCCGCTCTGCCTCCGTCGTCGCCGGCGCGGAGGAGAGGAGGGCGAGCGTCATCCGGCCGAAGGGATCGCTCCGGTGCAACGCCGCGGCGACTGTTTCCGGCGCCGCGGAGAGCCGCCGCTCGTCGATCATCACCAGCGCGTTGCGTCGGCCGGTCCGTTCGAGGGCGGCGAGCAGGTCGGGCATCGCACTGTGGTGCTCGGCGGCGAGGCCGGCCGCCGCCAGCGCCGCCGCGACGGGCTCCGTCGCCGCGGCGTCGCGGCTGAGCAGGAACACGGGCAGCTCGGCCAGCTGTTCCCTCGCCAGGGCGGGTGCCGGCCGCTCGCCGAGCGGCAGGGTGAACCATAAGCGGCTGCCCTTGCCGGGCTCGCTCTCGACCCCGATCTCGCCGCCAAGGTGCTCGACCACTCGCTTGCAGATGGCAAGGCCGAGGCCCGTGCCGCCGTAGCGGTTGAGGATCGACGCGTCGGCCTGGGTGAAGCCCTCGAAGATCCGCTCGCGCGCCTCGGCGGCGATGCCGATGCCGGTGTCGGAGACCTCGCAGCGCAGCAGCACGCGGCCGTCGCCGAGCGGCTCGGCGTCCGCCGACATGACGATGCTGCCCGAGTCGGTGAATTTCACCGCGTTGGCGCAGAGATTGAGCAGCACCTCGCGCAGGTGCTGCTCGTCGCCGACGAGCGCCGTCGGCGTGCGGGGCGTGATGCGCAGGCCAAGCCAGAGCGCCTTGCCGCGGGTCTGCGCGACCAGCATGGCGCGGGTCTCGGCGAGCAGGGAGAGGAGGTCGAAATCGACCTCCGTGAAGGGCATCCGGCCGGCCTCGATGCGCGCGAAGTCGAGGATGGTCTCGATCTGGGAGAGTAGCGCCCGGCCAGCGTCCTGCATGGTCCGGGCCATGTCCTGCTGCTCGCGGTCGAGCCTCGTCTCGAGCAGCATCGCGCCCATGCCGATGACGGCGTTGAGCGGCGTGCGCAGCTCGTGGCTGACGCTGGCCAGGAACAGGCTTTTCGCCCGATTGGCCGCTTCGGCCTGCTGCTTGGCACGCGAGAGCTTGCGGATCAGCACGCCGGCATAGAGCGGCAGGATCAGGAGGCCGATCATTAGCCCGGCGGAAAGCGAGGGCTGGTCGCGCCAGAACGGCGTCGTCAGCACCACGGTCGCGAAGCCGGCGAGGCCCGCGAGCATCCCGATGCGGAGATAATCGATGCCGAAGCGGAAGCCGTTGCCGAAGATGATCCAGAGATAGATCGGATAGAAGATTGCCGTCAGCGAGCCGCCAAAATGCAGCTCGTAGGACATGAACCCGATGTCCCAGCCGAGGGCGGCGAGCCGCCGCGGCACATTGACGGCGGGCCAGGCGAGGATGTGCAGCAGGAACAAAATCCCGCCCACCGTATAGACGGCCATGCCGAGCAACGGCGCGCCACGCGACGGCTGGCCCGCCGCTATCAGGTAAACGACGATTGCCGCGGCAAAGACGAGCCGATTGAAGCTCATCTCGTGCTCGGTGTCCGCCCGCCCGCGCAGGCGCGCGGCGAACCGGCCCATCAGGGAACCGGGAAGCTCCTCCGGTTCAGCCCGGTTCACCGGCTGCACCCAAAATCGCCGGTGGCCGCCCCCGCGAGCGGAGGGCAGAGGTGGCTGGCAGGCTCGTCGAGCGTGAAGATGAGCGCCATTCTTGGCTATTTACCTGGCCGTTTACCTGGTCGCCGGCATCTATGGCCGGCTCGCTGACGGCCCGGCGGGCCCGAGCGACATCCATGAGACAAGCCTGTAATAGCTTTATGGGGCGTAAAAATCCATCGCGGCGATATATCACCGCCTCGTTACTGCAACGTGGCGACTGTCGGTTCGGGCGCCGGGGCGCCGGATTTCATCGAGGCCTGACGCCGGACCGCTCGGCCCGGCGCCCCGGTCAGGGCACCCGGTCAGGGCCCAAGGAGGCGGGATGCGCGCGTTCGAGCTTGCGGGAAAAATGGCCGTCGTCACCGGCGGGGCCACCGGCATCGGCTTCGGCATCGCCTCCGGCCTCGCCGAGGCAGGGGCCGCGGTGGCGATCGCCGGGCTCGACGGCCCCGAGGTCGCGCCTTCGCTCGCGGCGCTGGAGGCCTTCGGCCGGAAATCCGCCTTCCTGGCCGCCGACCTTGGCACCCCCGAGGCATGCCGCGAGATGATCGCGGAGGCAGAACGCACAATGGGCCGCATCGACATCCTGGTGAACAATGCCGGCATCGCGGTCCTCAAGATGCCGCAGGACTACACGGCGGGCGAATGGCGGTCGGTCCTCGATGTCAACCTCAGCGGCGCGTTCTATTGCTGCCAGGCGGTCCATCCCGGAATGGCAAGGCGCGGCGGGGGCAAGATCATCAATGTGGCCTCGCTGCTCGCGATCCTGGCGACGGCGGCGACCGCCCCCTACGCCGCCAGCAAGGGTGCCCTCCTCCAGCTCACCCGCGCGCTCGCGGTCGCCTGGGCGAAGGACAAGATCCAGGTCAACGCCGTGCTCCCCGGCTGGATCGACACCGCGATGACCCGGGCGGCGCGCACTGAGGCGCCGAGCCTTGGGGACCGCGTGCTCGCCCGCACGCCCGCCGGCCGCTGGGGGCTGCCTGCGGATTTCGCCGGCGTCGCCGTCTTCCTGGCCTCCGCCGCCTCGGACTTCGTCACCGGCGCCGGCATCACCGTGGACGGCGGTTACGGCAGCCTCGGCTGATCATCCCATCGCGGATCCGTCACGCGACACCTCCCTGCCCGCTTCGTCGCCGCGCGTCCGACCGCTCCGGACCGAGGAGCCCGTGCGTGCGCAGATGATACCGGAACTGGTGATAGCTGAGGCCGAGCGCGCGGGCCGCCCGCCGCTGATTGAATTTTTCCTCCGCCAGCGCCTTCTCCAGCAGCGCGGCCTCATAGGCGCGCACGCGCGCGCGGAAATCCCGGGGCCCGGCCCCGCTCACGCCCGTCGGCGCCGTCTCCGGCGCCGAACCGAACGGATTGAAGAACAGCGTCTCCAGAGGACGGTCGAGCCGCGCCATCCGATAGACGCTGCGCTCGACGACATTGCGCAGCTCGCGCACATTCCCCGGCCACGGGGCCGCGGCGAGCCGTTGCAGCACCGTATCGGTGAAGCCGGGAAAATAGGCCCGTCCGAGCTCGCTCGTCATGCGCGTCGCGAAATGCCGGGCGAGCAGGAAGATGTCCGACGGCCGCTCGCGCAAGGGCGGGATCAGGATCACGTCGAAGGCGAGCCGGTCCAGGAGATCGGGGCGGAACTTTCCCGCCGCGGCGAGCGCGGGCAGGTCGGCATTGGTCGCGGCAAGGATCCGCACATCGACATGATGCTCCGCATTGCCGCCAACGCGCTCGAAGCTTCCATATTCGATCACCCGCAGAATCTTTTCCTGCACCGCGAGCGAGGCATTGGCGATCTCGTCGAGGAACAGGGTCCCGCCGTCCGCCATCTCGAAGCGGCTGGCCCGCCGCCGCGTCGCCCCGGTGAAGGCGCCGGCCTCGTGGCCGAACAGCTCGCTGTCGAGCAGGCTCTCGGCGAGCGCGGCGCAATTCAGCTTGAGGAAGGGCTTGTCCCAGCGGTTCGAGAGATAGACCAGCCGGTTGGCGATCACCTCCTTGCCCACGCCGCGCTCGCCGCAGAGCAGCAGCGGGCGGTTGAGCGGCGCCACCTGCGAGACATGGGCGAGCATGTCGAGGAAGGCGGGGCTTTCGCCGATCGGCGTCGGGTCGGAAAGCGGCGAGGAGGCATCGCTCATGGCGGTGGTGAATTTTCTCACACCTTAGCGTAAATTGCCACGCCCTGCCGCCGAAGGGACGCCGGAGCGTCCAAAAAGCGAGCCAATTCAACCTTCTGCACGCCCGGCCCTTCTGGCACGCCGGATGCATCCTGCTGCCTGCCCGGGCCTCCTCGCGCCCGGCCGACGCGCCAGAAGGAGCCGCCGCCATGGGCATCTTTTCCCGCCTGACCGACATCGTGAACTCGAACCTCAACGCCCTGCTCGACCGCGCCGGAGACCCCGAGAAGATCATCCGGCTGATCATCCAGGAGATGGAGGACACGCTGGTCGAGGTGCGCAGCGCCGCCGTGCGCAGCATCGCCGAGAAGAAGGGCCTGGAGCGCAAGGCAAGCGAGCTTCGCGCGGAGCAGGAGGACTGGCAGCGCAAGGCGGAGCTCGCGGTCGCCAAAGGAAGGGACGATCTCGCCAAGGCGGCGCTGCACGCCAAGGCACGCGTCGGCCAGAGCTTGCGTGCGCTCGAGCAGCAGCTCGCCCAGCTCGGCGAAGCCTTGGCCCGCCAGAACGAGGATATCGGCAAGCTCCAGGCCAAGCTCGCGGACGCCAAGGCGCGCGAGCAGAGCCTCGCCGCCCGGCAAAAAACCGCGGCGACGCGGCTCAAGACGCGGACCCGGCTCCATGACGAGCGCATCACCGACGCGTTTGCCCGCTTCGAGCAGGTGGAGCGCACGCTCGACGAGGTGGAGGGCCAGGTCGAAGCCTATGATCTCGGCCGCAAGCCCGCGCTCGCCCAGGAATTCGCGGAGCTCGAGGCCGATGCCGGCCTCGAGGAGGAGCTGGAGGCGCTGAAATCCCGCCTCGCCAACCGTCTCGCGCCGGCCGCGAAGGGATAGGGACATGGGCTTCGGCACCATGCTTCTCGGCGCCATTTTTCTCCTCGTCGTCGCGCCCCTCTGGATTCTCTTCCACTACGTGACCCGCTGGCGCAGCGCCCGCGCCCTCTCGGTCGAGGACGAGCGCGCGCTCGGCGAACTCTGGGACGTCGCACAGCGCATGGAGGCGCGGCTCGCCAATCTCGAGCGCGCGCTCGATCAGGAGGCGCCGGGCTGGCGCGCGCAATCGGAAGGGGACGCGCGATGAATCTCGGCTGGCAATCCCAATTCCCGCTCGCGCGCGATCCCGCGAAGGCGTGGCTCGCCGGCGTCTGCGCCGGCATCGCCGCCTATTTCGGCATCGAGCGCGTCGCGGTGCGCATCGCCGCCGTCGCCGGCCTGATCTTCTTCACCCTGCCGACGCTCGCGATCTACGTCGCGCTCGCGATCCTCCTGCCGCCGCGCCCGCCCCGCCAATTCGCAAGCCCGGCGGAGGAGGATTTCTGGCGCGGCGTCGCAACCGAGCCGCGCCGCACCGCAGCCGCCTTGCGCCAGCGCTACCGCGAGCTCGAATTCCGGCTCCGGCGCCTCGAACGCGCCGTCACCTCGGAGGACGTCACCCTTCGCCGCCGCTTCCACGATCTCGGGAGATGACGATGACGCCGCTCCGGCTTCTCCTCAACGTTCTCTGGATCGCGACCGGCGGGATCTGGATGGCGGCCGGCTGGATCCTCGCCGCCCTCATCATGCTCGTCAGCATCATCGGCATCCCCTGGGCCTGGGCTGCCTTCCGCATCGCCGCCTTCACCCTCCTGCCCTTCGGCCATCGCGCCGTCCGCCGGGACCGCATCACCGGCCGGGCCGATCTCGGCACCGGACCGGCGGGCTTCATCGGCAATCTGGTCTGGTTGCTGCTCGCCGGCTGGTGGCTCGCGCTCGGTCACCTGATCGCCGCGGTCCTCCTGACCATCACCGTGATCGGCATTCCCTTCGCCTGGGCCCATCTGAAGCTTGCGGGCCTCGCACTTTGGCCGATCGGGAGCGAGATCGTGCCGATCCGGCCGCGCCCGGCGCTCCACCGCTCATACTGACAACGCAGCCCGTGTCATGGTGACAACGCAGCCCGTGTCATACTGACAACGCAGCCCGTGCATCGCCCGCGCAGCTTCGGGCCAGGCGCTCGCCGAAGGCGCCGAGCGCCTTGAACGCCGGGTGCAGGCTCGCGCCCAGCTCGGTCAGCGCATAGACCTCGATATCGGGCCGTTCCCTCTC
>DATJTV010000288.1:0-6671 GCA_035503055.1 Acetobacteraceae bacterium
CACCGGCACCGTGTTGGTGAAGGCCCCGCGCACTTCCGCCGCCATCGCCGGAATCGCATAAACCCCGCCCATCGCCGTCATATTCGTCGCGATCCCGGGCCCGTAGGACGAAAGATACGCCCCGAGATTGGCCACCGTCTCCACCTCGAGCGCCAGAAATCTCCCCTCCGCGTCGAGTGCCAACCGCGCCCGCGTCGAAGCGTCTCGCCCTTGCGTGTCGGAGAGGAAGTCCTCCGTCCGCTCGGCAACCCATTTCACCGCCCGCCCAAGCCGGCGCGCCGCCCACAGCAGCAGCACCCACTCGGGATAAAGAAAATTCTTCATCCCGAACCCGCCGCCGACATCCGGCGCGCGCAGCTGGATCCGCTCGAGCGGCACGCGGAACACGTCCTCCGCCAGCTCGCGCCTTATCCCCTGCACGCCCTGGCCCGTGAGCGTGAGCCGCATCGTGTCGGTCCCGGCGTCGTGGCGCGCAATCCCGGCCCGCGGCTCGATCGGTGCGACAACGACACGATTATTGACGAGCGCGATGCTGCTCACATGCGCCGCCCGGCCCATCGCTTCCGCCGTCGCCTCCGCATCGCCGGCGCGGAACGTGAATGCGAGATTGCCCGGCGCTTCGTCCCACACCGAAGCCGCACCCGCCGCCAGCGCCGCCCACCCATCCACCACCGAGGGCAGCACGCGGTAATCGACTTCGACCATCTCCGCCGCGTCGCGCGCCGCCTCGGCCGTCTCCGCGACGACGAATGCCACCGGGTCGCCGACATGCCGCGCCCGCCCCACCGCCAGCGCGTATCTCGGCGGCACGATCAGCTTTCCCACGGTCTTGGGCCTCGCCACGCACGGCAGCGGCCCCAGCCCCGCGAGGTCCGCGCTCGTGAAAACGCCCACGACGCCCGGCGCGCCGCGCGCCGCATCCGTCCCGATCCGCTCGATCGCCGCATGCGCGTGCGGCGAGCGCACCACGCACGCGTGCAGCGCGTCCCCCGCGTTCAAATCATCGACGAATTGGCCAGATCCTGTGAGGAACCGCCGGTCCTCGAGCCGCCTCACCGCGACTGGAGCAGCGTCAGCGCCCCGCACACCGCGGCCCCGGCCGGCCCGCCGCTCAGAAATCCGCCCGCAGCACTCCCGGCGATCTTCCCAACTTCCTGCATCACCTGCTCGAAGCTCTTGCCGCCCTCAGCCGCGCCCGGCTGCGCCGTCGCGGAGGACGAAGCTTGGGTCGAACTGCCAATCGGCTGGATCATGGATGCGCGAACCTATCCTTCTGCCAGGAGGTGGCCGAGCCGGCCCGCCTTGGTCGCGAGGTAGCGGTCGTTCACGCCGTTCGGCGGGAAGACCAGCGGCACCCGGGCCGTGATCTCGATACCCGCGCTCCTGAGCGCTGCAAGCTTTTCGGGGTTATTGGTTAACAAACGGATCCGCTCGAGCCCAAGCTCGGCGAGCATCGCCGCGGCAACCCGGTAGCCCCGCTCGTCCGAGCCCCACCCGAGCGCCTTGTTCGCCTCCACCGTGTCCAATCCGCCGTCCTGCAGCCGATAGGCGCGAAGCTTGTTCGTGAGCCCGATCCCGCGCCCCTCCTGCGCAAGATAGAGCAGGGCGCCCGCCCCCTCCTCGGCGATCCGCGCAATCGCGCCCCGCAGCTGCGCCCCGCAATCGCAGCGCAAGCTGCCGAGCAGATCGCCGGTGAAGCACTGGGAATGCACCCGCACCAGCGGGGTCGCCCGCTCCTCCGGCCGCCCGATCAGGATCGCCACGTGCTCGGCCCCGGTCTCCCGCACCCGGAACGCGATGATCCGCGCCTCGGGCGCCGCTTCCAGCGGAACCCGCGCCTCGGAGACGCGCTGGAGATGGAGCGCCCGCTCCGGCGAGCAGGCCAGCACATCCGCCGCGTCCACCGAGAGAATCCCGAGCCGGGCCGCGATCTCGCCCGCCTCCTTCCGGCTCGGCGCCACCAGCGCGGCAGGCAACAGCCGCGCCTGCTTGGCCAGCGCCAGCGCCGCCGGCGCCGCGGCGGGCAGCGCCCCGGCCGGCTCCAGCTCGCCCTTCAAGCGCGGCTGCCCGGCCGTCTGGTCCGCAAGCTTCAGCAGCAGCTCCGGGTCGAGCTTGTTGCTGCCGAGCCGTACGCCGATCGCCTCCTGCCCCGGCTCGAGCGGCCGGCGCAGCAGCGCCGCCGCCCGCCCCGCCGCCAGCAGCAGGATCGGCGGCCCCGCCGCCAGCTCCGTGAATTCCTGGATCGCTCGTCCGCTCGCCGTCTCGGCCGCGAGCACGACCAGGCCGGGCTCTCCCGCGAGCAGCAGCGGCACGCCCGCCGCCAGGTCCGCCGCCGCCCGGCGCACGACGCGCAGCGCCACTCCCGCCTCATCGGGCGCGGCCGGCGTCAGCTCGGCAGAGGCGAAGGGGTCGGCACGGGGCCAAAGGCGCGTCATCACCCAACCATCTTATGCTGGAGCACGCCAAAAGCATCCCCCGGTCGCAAACCGCGAGCCGCCTCGGGCAGCACCAGGATATGGCGAGACCGCCCTCCTTGTCTTGCACTCGCTCACGGAATTGTGTGCACTGTTAACGCTGCGTGGAGGCCCGTGCTGTAAGGAGGACTTGCCACACGAGTATCACTTTTCCCGGCCAAAGATTGCGTGTGGCCATCCGGGCCGGGAAATCCTGGCTCGCGGCAGATTGAGGAGCAGACGATGGCGGGTGAGCGCCCGATACTGGTCGTCGATGACGACCGCGCCCTGCGGGCCACGTTGGCGGAGCAGCTCGCGGTGGAAGGGGAGTTCGCCGCCGTGGAGGCGGCCTCGCTCGCCGATGCCGCGGCCCTACTCGATGCCAAGGAGGCGCGGTTCGACGCCCTGATCCTCGACCTCCGCCTGCCCGACGGGGACGGGCGGGACTTCTGCGCCCGGCTCCGCCGCCAGGGCCTGAAAATCCCGATCATCATGCTCACCGGCTCGGACCAGGAATCGGACGTCGTGCAAGGCCTCGATTCCGGCGCCAACGACTACATCGCCAAGCCGTTCCGGCTCGCCGAGCTGCTCGCGCGCCTCCGCGCCCAGCTCCGCATCTTCGAGAACAGCGAGGACGCGGTCTTCGCGATCGGCCCCTACACTTTCCGCCCGGCGGCCAAGCTCCTCCAGGAGCCCGGCCGCAGCCGGCGCATCCGGCTGACCGAGAAGGAAACCGCGATCCTCAAGTTCCTCTATCGCTCCGGCAGCCGCCCGGTCGCCCGCCAGGTCCTGCTGAACGAGGTCTGGGGCTACAACGCCGCGGTCACCACCCACACGCTCGAGACCCACATCTACCGGCTCCGCCAGAAGATCGAGCCCGATCCCACGCGCGCGCGGCTCCTGATCACCGAGGGCGGCGGCTACCGGCTGAACCCGCAAGGCGTGCCCAACCCGCCGGAGACCCGTTCCGCCCCAGCGTCCGAAAAACCGGACTGAAAATCAAAAAATAGACAGAAACAAACGCCCTTAGATGGGCCAGATCGTGGGTACCCCGCCCCCGGTCACCTAAGCAAAATCAAGGAGTCGTCGTCGGTTGTGGCGGCGCCAGCGGCAAGGTCCCGAGAACGCCGGGCTGCGGTCCCGCTGCCGGCGAGGGGCTCGCCGGCGCCGGCGCCGGCAGCGGCGCGCTCTGCTGGCCCGGCCCCGGCAGCGGCTGCGCCTCGATCGGCGTCGCCGCCGCCGAGCCCTCGACCAGCCATTCCTTCAGCGTCCGCCTGAGCTGGTACTCGAACTCGACGTTCATGCTGAACATCATCTGCTTGGTGAGGTCGTAGAGCGCCTGGCGCAGCGCATAGCCTTCGCCGCCCGGCGCCGGCACCGTCCGCGAGACGCGCGCCTCGGCGAACCCCGCCTTGGTCCCGTCCGCCGAATAGACATCGAGCCGCACGGCGAACGATCCATCCAGCTCCGATCCGTTCTCGACGAGGGACGCGTCCTCGATCACGAACACGGCCCTTCCGGACGTGCCGTACGCCCCGAGACGATCCTCCGCCATCTGCCGGAGCGCGGCCGCCGGCGTCTCCGGCGAAAGCGATTCCACGTGATCGGCGTCATCGCTCGGCTGCCAGTCGTCCTCGATCGAGATCGAGGAGACGTCGAGCTTGAGCACCGGCAGGTAGTTGTAGCGCAGCGGGGCGAAGCTCACGTTCTGCGGCGCGCCGCCCCCGCAGCCGGCAAGGGCCAAGACCAGCGCCAGCACCATCCGCCGGCGCAAGCCCGGTCCGGTCATCGAAAGAGGCTCCTCAGGGCGATTCTCCTTGCGCCGCGCAACCTGACGCGCGCCCGCCCCCCGGTCAATCGGCCGCGCCGCGCCCCGGCAGCTCGGCTCGCGGAAAGCGGAAATCATGGTTGCAGAATTCGCAGGTCACGGTGATCGTCCCGTCGGTCGCCATGTGGTCGAGATCGTCAGGGCCGAACCCGGCCAGCACCCCCGAGAGCCGCGCCCGCGTGCACCGGCAGCCATAGGCGAGCGCCCGCGGCCGGTCCGCCGCCACCCCCTCGCTATGGAACAGCCGATAGAGCAGCCGCTCGGGCGTCAGCTCGTCGTCGAGCAGCTCGGCATCCGTAACCGTGGCCCCGAGCGCGCTCGCCGTGCGCCACGCCTCCGCGCTCTCCTCCGGGTCCGACTTTCGCGCCCCGGCGATGCGCTCCAGGATCAGCGCCCCGGCGCGCCAGCCGCCCGCCGCGCGCGCCGCCGCCAGCCGCACCAGCCCCGCAAGCTGCACGCTCTCGCGGAAATAGGCGAGCGCCATCTCCTCGAAGCTCTCGCCCCCGATCGCGACGATCCCCTGGTGCGGATGCATCCGCGCGCCGCGATCGACGGTGAAGGCGAGATAGCCCCGCCCGATCAGGGCGGCGGCCGACGGCATCTCCTCCGCCTCCAGAAGGGCTTCGAGCCGCTCCGGCACGGTGCGGACATAGAATCGGAGCTCGCCCGCATCGGTGCAGTCGGCGACCAGGTGCGGCACCGGCCCGTCGCCCTTGATCTGGAGGCTGAAGGTGCCGCGGAACTTCATCGGCATCGCCAGCCCCGCCACCAGCGCCAGCGCCTGTCCGGCGAGCCCCGCGACCACGTTGTGATGCCGGTGCCGGCCGAGCAGCGCCTCTGCGAGCGGCCCGAGCCGCACCAGCCGGCCCCGCACCGCCGAGCGCGGCAGGAAGAACGGCACCACCCCGCGCGCCACCACGATGTCCGGCACGTCCGGGCGCAGCCGGTCGAGGAAGGCGGGGATCTCAGCCATTCAGGAGGGAAGGCGAAGCCAGGGCGGCGTGCGCGGCGTCAGCACCGCCTCGCCGCACATCAGCTTCTCCGCGAGCGCATCGAGGCGAAGCGAGGCAAGCCCCAGCTCCCCCCGCCCCGAGCGCATCGCCCCGCGCACCACGCCCGCGGCCAGCACCGGCGTCTCCGGCGCGGGCAGCGGGCCCGCCACCGCCACCGGCATCAGCCGCCGCTTGATCAGCCCGCGATAGCGCGTCCGCGCCGTCAGCTCCTGGCCCATGTAGCAGCCCTTGGTCCAGGACACGCCGGCCAGCTCGTCGAACCCCGCCTCGAGGAGCAGCGTCCGCTCGGCCTCGAGGTCGCGCGATCCATCCGGCAGCCCGAGCGACAGCCGATGCAGGTCCCATTCCTCGAAGCTCGCATTGGCCGCGAGCGGTGCGCTCGAAAGGAGCCGCCATCCCGCCTCTTCAAGCCGCGGGTCGGGTGCCGCGACCACCCAATCGCCGATCTCCGGAGCCCCGCCCCACGCCCCGTACACCGCAAGCTCGTCCGACACATCCTCGACCGAAACACGAGCGCGCAGCCGGAAGCGCCGCAGTCTTGCGAGCAGCATCGGGATCTGCCCGCGCTCGCAATCGAGCAGCAGGCGCTCGCCGTCGGCGAGGATGAAGAAATCGGCGAGCCATTTGCCCTGGGGCGTGAGCAGCGCCGCCCACACCGCCCGCCCTGGTGCTGCGCCGGCGACGTCGTTCGAAACCAGCCCCTGGAGGAACTCCCGACGATCCTCGCCCGCGACGGAGAGCACGCCGCGCTCGGGCAGAAGCGCAAGAAACACCATGGGCCAGGAATTGGGCCCTGGCGCCCGCGCCGGCAAGACGTGCTAGGCAGAGGGTCGTTTCGGACCATGCCCCGAAGGAGAGAGAAAGCCTGATGTGCGGTATAGCGGGCCTCATCCTGCGCGCCGACGCCCCGCCGCCCAACCCCGAGACGCTGGCGCGCCTCTCCCGCGCGCTCGCCCATCGCGGCCCCGACGGCACCGGCCAGACCATGGTCGGCCGCATCGCGCTACTCAGCACGCGGCTCGCGATCATCGATATCGAGGGCGGCGACCAGCCGCTCTTCGCCGGCGCCGCCGCGCTCGTCGCCAACGGCGAGATCTACAATTACCGGGAACTCCGGGCTTCCATGCCCGAGGTCCATTTCGCGACCGACAGCGATTGCGAGTCCCCGCTCCATCTCTGGCTCCGCGACGGCGCCGACTACGCCAAGCCCCTGCGCGGCATGTACGCAATCGCCGTCCACGAGCGCCTCGGCCGCACCGTCACCCTCTCGCGCGACCCGTTCGGCATCAAGCCGCTCTATCTCGCCCAGACCGGGGACGGCCTCGCCTTCGCCTCCGAGCCGCAGGCCCTGCTCGAGGCCGGGCTCGTGCCGCGCAC
>DATJTV010000289.1:0-3464 GCA_035503055.1 Acetobacteraceae bacterium
ACCTGGCAGATCAGGCACCAGGCCGCGGTGACATCGACGAAGACGGTCTTGCCATGGGCGATGTCGCTGGTGATGGCGGCTTGGCTGAAGCTCTGCCAGGAGCCGGTGGCCTCGAGCGGGGGCGCGGGCGGGCTCGCCAGAACCTCGGACACCGCCATCGCGGCGATGGCGAGAAAAGCGGCGGCTGAGGCGAAGTGGAAGCGCCGCCAGAAGAGGAGTGCGAGGAGGAGGAGCGAGAGCGCGCCGACGGCGAAGGCGGCGGCCGGGCCGGCGACACGAAGAAGGACGGAGAGCAGCCAGACGGCGGTGCCCAGAAGGAGGAGGCCGAAGATTCGGGCGAGGACGACCATCCAGCCGCCCGGCCGCGGGAGGAGGCGGACGAGGGCGGGCGCGGCCGCGGCAGCGAGATAGGGCGCGGCGAAACCCACTCCCATCGCGAGGAAGATGAGGAGGATTTCGGTCGGCCCGCGCGCGAGCGCGAAGCCGACGGCGGTGCCGACGACAGGCGCAGTGCAAGAGGTTGCGAGGAGTGTGGCGAAGAGGCCGGTGAGGAACGGCCGGCTGCCGGCGGCCGGTGCGAGGGCTGGCGGGAGCGCGATCGCGATCCAGCCCCAGAGGTCGGCGGCGAAGAGGACCATGATCATCGTCATTGCCGCGAGGAACCAGGGCTCCTGGAACTGGATGCCCCAGCCGATGGCAGCGCCGGCGGCCTTGAGGCCGATCAGGCCGAGGGCGAGGGCGGCGAAGCCGGCGAGGATGCCGGCGGCGGTCGTCAGCAGGTCGCGGCGGATGGCGCGGCGCTCGGCCCCAGCGAGGAAGGCGAGCGCCATCAGCTTGAGCGTGAGCACCGGCAGCACGCAGGGCATGACGTTCAGGACCAGCCCGCCGAAAAGGGCGGCGAGCAGGATGAAGAGGGGGATGAGCGTGGGGCCGGGGAGCGCGTCGGCGGCGACGAGGGTGGGGGCTGCGCGGAAGGTGGCGGCGCGGCCCGGGCCGCCAGTGAGCGCGGCGCCGGTGAGGGTAAAGGTGAGCGGCCGGGCGGCGAGCGCAGAGGGGGCGGCGGCGACCGGGCCGAGGGTGAGAATTGCGCCGTCGGCGCCGGCGGCCGGCGAGAGGCGCGGCGGGCCCGGCGCGGCATCGTTGGGCAGGCCTTCGACGAAAAGGTCGGGGTTGCGGAGCTTGGCCGCGCCGGGCCCCTCGAATGCGAGGACGAGCAGCGCGTGGCCGGCGCCGTCCGGAGCGACGTCGGTTCGCGCGAGGGTGAGGCCAAGGCGAGAAAGGCCGGACGGGACCTGCGCGCGGGCGGCGGCGATCAGCCCGGCTTGCGGGCCGGGCCGGGCGAGGCCGGCGCGAACAAGGAGTGAAAGCGCGGCCTGGTGGGGAACGCAGATGGTGCTGCAGGCGAGATAGGTGACGGAGGCCTGGAGGGCGAGCGGCGCGCCGGGACGGGCGAGGGTGAGCGCGATCGGGAGGACGACGCGGCCGGCATAGCCGTACGCTTGCAGGCCACCGAGCACGAAGCGCCGCGGTGCCGGCCAGGAGAGCTCGGCGCCCGCGAGATTGCGCGAGCCGTGCCAGGAGATTGCGGGCGGCAGGCCGGCCGCGCCGGGATCGCGCCAATAGACGTGCCAGCCGGGAGAGAGACGAATCTCGAGGCCGGCATCCACGGTGCCGGAGGAGCCGGTCGCCTGCTCGGCCGTGATCAGGCGCGCTTGCGCGGTGGGCCCGCCCACCCATCCGCTCGCCGCGGCGCGCGCCGGCGCCGGAAGAAGGGCGAGCGCCAACGCGAGCAAGGCGAGGCCGGCCCCGAGCCCTCGCAATCGCCGCGGCGCGTCTTGGAAAGCTTGCTGCACGGCTTGTATATAGGCGGTGCATGCGAGGCGCGCGCCTCCCCGGCCCGGGTTCCGGTGTCGCTCCGCCCCGCGCGCCCCGCGGCGCATTTTAGGAGGATCATGAGCATGCTCGCCCGCTTTTCGGCCAACCCCGGCCACGCTCGATCGTGGCGGCGCGGACGGCTGACGGCGCTCGTCCTGCTCGCGGCGGGTGCCATTCCGCTCGCCGCGCATGCGACGGCGGAGGAGCCGCAGATGGCCTGGTCGAGCCAGGTCGGCGAGCCCGTTTACAGTTCGCTCCGCGTGAGCGGGGACCGGATCTACCTGACGAGCGTCCAGCCGACGGGGCCGAACGTCTTCGCGCTCGGGACCGGGAACGGCAAAGTCATATGGCGGTTCGCGACCAAGGGCTCGATCGGGATTCCGCCGACGGTGGGCGGGACGCAGCTGTTCGTCGCCTCCGACATCGGCCAGACGCACTACATGCGTGCGATCGACGCGAAAACCGGCGCGCTGGTCTGGGACTATACGCGGAACCAGCCGCCCGAATGCATGTGCAGCTACGCGTCCCATCTCCAGTCGGGCCTCCTGTTCGCGCAAACGGACGGGCACAGCCTCTACGCGTTCGATCCGGCCAGCGGCAGCGTGCCGTCGCGGCGGATATGGGAGTTCAAGGGTGACGGCGCGCTGCTAACCTCGCCGGTCACGGCGGCGGGCGAGGTGACCTTCGGCTCGGCGGATCACCGCATCTACGCGCTCGACGCGAAGACCGGCGCGATCCGCTGGACCGCGACGACGGGCTACAGCTTCGCCGCCCGGCCCGTGATCGTCGGCGACGCGGTGATCGCGGGGAACCTGGGAGGGACGCTTCACGCCTACGATTTGAAGACGGGCCGGAGCCTGTGGAGCTTCGGGACCAACGGCGCGCTCGACACCGCGCCGGCCGTGCGTGGCGGCACGCTCTTCCTCGCCTCCGAGGACCTCAACGTCTATGCGATCGACGCGCGCACGGGCACGCAAGTCTGGAGCCGCGGGATGGAGGATTATTCGGCGTTCCGGCCGCTGGTTCACGGATCGGAGGTGATCGTCGCCAACCGCGCCGGCGAGCTGCTCGCCTTCGATGCCGCGGACGGGCACACGGTCTGGACGGCCGACCTGGACGGGACACCTTTCTCGGCGCCGCTCGCGTGGAAGGGCGACGTCGTGCTCAAGATCGGCGACCACGCGATCGGGGCGTTCTCCGCCGCCTCGGGCAAGCCGGTCTGGCGCTATCGGAGCAAGGCGGTGCTGACGCCGCCGGCAGCCGGCGCCTCGGCGGTCTACACGGCATCCAGCGACGGACGCGTCATCGCGTTCGAGTAAAGCGTAAAACGTCAGGCGCCGAGGAGGCGGGCGAGGTCGGCCGGCTTCTCCATGTGCGCCATGTGACCGGCGTCCTCGAAGAGGGTGACGCGGACGTGGGACGGGAGGCCCGCGGCGTCCCGGGCGGGAATGATGCGGTCCTGGCGGCCCCAGACGATGCGGGCGGGGCGGGCGGGGTCGGCGAGGACGTGGCGGAGCGAGACGGTCTGGCGGCCGTTCGGCATGGTGGCGGCGGCGATGGCGGCGAGGGCGGCGGCGACGCCGTCGAGG
>DATJTV010000290.1:0-5414 GCA_035503055.1 Acetobacteraceae bacterium
GCGATGATGTGGCCCTTGGGGACCATACCGTCGAGCGTGCCGAGTACGGCATCGACCACGGTCGGCTGGTCGAAGAACTCGATCACGACCGGGAGATCGACATTGAGGCGCAACAGGTCGGAGGCGCGAACTTCGCCGCCGACGCCGAGGCCCGCGATGCCTCGAAACACGACGACGCCCTGCACGCGATGCTGATCGGCGAGCAGGTTGAGGATCTCCTGCATCAGCGTCTTTCGCCTTCCGTGGTCCGCCTCGTGCAGGTAGATGCGCACCATCGTCACGTCATCGTCCATGTTTCCTCCCTGGCGATTTTCAGAGATTGCGGGCGATGTAGGCGCCGCCGAACGCGGCGAGGAATCCGAGCCCGACGGAAAGGAACACATAGAGAAGCGCCTTCGGCACGTCCCCCTGCTCGGTGAGGAGCAGAGTCTCCATCTCGAAGGTCGAGAAAGTCGTGAACCCGCCGAGCATGCCGGTGAGGACGCCGGTGCGGACGGCGGGCGAGACGGTGAGTCGCTCCAGGGTCTCGATGAAGAGGAAGCCCATGACGAATGCGCCGAGCACGTTGATGCTGAGCGTGGCATAGGGAAAATCACGGCCATAGATCGCCTGCACCAGGTTGGTCATGGCGTAGCGCGCCCAGCAGCCGAGCGTGCCGCCGATGGCGATCGCGATATAGGTCCACATTCAGGGGCATCGTCCTAAAGCAGGGTGAGAACGAGGATGATGACGAGAAGAAGCCCGATCAGTGCAAGATAGAAGTTGAGATCGCCGGATTGCAATGCGCGGAGCTTTTGCGCGACGTAGACGACGACCCGTTCTATCGGCGCGAAGAGGAGCGGACCGAACACCGGGGCCACATCGTGCGTGAATTCAAGCCGGGTGACGAAGTAGCGGTGGGATCGTGTTTCGCGCTCGGTCTCTTCGACGGGGCGATAGATAAAGCTCAGGAAGGTCCTGAGCGCATTGGAGAAAGTGAGCGACGTGGTGGCCGCGGCGACCGGGTCTTGCGCAAGCCCGCCGTACCACACCGGCACACGGCGCGCGGCGAAGCCGCGCGAGAGGAGCAAGGCCCCGGCCGGGGCGAGCGCGAGCAGTGGGCCGGCGATCACCAGCATCGAGGGCGAGATGAAGGCGAATTTTGCCGTGAGCGGCACGAGCAGCAGCCCGTCATGCATCGAAGCGGCCGCTGGGCTCGCGAATTCCGCGAGCGTCGCCCAGTTGAGGGCCGGCAGCCATGCCGGCATCCCGGCCGCAAGCGCCAGCACCCATAGGCCGAGGAGGCCGACGGAAGCTGCCACCGGGAGCGGGACAGTGCTGCGCGCGTGATTGCCGTGCCCGAGGACACCGATGCCGAAGAGCTTGATGAAGGTCGCGAAGGCAACCGCAGCGGTAAGCGCAAGCCCGGCGCCGGCAAGCGCCAGCGCCAGGCGCGGGGCGAGGCCGGTCAAATGAAAGCCCTGGAAAACGGTCTGGAACACGAACCATTCGGAGACGAACCCAGCTTGCGGCGGCATCGCCGCCAGGCTCATCGCGCAGAAGAGGGCGCCCACGCCGAAGATCCACGAGGCCCGGCGGACGAGGCTCGCATGGCGGATGGCGTAGGTGCCGCTCGCGCCTGCCGCGCCGTCCGCGGTTAGGAAGAGGCCACCCTTGGCCAGCGAATGGCCCGCGAGATGGAGCAGTGCCACAGTCCAGGCCAGCCCGGCGAGATCGCCCTCGCTCTCGGTGCGAAAAAGGAGCGCCGCACCCAGCATGACGACGGCGATCGCCGCGTTCTCGGCGGACGAAAAAGCGAGAAGCGCGCGCCAGTCCTCCGCCTGGAAGGCGTAGAGCACCGCGAGCAGGGCCGAGAGCGTGCCCGCCGTGACGACGAGCAACCCGACACCGACCGAGGCCTGACCGGTGGCGCCCGGGAGCCAGCCGAGCAGGGCATGGCTCAGCCCGAAGAAGGCCGCGTTCAGGACCACACCCGAGAGAATCACGCCGGAGGCGCCGCTGCCGCTCGCATAAGCGCCGGGATACCACTCGTAGAACGGGAGCAGGCCGAGCTTGGCCCCGAAGCCCACAAGCAGCAGCGCGCTTACCACCAATCGAAGCCATCCCGGCAGGAGCGGCGCCGCCTGCGCGAAGTCGAGGAAGTCGAGGCCGTTGGAACGGTCGGCAATCAGGAGGACGCCGAGCAGAAGGGCGACCGAGCCGACCTCGAGCAGTCCGAGCATGAAGAGCACCGGCGATCCGGGCGACGGCGCAAGGCGCTCCGAGAGCAGCATGACGGCGCCACCGAGGCTCATCAGCTCCCAGGCGACGAGAAAGGCCGCTCCCTGTTGCAGGCCAAAGACGCCGAGCGCGCCGAGTAGGCTCACCGCGACCCCGAAGACCCATCCGCCGCGTCCTTGCGGCGCGGGCGTGCCGTTCAGCGCGGCAAGAAGGGCCGGGGCAAGCCCGAAGCCGAAGAGCCAGAGCGCCTCGGGCGCGATGACGAAGCGGACGGACGAGCCTACGAAGGAGAGCGGCAGGACGACGCTCTCCGTGCCGAACGGAATTCCTGCGAGCGCCGCCGCGATTCCCGCCGCTGCGCCGAGTGCCAACGCGGCACGGCCGAGAGTGGCAAGCCCGGCGAGGCCAAGAATCGCGGTGGCAAGCCAGAGGAGCGCCGCCGCCGCAAGCAGATCATTCGCCAAGGCGGCCTCCCCAGACTCGCTGTGGCGCACGGCCGAGAAAGACGAGCAGCGCCTCGATGATCGCCGCGGGATTGGGCGGGCAGCCCGGCAGATAGAGATCGACCGGCAAAACGCCCTCGAGGCCGTGCCCGCACGCATAGCCTCCCTCGGCGATGCCGCCCGAGACCGCGCAGGTGCCGACGGCCATCACCCAGCGCGGCTCGGGCATCGCTGCGTATGTCGCGCGCAGCGGTTCGAGCATCGCGTTTGTGACCGGCCCGGTGACCAGGAGCATATCGGCGAAACGCGGCGATGCGGTGAAGAAGATCCCCAGCCGATGGAGATTGTAGAACGGGTTGTTGAGCGCGCGGAGCTCCGACTCGCAGCCGTTGCACGAGCCCGCATCAACATGACGGATATGCAGGCTGCGGCGGAAGGCGCCGGTTCGCGGCGGCTTCATTGGCGTCGCGTCGGCGCCGAGCACGAGATCCTCGCGCTTTCGCACGCCGAACGCCCAGTCCGAAGAGGGCTGCATCGCCCCGGTCGGGCAGGCTTCGGTGCAGAGCTGGCAAACCACGCACCGCCCGTAATCGACGCCGATGCCGCCATCCGCGCCCTCGGCGATGGCCGCGGTCGGGCACGCATCGGCGCAGGCGCGGCAGTCAGGCACGCAACGCGCGGCATCAAACCGCGGCATGCCGAGCAGACCCTCCTGGCCGTCCTTCCCATCGCGCGCGGGCCAGGCGGTGGTGGCCTTACCCTGCTCGAGTCCGAAGAAGGTCCAGAACGCCATAGCGATTCTCTAACGGTCGCAGCCGGCAATGGTGAGGCCGAAGCTCGCCTCGTTGATGGCGTAGTCCATCATGTTCGTCTCATGCACCGTGACGGGAAAAGCGCGCCAGTTGGAGAACGAAGGCGACTTGATCTTCACCCTTGCGAGCCGCCCCTCGGCCCCGATATGGACGGCGTAGAAGAGCGTCCCCCGCGGCGATTCCGCCCAACCCAGCCCCTCGCTCCCGGGAGGCGGCGCCGCGGCGGCCGCGATGGGTCCGTCGGGCAGCAGGAGGAGCACGCGCTGCATCAGCGCCAAGCTGGCGCCGATCTCGGCGCTCCGTACCTTAGCGCGCGCCTCGGCGTCACCCGCCTGTTCGACGGGAACCTCGAAGTCGAGCGCACCATAGGCGGCGTAGGGGTGGTCGCGGCGGAGGTCTCGGTCGAGGCCTGATGCGCGGTCGACTGGCCCCGTGGCGCCCTGGTCGAACGCGACCTCGCGTTCAAGGAGTCCGGTTCCGATCAAGCGGTCGAGATAGCTCTCCGAGCGCTCGAGGAGCTCGGTGTAAGTGGCAATTTCCTCCCGCAGCGCCTCGAGCGACTCGCCAAGCCATGGCTTCGGGTCAAGATCGCGCCGCAACCCGCCTGGCACGAGCAGGCTGCGGAGAAACCGGCTGCCGGTGAGGCGGGCGTTGATCTGCTTGGCGAGCTCCTCGAGCAGCTTCCCCTGGGCCTCGCCCACCTTGAGCGTCGTCGTGCCGGCGAGATGGCCGAGGTAATGGAGATGGTTGTAGAGGCGCTCGAGCTCGGCGAGCAGCACGCGCAGAGCCGCCGCGCGCGGCGGCACGGTGCAGCCGGCTGCGGCCTCCACGGCCTGGCAATAGGCGAGCGCATGCGCGACGCTGCCGACCCCCGAGACCCGTTCGGCGAGCACGACGCCGGCGGCGGGCGCGCGTCCCTCGAACCGTTTCTCCATACCCCGGTGCTTGAAGAAGAGGCTCGGCTGATAGTGAATGATTCGCTCGCCGAGATAGAAAAAGAGGAACTCCGCCGATTCGAAGACGTCGGCTCGCACGGGGCCGAACGGCAGCTCCTGCACCTCGGGCGCGTCGATTGCCGGCGCGCGATGGCGGCGGCTTCCCTCGGGGATCAGTGCCTCGCCACGCGCCGCGGGCGAAAAGGGCGGCGGCGCCGGCGGGATTCCCTCATGTAGCACGAGGCGATAGGGCTCGGGATTGCCGCGGAACGGCAAGCCGAATAGATCCATGATCTCGCGCTCGTACCAGCCGAACAAGGGTGCAAGATCGGCGAGGCTCGGCATCTCCGCCCCCGGCGTGCAGCGCCACATGCGGAAGCCCTCCCGCCCGGCGGGAGTGGCGAGATAACGAAGCTCGAGCCGGCCCGGCTCGGGGTACCAGGCATAGACCATCTGCGCGCGCCCGCCCTCGGCCAGCAAGCGCTCGAGCGCCGGGCGAACCTCGTGCGGTGCAGCGTCGGTGAGCAAGGTTCCTTTCATCGCACGGCGCCGAGCGTATGCGCGATCGTGCCGAAATAGGTCCAGATCGCACCGGGCCACCAGAGGCCGAGCACCAGCACGGGCGCGAGTGCGAACCACATCGGCACCGTGCACCAGGCGCTGAGCCTTTTCGCCTCCGCCCCGCCAGGCACTGCGGGCTCGTAGTACATGACACGGAAATGATTGAGGAAGCCGATGAAGATCACGATCAGCAGCACGCACATGATGAGCACCGGAAGAACGTGCCCGGTGGCGAGTCCGCCGCGCAAAATGGAGAACTCGGCCTGGAAGAGCCCGAAGGGCGGCGCTCCAGTGATCGCGATCGCGCCGGCGAGCCAGAGCGCGCCCATCACGGGGAAGCGCGTGCCGACGCCGCCGATCCGGCCGATGTCCTTCGTCCCGAAGCTCCGCATCACATTGCCTGCGCCGAAGAACATCAGCGATTTGTTCAGCGAATGGTTCAG
>DATJTV010000291.1:0-11466 GCA_035503055.1 Acetobacteraceae bacterium
CGATCGCCGAGTTCGACAATCGGGACCCGTCCGTTGCCGTCGATGAATACGCGCAATCGAACATCATGTTCCACCGCACGATCATCCGCCTGAGCGGTTGCCCGCTGATGTCGGAGATGATCGACAATCTCTTCATCCATATGCGTGCGATCCGCTCGCGGACGATGCGCGAGGACGATCGGGCGCACCGCTCCATCGTCGATCATAAGAACATCCTGGCGGCGCTGGAGAGCCGGGACGCCGATCTCGCCGCACGGCGGATCCGCGAGCATACGCTCGGCCTTGCCGAACACGTCGAGAAATACGGCGACTTCCTCGATCAACCCCGGAGCGCCGAGACGAGGAAGCGCCGCTATGCGTGACCCCTCGGCCGCCTCTCCGGCGGAGAACCGGGGTTGCCCGCGCCATCGGCCGGCGCCTCCCGGGGCCGGCGGCCGATGGTTCCCGGGCCCAAGACAAACCGGCGGAGGCCCGTGAGAAACGGGACCGACAATCCCTTCGCCGGCCGCTACCTCGTCTATCAACCGCGCTTAAGGAGTTGCGATTCATGAGTCTCCCTCTCGAAGGTATCAAGGTGATCGACTTCACCGGCGTGCAAGCCGGTCCGGCGTGCACGCAGTTGCTTGCGTGGTTCGGCGCCGATGTATTGAAGGTCGAGCGTCCCGGCGTGGGCGACATCACCCGCCGCCAGTTGCGCGACATTCCCGATGTCGATGCGCTCTACTTCACGATGCTCAACAGCAACAAACGATCGCTGGAGCTGAATACGAAGACGCCCGAAGGCAAGGAGATCATGGAGAAGCTGATCCGGGAGGCGGACGTCCTGGTCGAGAATTTCGGCCCGGGCGTGATGGACCGGATGGGCTTCACCTGGGAGCGCATCCATGAGATCAACCCGCGGCTCATCTTCGGGTCGGTGAAGGGCTTCAGCGACGGACATCCCTATTCCGACATCAAGGTTTACGAGAACGTGGCGCAATGCGCCGGCGGGGCCGCCTCGACCACCGGCTTCTGGGACGGCCCGCCGATCATCAGCGCCGCCGCGTTGGGCGACAGCAACACCGGCATGCATCTGGCGATCGGCATCCTCACGGCCCTGATCGGCCGCGAGAAGACCGGCCAGGGCCAGAAGGTGGCGGTCTCGATGCAGGACGCCGTGCTGAACCTCTGCCGCGTCAAGATGCGCGATCAGGAGCGGCTCGATACCGTGGGGTACCTCGAGGAATATCCGCAATATCCGATCCGGCAGGACGGGCGGTACGGCACGTTCACCGACACCGTGCCGCGCGGCGGCAATGCGGGCGGCGGCGGCCAGCCGGGCTGGGTGCTCAAGTGCAAGGGGTGGGAGACCGATCCCAACGCCTACATCTATTTCACCATCCAGGAGCAGAACTGGGGGCCGACCTGCAAGGCGATCGGCAAGCCGGAATGGGCGAACGACCCGGACTACGCCACCCCGCTTGCCCGCCAGCCGCATATCTTCGATATCTTCGCCGATATCGAGAAATGGCTCGCCGACAAGACCAAGTTCGAGGCCGTCGAGATCCTGCGCAAGTTCGACGTTCCTTGCGCGCCGGTGATGAGCATGAAGGAACTCGAGCATGACCCGGCCCTGCGGGAGACCGGATCCATCGTCGAGGTCCCCCACAAGGAGCGGGGCACCTATCTCACCGTCGGCAGCCCGATCAAGTTCTCCGGCTTCGTGCCCAAGATCACCGGCTCGCCGCTGCTCGGCGAGCACAGCGACGAGGTCTTGAAGCAACTCGGCTACAGCGCGGAGAAGATCGCCAAGCTGCACGAGGCGAAGGTCGTCTGAAGAGAAGCGCGATCGCGGCAACCCTCCGCTTGCGGCGGCAAGGGCAAGCGAACCCGTCCCGCTCAAGCGGCGGCAGCATCCATCCCCGGGCTTTCCTCGGGGATGGATGGCCGCGGAACCAGGGGTAAATGAAATGGACGCAGCGACCATGACCGACGGGTTCCACCTCGTGGTGGACGCCCTGAGGCTCAACGGGATCGACACCATCTACGGGGTCGCCGGCATCCCGATCACCGATCTGGCGCGGCTGGTGCAAGCCGAGGGGCTGCGCTATTTCGGATTTCGCCACGAGCAGAGCGCCGGCAATGCGGCGGCGATCGCCGGCTATCTGACGCGCAAGCCGGGTGTCTGCCTGACGGTTTCGGGACCGGGGTTCCTCAACGGCATGGTGGCGCTCGCCAACGCCACCACCAATTGCTTTCCGATGATTCTGATCAGCGGATCGAGCGACCGCGCGATCGTGGATCTCGAGCAGGGCGATTATGAAGAGCTCGACCAGATGAACGTGGCGAAGCCTTTTGCCAAGGCGGCGTTCCGCGTGAACCGGCCGCAGGATATCGGCATCGGCATCGCACGTGCGATCCGTGCGGCCGTCTCTGGACGGCCGGGGGGCGTCTATTTGGACCTGACCGCAGCCTCGCTCGGCGCCACCCTGGACGCGGAAACGGCGAGGAAATCTCTGGTCAAGATCGTCGATGCGGCACCGAGCCAGATTCCGGCGCCCGCGGCGATCGCCCGGGCCATCGACCTTCTGGCGAGCGCGGAGCGGCCGCTCGTCATTCTGGGCAAGGGTGCGGCCTACGCCCAGGCGGATGAGGAGATCCGATCCTTCATCGAAACCACCGGGATCCCGTTTCTCCCGATGTCCATGGCGAAGGGATTGCTGCCGGACGATCATCCGCAGTCTGCCGCGGCGGCCCGCTCCTTCGCCCTCGGCCAGGCCGATGTCGTCATGCTGATCGGCGCGCGCCTGAACTGGCTGCTCTCCCACGGCAAACCGCCGCTGTGGTCGGAGAGCGCGCAATTGGTGCAGATCGACATCTCGCCCTCCGAGATGGACAGCAACCGCGCCATCGCCGCTCCCGTCGTCGGCGATATCCAATCCGCGATGGCGGCCCTTCTCGCCGCGCTCAAGCCCGGCCAGGTCCGGCCGAGCGCCGCCTGGCTCAAGGAGATGGCCGAGCGCAAGCAGAAGAATGTCGAGCGCATGGCGGCGCGCCTCAACGCCGACCCCACTCCCATGAACTTCTCGAGCGCGCTCCGCGCCGTGCGCAACGCGCTCGCCGACCGGCCCGACGTCTATATCGTCAACGAAGGGGCCAATACGCTGGATTTCGCCCGCAACATCGTCGATATGCACGAGCCCCGCAGGCGTCTCGACAGCGGCACCTGGGGGATCATGGGCATCGGCATGGGGTACGCCATCGCCGCTGCGGTCGTCAGCGGCAAGCCCGTCGTCGCGATCGAGGGCGACAGCGCCTTCGGTTTCAGCGGCATGGAGATCGAGACGATCTGCCGCTACAAGCTGCCGGTCGTCGTCGTGGTCTTCAACAACGGCGGCATCTATCGCGGCGACAAGGCGGGCACCGCGCCCTCGCCGACGGGCTTCGTCCCGGATGCCCGCTACGACAAGCTGATCGAGGCCTTTGGCGGCACCGGGTACCACGTGCTCGATACGGCGAGCCTGGCGAAATCACTCGGCGAGGCGGTCGCGGCCGGACGGCCGGCGCTCATCAATTGCGTCATCGATCCGACGGCGGGCACGGAGAGCGGCCATATCCAGAACCTCAACCCGAAGAGCGCGCTTACGAAGTGACGGGGGCGACGACCGGACGGCGTGGCAGACGGCCGGCGCTCACGCGCGCTCGGGCGCCGCTGCCATGCTCGCTCCCGCTACGATCGCCCCCTCCAGGGTCGCCGGATCGCGCTCGGTCCAGCGCCCGGCTTCGACGAGGCTCACGAAGTCGAGCACGGCGCGGTTGAAGGCGTCCGGCTCCTCGAGGTTCATCGCGTGCCCGGTGCGCGGGAAGGTGACGAGGCCGGCAGTCGGGATCGTGCGCTTCAGATAGAGCGAGGGCTCGAGCGAGGGCTCGTCCTCGTCGCCGGCGATAATGAGGGTGGGCACGCGCATCCGGCGGAACTCTTCCGCAAGATCGAGGAGGTTGGGCCGGGCGCGCTGGACGCCGAGCATGGTCAGCGCCGAGCCCTCGGTGGAGTGCTGGGCGAGCTGGGCCTGGAACTCGGCATAGCCGCGCGGGTCCTTGGCGAGGAACGCGAGGCGCGTCGGGCCGCGGCTGTAGGCGAGCGCGTACTTTGCCATCCCCTCGGCGCGGATGGCGGCGGCAACCGCCTCGACCTCGGCCTGGAATCGGGCGCGCGTCTCCGGCGTGCCGGCTCCGTAGCCGACGCCGGCGGCGGTGACGCTCGCCGCCATCGGGGCGTGGCGGAGCCCGAAATGCAGCGTGGCGAAGGCGCCCATGGAGAGGCCGACGATGTGGGCCTGGCCGATCCCGAGACCGCGGAGGACGGCGGCGATGTCGTCGGTCGCGTGGTCCTGGGAATAGGCGGCCGGCTCGGCCGGCACATCGGAGGGCGGATAGCCGCGGGCGTTGAAGGCGATCGCGCGGTAGCGGCGGGCGAAGAAGCGGAGCTGCGGCTCCCAGCTTCGCATATCGCCCGCGAACTCGTGGACGAAGACCATCGGAAAGCCGCTGCCCGATTCCGTGTAGGCGAGATTCACCCCGTCATCGGTGGTGATCGTCGGCATCCGGGCGCCTCCTCCGCGAGGGCGGCAGGCTACATCGGGAGGGGGCCCGCGCAAGCCCCGGAAATCCGTGAGGTTCATGGGCTTCCGGCCCTTGACGGAGGCCGCGTCCTGCGCCATTTCCCCTAAACCGGACCGAATGGGTCCGCTTATGGGGCTGAGGACGCAGGACGGGGGCTGCCGGAGGGGAAGATGCTTCGCCTTTCCAAACTCACCGATTACGCCGTGGTGGTGCTGGTGCGCCTCTCGGGCGGCGCGTCGGTGCAGACCTCGCCCGGCATCTCGGCCACCACGGGCATCCCCGAGCCGACGGTTGCCAAGGTGCTGAAGGCGCTGGCTGGCGCCGGCCTCGTCGCATCGCAGCGCGGCGCACATGGCGGCTACCGGCTGAGCCGGCCGCTCGCCACGATCCCGATCGCCGAGGTCATCGCGGCGATCGACGGGCCGATCGCGCTCACCGCCTGCGTCGAGGGCTCGGTGATGAACTGCGAGGTCCTCGGCCTCTGCCCGGTGCGCGGACGATGGGATCCCGTCAATACCGCGATCCGCGAGGCGCTGACCGCGATCACGCTTGCCGATATGCAGGAATCGGCGATCCCGCGCGCGTTCCGCGTTCCCTCGGCGGTCGTTGCGGGCGACCCCCCTTCCCTTCCCGTCTCCTCCCTTCCCATTGCCGAATAGGACGCCATGTCAGCCGTAACCCAGACACTCGAGACCGTGAGCGCCGTCACCGACAGCGGCTACAAGTGGGGCTTCGAGACGGACATCGAGACCGAGCTTGCGCCCAAGGGCCTCACGGAGGCGACGATCCGCCTGATCTCCGAGCGCAAGGAGGAGCCCGAGTGGCTGCTCGCCTGGCGGCTCGAGGCGTTCGCGGCCTGGCAGAAGATGACCGAGCCGCATTGGGCGCGCGTTCAGCATGCGCCGATCGACTACCAGGACATCCACTACTACGCGGCGCCCAAGAAGAAGGCGCCGAAGCGGCTCGAGGATGTCGATCCGGAGCTGCTTCGGACATACGAGAAGCTCGGCATTCCGCTCTCCGAGCGCGCGCTGCTGGCAGGCGTCGAGGGCGGGCAGGTCGCGGTGGACGCGGTGTTCGACAGCGTCTCCGTGGCCACCACCTTCCGCGAGACGCTCGCCAAGGCCGGCGTGATCTTCTGCCCGATCAGCGACGCGGTGCGCGAGCACCCGGAGCTGGTGCGGCGCTATCTCGGCAGCGTCGTGCCGGCGGGCGACAATTTCTTCGCGGCCCTCAATTCCGCGGTCTTCACCGACGGCAGCTTCGTCTTCATCCCCAAGGGCGTGCGCTGCCCGATGGAGCTTTCGACCTATTTCCGGATCAATGCGCGCTCGACCGGCCAGTTCGAGCGGACGCTGATCATCGCCGAGGACAATGCGTACGTCTCCTATCTCGAAGGCTGCACCGCGCCGATGCGCGACGAGAACCAGCTCCACGCGGCTGTTGTCGAGCTGGTGGCGCTCGACGAGGCGGAGATCAAATACAGCACGGTGCAGAACTGGTACCCTGGCGATGCCGAAGGCCGCGGCGGGATCTACAATTTCGTCACCAAGCGCGGCGCCTGCCGCGGGCGGAAGAGCAAGATCTCCTGGACCCAGGTTGAGACCGGCTCGGCAATCACCTGGAAATACCCCTCCTGCATCCTCCAGGGCGAAGGCAGCGTCGGCGCGTTCTACTCGGTCGCCGTGACCAACAATCACCAGCAGGCCGATACGGGCACGAAGATGATCCATATCGGGGCAAACACCTCGAGCACGATCGTCTCGAAGGGGATCAGTGCCGGGCACTCGAACAACACCTATCGGGGCCTCGTACGGGTTTTGCCGAAGGCGGCGAACGCACGCAATTTCACCCAGTGCGACAGCCTGCTGATCGGCGATAAGTGCGGCGCGCACACCGTGCCCTATATCGAGAGCCGGAACGCGACGGCGAAGGTGGAGCATGAGGCGACCACCTCGAAGATCGCGGATGACCAGCTCTTCTATTGCCGGAGCCGCGGGCTCTCGGAGGAGGACTCGGTCAATTTGATCGTCAACGGCTTCTGCCGCGAAGTCTTCAAGGAGCTGCCGATGGAGTTCGCCGTCGAGGCGCAGAAGCTGCTCGCCGTGAGCCTCGAAGGCTCGGTGGGCTGAGGCAGGGAGGGCAAGGCAATGGCACTCCTCGAGATCAAGGGCCTCAGCGCCAAGGTGGCAGGCAAGCCGATTTTGCGCGGGGTCGATCTCTCGCTGCCGCTCGGCGAGGTGCACGCGATCATGGGCCCGAACGGCTCGGGCAAATCCACGCTCGCCTACGTGCTCGCCGGGCGCGAGGATTACGAGGTGACCGCGGGCTCGGTGCTCTTCGAGGGGCAGGATTTGCTGGCGATGGACCCCGAGGCGCGAGCTGCCGCCGGGCTCTTCCTCGCCTTCCAGTATCCGGTCGAGCTTCCCGGCGTGGGCAACGCGAACTTCCTCCGCACCGCGCTCAATGCCGTCCGCCGCGCGCGCGGCGAGCCGGAGATCGACGCGGTGAACTTCCTCAAAGAGGCGCGCGGCGCGCTCAAGCGGCTCTCGATGGCCGACGAGATGTTGAAGCGCAACGTCAATGTCGGGTTCTCCGGCGGCGAGAAGAAGCGGAACGAAGTGTTCCAGATGGCGCTGCTCAAGCCGCGGCTTGCTATCCTCGACGAGACCGATAGCGGGCTCGACATCGATGCGCTGAAGATCGTGGCGGAGGGTGTGAACGCGCTTCGGGGCCCGGGCTTTTCGGCGCTCGTCATCACCCACTACCAGCGCCTCCTCGAGCATATCGTGCCCGATCGCGTGCACGTGCTGGCCGAGGGAAGGATCGTCCGCACGGGCGGGCCGGAGCTTGCCAAGTCGCTCGAGGTGAGCGGCTATGCCGGGCTCGCGGCGGAGGCGGCATGAGTGCGGCGCTGAAGCAGACTGCGGAGGGCTTCTCCGCGCGCTACCAAAGGCTGGCAGAGCTTCTTCCCGGGCCGGCCGAGCCGCGCCGGCGCGCGGCGGCTTCGTTCCGGGCGCGCGGCCTGCCCGACACGCGCGACGAGGCTTGGCGCTTCACCAATCTTCGCGCGCTCGAGGGCACGCTTTTCGGGGAAGTGGACGAACGGGAGGATGCGGTGCGTGCGCTGCTGGCCCGCGCGCCGGCAACCGACGGGCCGCTCCTCTTGTTCGCCAACGGGCGTTTTCGGGCCGAGCGATCGCTGCTCCCTCGCGGCGTTCATGTGGCCTCGTTCGCAGCCGAGCCCGTGCTGGATGGTGCGCCCGATGTGGGGCCGCTCGTTTCGCTCAACACCATGCTGGCCGAGGACGGCGCCGTGATCTCCGTGCCCGCCGGCGCTGACGGCGGGACGCTCGTCCTCTTGAGTCTCGGCGTGGGCGAGGCGGGCAATCCGATCGCGTTCCATCCGCGGCACCTGGTTCGCCTCGGTGCGGGGGCGCGCCTTGCGCTCATCGAGATCGCGCTCGGCGATGGCGTCTATCTGCACAACCCGGTGATGGAAGTGGCGCTCGGGGAAGAGGCGAGGTTCGAGCATCTCCGGCTGCAGAAGGAATCGCCGCTCGCCTTCCATCTCGGCAGTCTGCACGTCGCACTCGGCGCGCGCGCTTCGTACGAGGGTTTTTCGCTGGTCACCGGGGCGCGGCTCGCGCGGAACGAGATCCACGCCGATATGGCCGGCGCAGGCGCGGTGCTCACCGCCAATGCGGCGCAACTCCTCGATGGGACGCGCCACGCCGACATCACGACCGTGGTGCGCCATGAGGCGCCCGGCTGCTCCTCGCGCCAGACGGTGAAGAACGTCATCACCGGGCGGGCGCACGGCGTGTTCCAGGGCAAGATCGCGGTCGCGCGCGCGGCGCAGAAGACCGACGGGTATCAGATGAACCAGGCGCTGCTGCTCTCCGACCAGGCGGCGGTGGACAGCAAGCCCGAGCTCGAGATTTTCGCCGACGACGTGAAGTGCAGCCATGGTGCCACGGTGGGCGCGCTCGATCCCGAGCAGCTCTTCTATCTGCGGAGCCGGGGCGTGCCGCGCCAGCAGGCGCGGGCCATTCTCGTGCGCGCATTCCTGGCCGAGACGCTGGATGCCGTGCCGCACGCCTGGGGCCGCGCCGTCCTCGAGAATGAGGTGGACGCGTGGTGGAAGGACCGGCCGCTATGAACGTGGTGAGCCTCGCCAAGGAGCCGGCGCGGAAGAGCTTGGCCGGGTGCCGGGCCGATTTTCCGATCCTCGCCGAGAAGGTGCACGGCAGGCCGTTGATCTATCTCGACAGTGCCGCCTCGGCGCAGAAGCCGCGCGCGGTAATCGAGGCGATGGTCTCTGCGATGGAGCACCAGTACGCCAACGTCCATCGCGGCCTCCATTGGATGAGCGAGCGCACGACCGAGGCGTACGAGGATGCGCGGATCGCGGCGGCGCGTCTCCTCAACGCGCGTGAGCCGGAGGAGATCATCTTCGTGCGCAACAGCACCGAGGCGATCAACCTCGTTGCCTATTCCTACGGGCGCGGCGTGCTGCGGCCGGGCCAGGCCGTGCTGATCTCGGAGATGGAGCACCACTCCAACATCGTGCCCTGGCAGCTCCTGCGCGACGCGCACGGCGTGGAAATGCGTGTCGCACCGGTGACGGATGCGGGCGAGCTCGACATGGCGGCGTTCGAGGGGCTGCTCGCCGACGGCAAGGTCGCGCTCGCGGCGATCACCCACATGTCGAACGTGCTGGGAACGGTGACGCCGGCCGAGCGGATCGTCCGCATCGCGCACGCGGCCGGGGCGAAGGTATTGTTCGACGGCTCGCAGGCGATCGTGCACCGATCCGTCGACGTGCAGGCGCTGGACGCCGATTTCTATGTCTTCACGGGGCATAAGCTCTATGGGCCGACGGGCATCGGCGTGCTCTGGGCGCGGCGCGAGCTTCTGGAGCAGATGCCGCCCTTCCTGGGCGGCGGCGAGATGATCTCGGAGGTGACCTTCGAGCGCTCGAGCTGGGCATCGGTGCCGCACAAGTTCGAGGCGGGGACGCCCGCGATCGTCGAGGCGATCGGGCTCGGGGCTGCGATCCGCTATGTCGAGGAGATCGGCTATCCCGCCATCACCGCCCACGAGGCGGCGCTGACGGAGCACGCGCTGGCGCGGATCGCTTCGGTCCCGGGCGTGCGGGTTTTGGGCGCGGCGCAGGATCGCGGCGGGGTGGTTTCGTTCACGCTCGACCGCGCGCATGCGCACGATGTCGCGACGCTGCTCGACCGCTCGGGGATCGCCGTGCGGGCCGGGCACCATTGCGCCGAGCCCCTGATGCGCCGCTTCGGCGTCGACAGCACGGCGCGGGCGAGCTTCGCTCTCTACACCACCGCGGGCGAGATCGACGCGCTCACCGACGCGCTCGGGAAAGTCCGGGAGTTCTTCCGTTGATGTTCGACGATCTTGCCGATCTCTACCAGGAAGTGATCCTCGATCACAGCCAGCGGCCGCGGCACGGCCACAAGCTCGAATGCTTCGATGCGACCGCGCGCGGGGACAACCCGATGTGCGGCGATCGGGTGCAGCTCTTCGTCAGGCACGCGCCGGACGGGAGCATCGAAGATGTCGGGTTCGAGGCGCGCGGCTGCGCGATCAGCGTCGCCTCGGCCGATATGATGGCGGAGGTCGTGCGCGGGCGGACGGACGAGGAGGCGAGGCTGCTTGCCACGGGCTTCCGTGAACTGGCGCGCACGGGGGCGGCGCCGGCGGCGGATGGGCCCGTGGGGGCGGCGCTCGAGACGTTGCAGCCGCTGGCCGGCGTGCACACTTATCCCTCGCGAGTGAAATGCGCGACGCTCGCTTGGCATGCGCTCATCGCAGCACTGGCGAACGCCAAGGAGGCCAGCAGTGAGTGAGGGCGAATCGGTGCGGGCGAGCGAGGCTCTGCACACGTCCTGGACGCCGGACGGCGAGACCGCGCCGCGCGTCTCCGAGCTTGCGGTGATCGATGCGATCTCGGGCGTCTACGACCCCGAGATCCCGGTGAACATCTACGAGCTCGGCCTGATCTATGCGATCGACATCGGCGAGGACGGGACGGTGAAGGTCGAGATGACGCTCACGGCGCCTGGCTGCCCGAGCGCGCAGGAGCTGCCGGACCAGGTGCGCGATGCGGTGCTGGCGGTGGATGGCGTGAAGGATGCGACGGTGGAGACGGTGTGGGATCCGCCGTGGGACCCGAGCCGGATGAGCGATGACGCCAGGCTGCAACTGAACATGTATTGAGGCAGTGTCGGACGCTGATGGACGCGAAATGAGCACGAGCACGACGAACGGATCCCCGGCAGCAAAGCCCCGCCGGAGCCTGCCGCCGCTGATGGCGCTGACGGACACGGCGGCCGAGCGGCTCGCGGCACTCTATGCGAAGGGGCGCGAGGGAATGACGCTCAAGATCGGCGTCGGCACCAAGGGCTGCTCCGGGCTCTCCTACGAGATGACCTGGGTCGAGGGGCCGGGGCCGGGCGACGAGACGGTGACCGATAAGGGTGTCACGGTGATCGTCGATCGCAAGGCCTCGCTCTTCCTGATCGGGACGGTGATGGACTACGAGGTGAAGGATCTTGCCTCGGGATTTACCTTCATCAATCCGAACGAGAAGGGCCGCTGCGGCTGCGGCGAGAGCTTTCACGTCTAGAGCGTGATGACCGAAGGCGGAATCGGGGTCCCCGCGAACTCGTTCGCGGGGTGCCCGGCGCCGTAGGGCTGAATCACGCGGGAAAATAATGACGTAGAACGGGATGGGTGAGCGCAAGCGATCCCGTCCCGCTCTAAGCGCGGCCACCGGCGCGCCAGGCGCGTTGTTCGATAGATCGCAGGCAGCATCGCCCGGAATCCGGTGCTTTT
>DATJTV010000292.1:0-7319 GCA_035503055.1 Acetobacteraceae bacterium
CGTTGACGCGCGTCGTATCAGCGCCTGCCCCTGCAGGAATGTGTGGGGCTTCGTGGATGTCTCCCTGTCGCCTCTGGCGGAACTGCTGCCGGACCGATGCACGCCCGAGCTCCGGCGGCTTCAGGCGGAGCTGGGCGCGCGACATTCCTATCGCGAGGCGGCGCGGCTGCTGGAGGCGCTCCTGCCTTGCGGGCCTGTGAACCACGCAACCATGCGCAATCGAACGCGTCGTGTCGCTGCCGATCTCGAGAGTGCCGCCACGGCGTCGCCAAAACCCGAGCCGGACCTCGATTCCTCGACCGAGATAATGATGGTGATCGACGGAGCTCACATTCGAGCCGCTCACGACTATTAATCGCGACACATCGACGTCACTGTTGGCAAGATTGAAGTGGCTGGAAAGCCGCCACGACGCTTTGCGCTCGCACCAAAGGGTGCGGAAGCGCCGTTGGCCACGTTGCGCGAGGCGCTTCGGGAACAAGGATGGCGTCCCGGCCGCGCCGTGACGGCCCTCTGTGACGGTGAACCAGCGCTACCGGGTCGGTCCGTGCCGCCGTCGGCGAGCCCGTCACCTGCATTTTGGATTGGTGGGACATCTCCTTGCGGGTTCAGCACATCGAGCAAGCGTTACGCGGGGTCTATGCTCTCAAACCGCGGCACCGAGCGGGACTGGAGATCGTCGAGTGGAGGATTGGACGCCTGCGGCATCTGATCTGGAACGGCTGTCACGAAGAGGCTCATGACAAACTCTTCGGGATGCGCCACACGGCCTCCGAGGTCGCTTTTTTGAACGGCGAGAAGTTCCGACCTACCATCGCCAGGCTCTTGTGGAACAGCGACGATCTACGACGTTACCTAGCAAACAACGTCGACTCGCTGATCGATTACGGGGCGCGCTACCGCTCCAAGCCTCCGATTTCGACGTCGCGTGCGGAAGGCTGCGTCGACGAGATCGCCAACGCACGCATGGCCAAGAAGCAGCGTATGCGGTGGTCTCCCCGGGGAGCTCATTGCGTCGCGACTGTTCGCGCCGCCGTACTGGACGGGCGGTTCAAAGCAACAACCGATCGCCCGCTGGCCGCCTGATAGATCAGGTTTTTCCCGCTCCCCTCCAAATCGACTATGACCGTCCCGAAAGTGATGCCCTTCTGCCAGGCCCATTCATCGACGCCCACGATACGGGCCGCGGCCCTATTGGTCTGGGCTGTAACGCTTTTCTTCACATCCCGCAGGATCGTGGTATCGCTGACTGCCATGCCGAGACTGGCCATCAGTCGCTCCGAGGGTCGCCCACCCGCACCGTGGCCAAACAGCTTGACGATTCCGGCCAACCGGGTCGTCCGGCGGGCGAACGGGGTTGCAGGCCTCGAAAGCCGCTCGGCAAAAATCCGGCGGTCGCACTGGTGGTTCCTCCATCGCCAGCGGGTCGACCGTGCCTGGATAATCACCGGCTTTCCCTGAGCAGACAGGTTCCGCAGCATCCGTATATAGGAGCTGTGACGTGAACTTGATTGCGTGCCAGAGACAGGACAACAGGCATGGCCCTGTTCGGCATCACGACCACCGACCGAGACGATCCAGGCCGGCTCCCCCGGTTCAAGGGCGGTGACGTTCAGATCCGGCGCTGGCGCCCAGGATGCCAATGTTTTCATCCCGCTTGATGTCGCCTATCGACATTCGAGGCAAGCCCACCAGCTTGCACCGAGATTGAAGCAGAGCCCCTCAAACGGCAGAACGACAACGGGCATTGTCACAGTAATCGGCTCCGGTAACCGGGACAGAGACAATCAAGGTCCAGCAGCAGGAGACATGCGCCAGGCACGCGGCGTGATCGACGCTGCGTCCCGGCCCTTGGCTTCAAGGCGCCCGCCGGAAGTCAACGTGACAATCCCATAAGCGAGAGCGGGATGGGTGAGCGCAGGCGAATCGATCCCGCTCTAGCCGAGCAGGTGGGGGATGCGAGCGATGTCCGCCCGCATCTCCACAGAGAGCCAGTCGCGGATCGCGAGCGTGATGTCCTTGAGCGGGCGGCCGCGCGGCGCCATGAGGTGATAGGCGCGCCCCGTGGCGACCCGCCGGCTCGAGGCCGGCACCAGGGTCCCTTGGCCGAGGGCGTGCGAGACGGCGGAGACCCAGCCGAGC
This sequence comes from Acetobacteraceae bacterium, assembly GCA_035503055.1. Taxonomy (GTDB): domain Bacteria; phylum Pseudomonadota; class Alphaproteobacteria; order Acetobacterales; family Acetobacteraceae; genus JAKAWQ01. Next base: position 2,143 of record DATJTV010000292.1, read on the forward strand.
GCGATCCCCTGCCCGTTCATCGCCGCTTGCAGGACGACGGCATAGTCGGAGAAAGCGATCGAGGCGTGGCCGGCGCCGTGCGGGGTGGCGAGCGGGCCCCAATAGCGGGCAAAATCCTGCAGCGGGTCGGCGAAGAGCAGCAGCGTGTGCGGCCCGGTTGAGCCCTCCTCGAGTGGGCCGCGCTCGCGGAGGTAGGCGGCGCTGCAGACCGGCAGCACGAGCTCCGGGGCGAATTCCCAAGTCTGGCAATCGGAATCCTCGCCCGGCTGCATGCGCATCGCCAGATCCACATTGCCGAGCGGGCCCCGCAACGTGCCGGAAATGAGCTGGAAGCGCAAATCGACGGTCGGGAAATCCCTGTGGAAGCGTTGCATGCGCGGAATGAACCAGTGCGTGACGAACGCGGTGGAGAGGGAAAGCTCCACCGTGTGCTTTTGGGTGCGCACCGCAACGATGGCGGCAAGCGCGCCCTCGACCCGCTCGAAGCCCTCGTTCACCGCGCGATAGAGCGTCTTGCCTTCTTCGGTGAGCGTGAGCCCGCGCGCGCCGCGGCTGAAGAGCGCGAGCCCCAGATGCCCCTCGAGCTGGGCGATGCTGCGGCTGATCGACGGCTGGGTGACGTTGAACTCGCGTGCGGCGGCGCCACAGCTGCCGCAGCGGGCGGCGGCCTCGAAGACCAGGAGCGAGCGCGCGGAGGGGATGAGCCTGCCGAGACCGGCCATACGCTGAGCGTATGACCCCGCTAAGAATTGTCAAGCTGACATAGCAGCCATCGCGGCCGAACATATGCGGCAGGCGCCGGAGAAGAACAGGGGTTCGCACGGCGCCGCAAGACAAGGGAGCACGAAGGGGAATGAGCGCGGACGGACCGGATCTTGGATCTGCCAGGGTTGAGACCGTGAGCCTCACCGAGGCCGAACGAAGCGCGCTTCGGGCGGCGCTCACAAGAGGTGCGACACGGCGCGAGCTCGCACAGTGGCTGGCAGGCGCCGGGCTCGGCGCAGTCGCGGCCAGCGGGATGATCGGCCAGGCCATGGCCGCGGTTGCGGCGAGCCCCAAGCGCGGCGGAGCGATCCAGGTGGCCGGCAACGACACCTCGACCGCCGATACGCTCGATCCTGCGCGCGCCAACAATGCCACCGACTATTCTCGCCTATTTATGTTTTACAACGGGCTTACGGTGTTCGATCCGCGCCTCGTGCCGCAGCCGGAGCTTGCGACTTCGGTGGAAAGTCGCGACCTGGTCACCTGGACCGTCAAGCTGCGCAAGGGTGTGCAGTTCCACGACGGATCGCCGTTCAGCGCCGCGGATGTGGTTTTCTCGCTCTCCCGGCTCAAGGATCCGAAGGCTGGCTCGGTGGTGCTGCCGCTGGCGAGCCAGATGAGCGAGATCAAGGCGACGGCACCGGACGAGGTGAGGATCACGCTCGCCGCACCGAACGCCGATCTGCCCTCCATCCTGGCCGTCTATCAGTTCGTCATCGTCAAGGCCGGCACCACCGACTTCAGCAAGGGAATCGGCACCGGTCCCTTCCTGTGCAAGGAGTTCAGGCCCGGGGTGCGCTCGGTCGGGGTCCGCAACCCCAATTACTTCCGCGCCCCGCAGCCCTATCTCGACGAGATCACGTTCATCGGAATCCCCGACGAAACCGCACGCGTCGACGCCCTGCTCTCGGGGGAAGTCCATATCGCGGCCTCGATCGACCCGCGCTCGACGCGCCAGGTCAATGCGACCAAGGGCTATGCGGTGATGGAGACCAAGGCCGGAGAATACACCGACCTCATCATGCGCCTCGATCTGCCGCACACCGGCAACCCCGATTTCGTCATGGCAATGAAGTACCTCCAGGATCGCGAGCGGATCAAGAGCGCGATCTTCCTCGATTACGCCACCATCGGCAACGACCAGCCGGTCGATCCGACGAACCCCTATTATTGCGCCGACGTTCCGCAGCGGCCCTTCGATCTCGACCGGGCGAAGTTCCATCTGAACAAGTCCGGACTGGCGAACACGGCGGTCCCGATCATCTGCTCTCCGGCGGCGACCGGCTCCGTCGAAATGACTCTGCTACAACAGGAAGCGGGTCGGAAAATCGGTCTCAATCTCGATGTCCGCCGCGTGCCGGCGAGCGGCTATTGGTCCGACTACTGGCTGAAGGCGCCGATCGGCTATGGGAATATCCTCCCGCGCCCGACCGCCAACATCCTGCTCACCCTCTTCTTCAAATCCAGCGCGCCGTGGAACGAGAGCCGCTGGAGAGATCCGAAGTTCGACGCGCTTCTGCTTCAGTCCCGCGCCGAGACCGACCTTGCCAAGCGCAAAGAGATGTACTGCGAGATGCAGACGATGATCAGCGACCATGCCGGCATCGGGATCCCGGTCTTCATCAGCGAGCTGGATGCCTATTCGACCAAGGTGCAGGGGCTTCACCCGGTGCCGACGGGCGACCTGATGGGATACAATTTCGCGCAGCATGTCTGGCTCGATTGACGGGCGGCGCCGGCGGTCGCAAGCAGGATCATGCGGAACAAGGTGATCCTCCGCCTGATCGGCGTGCGGATCGGGGCGAACCTTCTGCTGCTCCTGGCAATCTCGCTGCTCGTCTTCTTAGGTACAGAGCTCCTGCCCGGGAATGTCGCGGCGATCGTGCTCGGCCAGGGGGCGACGCCGCAAGCGGTTGCCGCGCTCACGGCCGAGATGCATCTCAATGAGCCGGCGGCACTCCGCTACCTCACCTGGCTCGGCGGTTTGCTCAGCGGGAATCTCGGGCACTCGCTCGTCAACGGCGATTCGATTGCCGCGACGATCGCAAGCAGGCTGCCGAACTCGCTCCTGCTGGCCGGGCTGACGGCCCTCGTCTCGGTGCCGATCGCGCTTACGCTCGGCGTCACGGCGGCGATCTGGCGCGGGACCGCCTATGACCGGTTGGTCAACGTGATCACCGTTGCGTCCGTTTCGGTGCCGGAATTCCTGGTTGCGACTCTCGCGGTGCTGATCTTCGCCGTCCGATTGCACTGGCTGCCGGCGCTCGCCTATCTCGGCGCCGCGGATTCGTTCGCGGGGCTCTTCCGCGTCTTCGCGCTGCCGGTGATGACGCTCTCCTTCGCGACGGTGGCGCAGATGGCGCGGATGACGCGGGCGGCGCTCGTCAGCACCCTCGAATCCTCCTATGTCGAGATGGCAGTGCTCAAGGGCGCGCGGCCGGCGCGGGTGGTGCTGCGGCACGCGCTGCCCAACGCGATCGGGCCGATCGCCAACGCGATTGCGCTGAGCCTTTCCTTCCTGCTCGGCGGGATCATCATCGTCGAGACGATCTTCAATTATCCGGGCCTCGCGCAGCTGATGGTCGATGCCGTCTCGACGCGGGACATGCCGCTGATCCAGGCCTGCGCGATGCTGTTCTGCGCCTTCTATCTGCTCCTCGTGCTGATCGCCGATATCGCGGCCATTGTCTCCAACCCGAGGCTTCGGTTCCGATGAGCGAAGCCGCGTCGATTTTTGACCGTGGACGATCCTGGCGCCGGCGCATTCCGGGTGCGGGCTTCGTCGGTGCGGCGATCGTCGGCGCCTGGGTCCTCATCGCCATCGCCGCCCCCCTGCTCGCTCCCCACGGCGAGGCGGAGATCGTGAGCAATACCGTGTTCGGGCCGATGAGCCGGCACTTTCCGCTCGGCACGGATTATCTCGGCCGTGACGTTCTGAGCCTCATTCTCTATGGCGCGCGCTATACGATCGGGCTTGCCTTCGCGGCGACCGCGCTCGCCGCGGGCGCGGGAATCGTGCTCGGGATGCTCGCGGCGGCGAGCGGCGGGGTGATCGACGGCGCGCTCAGCCGGGCGATGGATACGCTGATCTCGCTCCCCGGCCTGATGTTCGCGCTGGTCGTCGTGGCTTCACTCGGCTCCTCGGTGCCGGTGCTGATCGGCACCGCTTCCGTGATCTATATGCCGGGAGCGTTCCGCATCGCCCGTTCCGTTGCGGTCGATATCAATGCGATGGAGTTCGTGCTGGTGGCGCGGGCGCGGGGGGAGAAGACGCATACGATCATGTTCGAGGAGATCCTGCCGAACATGATTCTGCCGGTGCTCACCGATTTCGGGCTACGCTTCGTCTTCATCGTGCTGCTGCTCAGCAGCCTGAGCTTTCTTGGCCTCGGCATCCAGCCGCCGGCGGCCGACTGGGGCTCGCTGGTACGCGAGAACATCGAGGGGCTCGGCTACGGCGCGCCGGCGGTGATCATGCCCGCGGTCGCGATCGCGACACTCACGATCGGCGTCAATCTCGTGATCGACGGCTTTGGCGGAAGGCGACGCCGCCCGTTCGCCGATGAGCACTGAAGAAGCGGTCGGGGTTGCCGATCTTTGCGTCAGCGCGCCTTTCTCGGGCGGGCGACGGGCGATTGTCGATGAGGTGAGCTTCACGATCGGGCGCGGTGAGGTTGCCGCGCTGATCGGCGAATCCGGCTCGGGCAAGACGACGATCGCGCTCGCGCTGATGGGCCATGCGCGCGGGGGCTGCCGCATCTCCGCGGCAAAGCTCCGCGTCGGCGACATCGATGTGCTCGGGCTTTCCCGGCGCGCGCTCTTCGAGTTCCGTGGCCGCAAGGTCTGCTACATCGCCCAGAGCGCGGCGGCGGCCTTCAATCCGGCGCGGCGGATCATGGCCCAGGTGATCGAGGGCGCGCTGATCCACGGGCTGATGAAGCGCGAGGCGGCGGAAGCGAAGGCGGTCGGACTTTTCCGCGCGCTCCAGCTTCCCGAGCCCGAGCGGATCGGCGCGCGCTTTCCTCACCAGGTCTCGGGCGGGCAGTTGCAGCGGCTGCTTGCGGCGATGGCGCTCATCACCGATCCGGAGCTTCTGATCCTCGACGAGCCGACCACCGCGCTCGACGTGACGACGCAGATCGAGGTGCTCGCGCTGCTGCGCGACCTCATCCGCGAGTTCGGCACCGCCGGGCTCTACATCACCCACGACCTTGCGGTGGTGGCGCAGATCGCGCACCGCATCATGGTGCTGCGCCACGGAAAGATGGTCGAGGTCGGCGACGCCAAGCAGGTGCTGGAAGCGCCGCGCACGGCCTATGCGACCGCGCTCGTCAACGAACGACGGGCTGCGACGCATACGCCGCTGATTGATCCGCCAGCGGCCGCCGAGCCGCTGCTCAGCGTGACCAATG
>DATJTV010000293.1:0-10145 GCA_035503055.1 Acetobacteraceae bacterium
GCATAATCTCAGGGAGGCGACAATGACCCATGCATATGGTCCGACGCTCGGACGGCGGTCAATTCTTGCGGCAGGCATCGCCGCCGGCGGCGGGCTCGGGCTGCCGCTCCTTGCGCCGCGGGCGGCGCGCGCGGCGAGCTATCCGCCGCTCGGAAGCTACCCTGCCGGCGTTTCCGGAGATAGCTGCTTCGTCGGGCTCACCCCGCCACTCACCGGCGCCTACTCGGCGGACGGGAAGGACCATTCGCTGGGCTATCAGCTCGCGATCGCACAGATCAACGAAGGCGGCGACATTCCCGCCAAGTGGGGCCTCAAGGGCAAGGGCGTGCTCGGCAAGACCATCCGCTACAAGATCGCCGATAGCGAACTCAAGCCGAATGTCGCCGTTCAGGAGCAGACCCAGTTCATCGAGCAGGACAAGGCGATCATGATCTCGGGCTGCGTCAGCAGCGCCACCGCGATCGCGCTCGAGGAGCTGGCGCAGCGCATGAAGGTCATCAACATGGTCGGCTGCAGCGGCTCCAACGACACCACTGGGAAGGATTGCCAGCGCTACGGATTCCGCTCCCAGCCCTCGGCCTACATGGCCGCGCACGCGCTCGGCCCGGTGGTCGCCAAGGCGCTCGGATCGAACCTCAAGGTGGCGTACCTCGTGCCCGACTACACCTACGGGTTCTCGGTGTTCGACTCGTTCTCCGAGGCCACAAAGAAATACGGCTGGGCAGTCACCAACAAGCAGGTGGTGCCGGTGGGGGCGGCGGATTACAGCTCGGCGCTGATCAATATCGCCAACAGCGGCGCCGATGTCTTCTGCAACATCGCCTTCGGCAACGATGCGGTTGCCTCGTGCAAGCAGGCCGACCAGTTCGGCGTCCTCAAGAAGATGAAGCTGGTGGTACCGAATATCTCGGCGTTCCAGGCGCAGGAGCTCGGCGCGAAGATCATGGGCGGCGTGTACGGCACGCTCGATTTCTGGTGGACGCTCGAGGACACCTATCCGCTGGCCAAGGATTTCGTCGAGAGCTTCTATGCCGTGAACAAGTACCGCCCGAGCTGGGGCGCGCACATCGCCTACATGCAAACCTACGTCTGGGCGCTGGCACTTCAGCGCGCGGGCACCTTCTATCCCGTGGAGGTGATCAAGACGCTCGAGGCGTCGCAGGCGAACCCGTTCGATTCGACGCTCGGCAAAGTCTGGTATCGCGCCGAAGACCACCAGATGATCCGGCCCGTGCCCGTGGTGCAGGGCAAGACGCCGGCGGAGATGAAGAGCAAGGACGATTACTTCACAGTCGTCGAGATGGTGCCCGGCGAGCAGGTGATCAATCCGGTCTCGGATCTGATGGGCTGCAAGCTCGGCGCCTACACCTGAGAGACCGTTTGAGAATGCGCTGCGGTGAGTCGGAGGCGCCGCAGGCGCCGGCCGGCGCGGCTTTCGAGAACCGGAGCGGAGCGGCCTTAAGGGGCCGTGAGCACCGGACGCGGAGAAAGCCACGTCGGACGACCGCCGCAGTAGCATTCCCAAAAGGTCTCTAGGAGCGGCGCGCTCCTCCTAATGCCGAGCCTGCCGCTCCTCCTCGCCCAGGCCTTCAACGGGCTCGCCCTCGGCTCCCTGCTCGCCCTTTCGGCGAGCGGGCTCACCATCACGCTTGGCACGCTCGGCGTGCTCAACTTCGCGCACGGCGCCCTCTTCATGCTGGGCGCCTACGCCGCCTTCGTCGTGCTCGGCCACACGGATTCGTTCCTGCTCGCGGTCGTGGCCGGCGGCGGCTTCATGGTACTGGCCGGTCTCGTGATCGAGCGGGTCGTGATTCGGCTCTATTACGACCGGCCGGCCGAAGACCAGATCCTCGTCACCTTCGGCGTCGGCATCCTGATCGTCGAAGGCGTGCGCTTCATCTTCGGCGGCTTGAGCCAGCGGGTGCCGCTGCCGTCCTGGGGCGAGGGCATCGTGCAGCTCGGCTTCATGTTCTATCCGAAATACCGGCTGGAGGTCATCGGAATCGTCGCACTTGCCCTCCTTGCGCTCTACCTCGTGCTCTACCGGACACGCATCGGCCTGATCGTCCGGGCCGGGATCGAGGATCCGGTGATGGTGAACATGCTCGGCATCAATGTGCGCCGGGCGTTCATGCTGGTCTTCGCGATCGGCGTTCTGGCGGCGGGCTTCGCCGGTATGGTGTACGCGCCGCTGGTCTCGGTCGATCCCGACATGGGCGGGCCGTTCCTCGCCGAATCCTTCGTCGTCGTCGTCATCGGCGGACTCGGCTCCTTCCCCGGCGCGATCGCGGGTGGGCTGATCGCGGGCGAGATCATCAGCCTCACGAGCGCCTTCAACGCCCAATACTCGTATGTGATGCTCTACGCGGTGATGGCGCTCCTCCTGGTGTTCCAGCCGCAGGGCCTGTTCGGCACGGAAGGCCGGGTGTGAGAGAAGGCGCCACCGCACGGGGGAATTCGGTCCTGCCGGAGACCGTGCTGCTCGCCGCTCTGGTTTGCTTCTTCCTCGTGCTTCCCTTCATCGGCGGTTCGGCCGACATGTTCGGGCGGATCATGATCTGGGGCCTCTTCGGGCTCGGCTTCGATCTCCTGTTCGGCTACACCGGCCTCCTCTCCTTCGGCCAGGCCGCGTTCTACGGAACCGGCGGCTATGTCTGCGCCTGGCTGCTGACGACGCACACGCTCCACAATGTCTGGCTCTCACTGATCATCGGCACGATCGCCGCAGGAATTTGGGGCCTCGTCGTGGGCTGGCTGGCACTCCGCCGCGTCGGCATCTACTTCGCGATGATCACGCTCGCGTTCGGCCAGATCTCCTTCTTCCTCGAGAACTCGCCGCTCGCGCAGTGGACCGGCGGCGAGAATGGATTGCCCGGCGTGCCGGTGCCGCATCTCGGGCACTTTGCGTTCACCAGCGGCTGGCGCATGGATTTGCTGCTCGGCCTCTTCTTCCTCGCGGGCTTTGCCCTCGCCCGGCGCATCATCCGTTCCCCCTTCGGCGCCGTGCTGCGGGCGATCAGGGACAATGCCAACCGCACGCTGGCCCTCGGCCACGCGGTCGGGCGGTACAAGCTCGCCGTCTTCGTCATCGCGTCCCTCTATGCGGGGCTCGCGGGCGGGCTACTCGGCATATTCCAGAGCTACATGCCGCCTGACGCCTTCTCGCTCGATACGTCCGGCCAGCTCGTCGCGCAGACGGTGATCGGCGGTGTCGGAACGCTGATCGGCCCGCTCATCGGCGGCGCGGTCTGGCTCTACCTCGAGCAGAACCTCCAGGCGATCCCGGGCGTCGGCGCGCTCTGGAAATTTCTCCTGGGCCTCATCTTCGTGATCCTCATCACTGTGCTCCGCCGCGGGATCGCGGGCTCGCTTCGCGCGCTCTGGCACCGCGCCCGTCCCGCACAGGAATCCGCGGCGGCGCCCGAGGGCCCCCCGGCAACGCTGCCTGTTCTGCCGCTCTCCGCCCCAGCCGTGCGCGCCGCCGCCGGCGTGCCGGCGCTCGAGGCGCGCAACCTCAGCATGAGCTTCGGCGGCCTCAAGGCCGTGCAGAATGTCTCCCTCACGGTTGAGCGCGGCGCGGTCCAGGCGGTGATCGGCCCCAACGGCGCGGGCAAGACCACGCTCTTCAAGATGCTGCACGGCGAGCTGGCACCGAGCGCGGGTGACATCTTTTTCTTCGGCAGGCGGATAACAGGGCTCGGCGTCGCCGGTGCCTGCCAGGCCGGCATCGGCAAAAGCTACCAGGTGAACCAGCTTTTTGCCGGCCTCACGGTGCGCGAGAACCTCCGCGTCGCAGCATTGGCCCGCCGGCTCGGCGCCTTCCGTGCGGCCCTGTTCAGCGCCGCCACCGCGATCCCCGACGTCGAGCGGCAGATCGACGCCGTGCTTCACACGGTCTCTCTTGAAAGCCGTGCCGATCTGCTGCCGGGGACCCTCGCTTACGGGGAGAAGCGGCGGCTCGAGATCGGGCTCGCACTCGCGGCCGGCCCGCACGTGCTCCTGCTCGACGAACCTCTGGCGGGCATGAGCCCGGAGGAACGCGCCGCGACCAAGCAACTGATCGCGCGGCTCCGAGAGCGGGCGACGCTCGTCATCGTCGAGCACGACATGGATGCCGTCTTCGAGCTCGCCGACCGCATCAGCGTGCTCGCCAATGGAACCCTCCTCGCGGAAGGTACGCCGGCGGAGATCCAGAACGACGCGGCGGTTCAGGAAGCCTATCTCGGGGGATTGCGAGCGCATGAGCCTGTTGGAGATTGACCGCATCAACAGCTACTACGCCGACTCCCACATCCTCTTCGATGTCTCTCTTTCAGTCGAGGAAAGTGAAGTCGTGGCGCTGCTCGGCCGCAACGGCGCCGGCAAGACGACCACGCTCAAGACGATCATGGGCGTGCTGCCGGCAAGGAGCGGCAGCATCCGTCTCGAGAACCAACCGATCGAGGCCTTAGCGCCGTTCGAGATCGCCCGCCGCGGCGTCCAGCTCGTGCCGGAGGAGCGGCGGATCTTCGGCGGCCTCACGGTCGCGGAGAATCTGGATCTCGCCTCGCTGACGGCGACGAACCCGCTCTCGCTCGAGGCGATCTTCGCCTATTTTCCGCGGCTCGGCGAACGGCGTTCCTCGCGCGGGCGCAACCTCTCGGGCGGCGAACAACAAATGCTGGCCATCGCCCGCGCCCTGATCCGCGACGCGCGCATCATCCTGCTCGACGAGCCTTTCGAGGGGCTGGCGCCGCTCGTGGTGCGGGATCTCCTCGAAGTCGCCGAGACGCTGGCCTCGCAGGGCCGCACGATCCTGATCGTCGAGCAGAACGTGACCGCCGCACTCGACCTCGCGCGGCGCGTCTATGTGCTGAACAACGGGCACGTCGTCTTCGAGGGGACGACCACCGAGCTCCGTTCCGAACCCGCGGTCATGAAGAATCATCTCGGCGTCTGAGCCGCGGGCAGAGCCCTTTGCCGAGGCCCCGCGACCAAAGCCGCCGGCCGCGGCCCGGCCTCCCATGCGAGCCGGCCGGCAGCGCCGCAATGCGGGCAGAGCGGCTGCCAGGATGGGCTCTCGCCGCCGCATTCGGAGCAGCGCCACCCGGGATCGGGCTCGGCCGCCGCAGCTTCGCGCAGCGCATCCCGTTCCGCCGGGCTCTCCTTGCCTCCGGCCTCGGCGCGGGCGATCTCGGCGATCAGGAGCCAGAGCCGCCGCCAGCCGATTCCCGCGGCACGCAGCGCCTCGGCGTGACGCCGCGCCTCGCCGGGAAGCCCGGCGTCCAGGGCAGTGCGCGCCAGCAGGAAGCGGGACTCGGGGTGTTCGGGGTTATGGGCGGCAAGACGCTGCGCCGCGGTCGCGCGGGCGAGCTTGTCGGTGACCGGCGCGAGTGCGAACTCGGCAAGGCTCGGGTGCGGCGCGCGCTCCCAGGCCTTCTCGATCGCCGCCATGGCGCGGCGTTCCCACCCAAGCTCACGAAGCCGGCGGGCGAGTGCCAGGCTGGCAGCCGGCAGGGCGGGATCGGCGGCGACCGCCTCGCGCGCCAGCTTGAGCGCCGCCTTCGGGCTCTTTTCGGCGTCGGCCGCAGCGGCGGCCAGCGCGGGGCGCGAGGACGGTTCGGCGAGCGCGAGCGCCGCCCGCCAGTCCCCGCTCTCGATCGCCGCGCGCTGGCGGTCGCTTCTGAGCCAGGTCCCGCCCGGATGAGCCGCCTCCGCCCGGCGCGCCAGACGGGCGGCCTCCTCCCAGTCCCCGCGCGCGGCCGCTTGGCGAAAGAGGCCCCTGAGGCCGAGGAACGCGCCCTCCTTGTGCTCGGCGAGGAGGCGGAAGATCGCCTCGGCCTCGTCGCTCCGCTCGGCAAGGCGGGCGGCCTCTGCGGCAAGCAGGAGCGTCTGCGGCGAATCACCGAGGAGGCGGCGCGCGGTGGCGGCCTCGCGCTCCGCCCCGCGACCCTCGCCGGCGGCGAGCGCCAGCAGCGCGCGGCTGACCGCACGATCGCCACGGGCGCGGTCCCCTCGGCTGCGCCAGTGCCGCCAGCGCCGCGGCAGCCGGAACAGCACGCCGGCCAGGCGGAGCAGGACGTAGGCCAGCAACACCAGGAGGATCAGCGCGAGCGCCGCAAGCGGCGTCCGCATGGAGAGGCTGACCGTGCCGAACTCGGCCGAGACGGTTCCCGGCAGGGAGGCGAGGCCGAAGGCAATCGCGAGCACGACCGCGCTCGCGATGAGGAACAAGAAGACGCGGCGCATCAGTTGGTGCCGGCGAGCGTCGCCAACGCCGCCTGCGCGGCCAGAAGCGCCTTCGCCTCGCCCTCCCATTCCGTCATCGCCGGGGCCGCCGGCACGGGCAGCGCGGCGAGTGCTGCGACCGAAGCTGCAAGATCGCCCGCGTCGAGCGCGGTGCGGGCACGCCTGAGCGCGTCTTCGGCGGGATTGCCGATGATGACGCGATTCCCCGCGCGCAAGGTGACGAGATCACCGGCCTGCACGAGCAGCCGCTGAAGGAAAGACTTGCCCGCCGTCGAGGGCCGGCTCGCGGCAAGCTCGGCACGCGCCGCCGCGGGAAAGGAGAGCCGGAGCGACGCGAGCGTCGGCGGCACGGCCGTGGCATAGCGGGCGAGTGCGGCAGGCGCGCCGGGCAACGTCCCGAGCGGGCGACCTTGGGCGAGCGCCGCAGCAGCGTCGGCGACACGCACGAGACGCTCGATCCGGTCGAGACGGGCGGAAATTCCGGCCACGGACTTCTCGAGCGTGTCGATGCGGCCGGTCAGCGCGGCCGTGTCCGGCGAGGTGGCGCTCGGAGGCTGGCGATTCTCGAGCGCGGCGACCTGGGCCGCGAGCGGCGCGAGATCGGGCGGCGGCGGCAGCGCCGCGAGCTTCTGCCCGAGTGCCGCGAGCTCTCCGGCAAGACCGTCGAGCCGGCCGGAGAGCGCGGCGAGCGTGGCCTCGGATGGCGAGGCCACGGCCGGCGGCTGGCGCGGATAAGCCCACACGCATGCAATGGCCGCCGCCAGGATGAGAAAGCCCGCGAGCGAGAGCCATGGCAGCACCAAGTGGCGGGGCGGCGCGGACGAAGCCGCCTCCGCAGCCGGCGGCGCCTCCGCTGGTGCGGTCGCGGAAGGTTCCGCAGGCGTGCCGTCCGGGTCGGTCATGCGAGCATGGCGAGCAGCGCCTCCTCGGTCGGCCGCAGTGCGACACGGACCGAGCGGAAGGGCAAGCGTCGAAGCGCGGCGGCCGCCGGCTGGGCGATCGCCAGCGCGGTCACGCGGGCAAGCTCACCCGCGAGCCCGGCTTCGCCGACGAGGCGGGCAAAGGTTTCCGCCGTCTCGGCGGAAAAGAAGAGCGCGGCAGCGATCCTCTTCTCGGCGAGCGCCTGGCGGGCCGCCGGAGGCAGCCGCCTCACCGGAACGGCAGCGTAGAGGGCGCGGCGAAGCACCGCGAATCCCTGTGCGCGGAGCGCGGCGGCGAGCCGTTCGCCTTGCCCCGCGCCGGCGGCGAGTAGGAGCGGCCCTGCGTCCGGGCGACAGGCACGGGAGAGGAGTTCTGCCAGCGCCGCCGCGTCACCGGCCGCGCTGGTGACGGTGGCGAAGCCGAGCGCCCGCGCGCGGGCGGCGGTGGCATCGCCGACCGTGTAGAGGGAAAGCCCATGGAAGGAAGCGGGAATCCCGGGCAGGGCGTTCCCGCTCGTCGCCACCGCGGCCTGCAGGCGCGCCGGATCGGGCAGGCGCGCACGCTTGGGGTGGATGCCGAAGAGGGGTGCCGCGAGAGGCGCGTAGCCAAGCTCGGAGAGGCGTGCGCTCGTCGCCGAGGCGCCCGGATCCGGGCGGGTGACCAGGACCCCGGGACGGTCAGGCAAAGATGTCGGGCGGCGAGTCCGCGCGCAGGCTCCGGCCGAGCTCGGTGCCGATGCGGGCTGCCTCGGCGGCCGGACCGGAGAGGCTCCGCTTGAGGAGGAAGGAGCCGTCCTCACGGGCGACGAGGCCGACGAGGAGAAGACCCCCTCCCGGCAGGAGCCTTGCATGGCCGCCGATCGGCGTGCGGCAGGAACCGTCGAGTGCGGCGAGCAGGGCGCGCTCGGCGGCGGCGACGGCCGCGGCTTCCGCGTCCTCGATCGCGGCGAGAAGCTCGCGAAGCTCGGTATCGTCGGCGCGCACCGTGACGCCGATAATGCCCTGGCCGGCCGCGGGGACCATGGTCTCGACGTCGAGCGGCAGCACGTTCGGCCCGGCGGCGATGTCGAGCCGGCGCAGCCCCGCGAGTGCCAGGATTCCGGCGGCGAGCCCGCCTGCGCGAATTCGGGCGAGGCGGGTGCCGACATTGCCGCGCAGCGGCACGACGGAGAGATCGGGGCGCGCGGCCAGGAGTTGCGCCTGGCGACGCACGGAGGCCGTGCCGATCCTCCCAGCCGGCGGAAGGGCCGCCAGGGGATCTTGCGGATCCGGCACGCCGCTTCCGTGACCGAGGATCAAGGCGTCGCGCGCGTCCTCGCGCCGGAGCGTGCAGGCGAGCACGATGCCGGGTGCAAGCTCGGTCTCGAGGTCCTTCAGGCTGTGCACGGCGAAGTCGATCCGCCGGTCGGCCAGGGCTTCGTGGATCTCCTTGGCGAACAGCCCCTTCCCGCCGATCTCGGCGAGCCGCCGGTCCTGCACGCGATCGCCGGTGGTGGTGATCGGATGCTCCTCGAACACGTCGAGGGTTCGCAGCACGGGGCAGAAGTGGCGAAGCACGGCGAGGAACGCGCGGGTCTGGACAAGTGCCAACGGCGAGGCGCGAGTACCGACGCGAAGCGGCAGCTCGCGGAGATGGGGCCGGACCCGCACGCTTGCCGTCTGCTCCGGGGGCTTCAGGGCGGTCATGCGCACGTCCTAAAACTGCACGTGAGGAATGGAAAGGGACGAGGGTGAATTTCGACGGGCCATCCGGCGCGGTGCTCGGGATCGAGAGCTCGTGCGACGAGACCGCTGCGGCGGTGCTGGACGAAGGCGGGCGCGTGCTCAGCGAGCGCGTCCTGAGCCAGACCCGCGAGCACGCGCCCTTCGGCGGCGTCGTGCCGGAAATCGCGGCCCGCGCCCACCTCGCGCACCTGCCGGGTCTCGTAGGCGAGGCGATGGCGGAGGCCGGCCTCGGCTTCGCCGGGCTCGCCGCAGTGGCCGCCACCGCGGGGCCCGGGCTCATCGGCGGGCTGATCGTCGGCAGCCATGTCGCCAAGGGGATCGCGCTTGCCTCGGGCTGCCGGTTCCTCGCGATCAACCATCTCGAGGCGCACGCATTGACGCCGCGTCTCCCTTGCCTCGGTGCGGCGCCCTTCCCCTACCTGCTCCTGCTGGTCTCGGGCGGGCACAGCCTCTGGGCTTCGGTCGAAGGGGTGGGGCAGTACCGGCTGCTCGGCGCCACCATCGACGACGCGGCCGGCGAGGCGTTCGACAAGGTGGGAAAGCTGCTCGGGCTCTCCTGGCCGGGTGGGCCGGCGCTCGAGCGTCTGGCGGCCGAGGGCGATCCGCGGCGCTGGCGCTTCCCGCGGCCGCTCGCGGGTCGGCCGGGCTGCGATTTCAGCTTCAGCGGCCTCAAGACGTCGGTCGCGCACGCTGTCGCGGGCTTCCCGCCGGGCGCCTTGCCGCGCCAGGCGGCCGCGGACATCGCCGCCTCCTTCCAGCGCGCGGTCGCCGACGCGCTGGCCGACCGGGCGCGCCACGCCATCGCGATGTTCGCCGGACATCATCCCGACGCGCGGCTCCTGGTCGTCTCGGGCGGGGTGGCGGCGAACGGTGCGGTGCGCGCGGCACTCGCCGAGGCGGCCGGCCAAGCCGGGTTCTTTCTCTTCGCCCCGCCCGGCCCGCTCTGCACCGACAACGCGGTGATGGTGGCCTGGGCGGGGATCGAGCGGCTCCGTCTCGGCCTCACGGACGGGCTGGATGCGCCCGCCCGCCCGCGCTGGCCGCTCGACGAGATCGGCCATTGAACTACCGCCACGCCTACCATGCCGGCGGGTTCGGGGACTGCCTCAAGCAGGCAATGCTGGTGCAGCTGCTCGCGGCGCTGCAAAGAAAGCCGAGCCCGATCACCGTGCTGGATACGCACGCGGGGGCCGGCGGATACGACCTCGCCGCACCCGAGGCGGCGCGGACCGGGGAATGGCGCGCCGGGATCGGCCGGCTTCTCGAGGATCC
>DATJTV010000294.1:0-3949 GCA_035503055.1 Acetobacteraceae bacterium
TGCTATGGCGGCGAACAGGGGATCGAGCGAGCCGAGCCAATTGAGGAGGTCCGCGGCGAGGATGAGGGGAAAAGAGCGTTGGTCCTCGGCGAGGAAGGCGATCGGGTCGGCGTCATGCAGCTCGGCGTAGAGGCTGCGGGAGAGAGCTTGTATGGCGGGGGCGACGTCCACGCCGACGAACGGGCCGAGCGGGAGGTCCGAGAGCGCGACGGCGGCGAGGCCGGGGCCGCAGCCGAGATCGAGCACGGGACCGCGTTGTGTGCCCGAAGGCGGAGCGGCATGGGTGAGGATTGCGGCACGGAGGAGGCCGGGAACGCGGGCGGAGCGGAAGCGGGAGCCGAGGATCTCGATCGGGGCGCGATCGGGTGGTGGAAGCAGGCCGGCGGCGGCGGCGAAATGGCGGAGCGCGGGGTCGGCGGGATCGAGCTTCCAGGCGGCGGCAAGGGCGGCGGTGGCGGCTTCGGTGCGGCCCTCTGAAGCGGCGGCTTGGGCGAGAAGGCGGAGCACGGACGCGTCGGCGGCGCCTTCGCGCCGCGCGGCCTCGGCGAGGCGCTCCGCCGAAGAGGGATCGCCGGCGGAGAGGGCGGCGCGGACGGCGGCTGCGCGCAGATCGGGCCGGGCGGGAGCGCGTGCGATGGCTTCCTCGAGCGTGGTGCGCGCGAGCGCGGTCGCACCGGCGCGGGTTGCGGCCTCGGCGAGGGCGATGCGAAAGCGCGGGTTTTCCGGTTCCATCGCGACCGCTTCGGCGAGGCAGGCGCGCGCGGGGGCGAGCCTGCCGGCCTCCATCAGCAGGAGGCCGAGGAGCGCTTTCGCCGCGGCGTCCGCGGGTGCGGCGATTACTGCCTCGGCCGCGTCGTGCAGCGCGCCTTGCGCGTCGCCGGTGCGGCTCCGGAGGCCCGCGCGCGCCTTGCGCAACGCCGCGTTCGCCGGCGCGAGCGCGAGCCCGCGATCGAGGACGGCGATCGCTTCGGGAAAATTTCCTTCGGCCGCCGCAAGGCCGCTTGCGAGCTCGGCGAGCACGGGGCTTTGCGGCGCCACTCGTTCGAAGGCCGCAAGCAGCGGCCGCGCCGCCGCCGGTCGCGCGGCGCGCAGCATTCGCCGCGCCGCGTCGGCGAGGCGCTCGGGTTCAAGGGATGCGGATGCGGCGTCCATGCTTGGCTCCTTTTGAGCCGTGCCGCGCGGCGGGGCGGGTCAGGCGACGATGCCCTGCGCCTGGACCGCCAGCGCCGATAGGCTGGGCGTGGTGTTGCTCGCCGTAGCACTCGCCTGCTGGGCGACCAGATATTGTTCGATGAGGTTTTGAACGAACTTCGGATTCTGAAGATCGGCGATATTGAGCCGCGAGCTGATCGCCTGCTCCTGCGCGGAGAGCGGCTGGTAGACGATCTGCTCCGGAATGCCGAGCGCGCCGGTGACGACGTCGAACAAGGTCGCGCTGCCGAGGATCTGATCGACCGAGGTGACGCTCGAGGCCTGGGAGCGAAAGGCGAGCGCGCTGGAGAGGCCCGGCGTGATCTGATCGAGCGAGGAGAGCCAGGTATATTCCGCGTAGCCGTTCGCGATCGTCTGGATGACCGAGGGGTTCTGGATCACCGAGAGGCCCTGGGTCGCGAAATTGTAGGTCTGCACGACCGGGAGCCAGCTCGAATCCGTGAGCTGGTTGACGAGCGAGTTGGGATCGTCGGGATTGGAGAGCAGGGTCTGCTGGGCGAGCGCGGTGTAGGGAACCTGGTCGGCGAGGCCGTTGGCGGTGAGCAGGACCTGCATCACGGTGGGGTTGGAGAGGAGCTGGGCGGGACTGGTCGCAGTTTGCACCGCCGCGGTGAAGGTTTTTATCGCGCGCGCCACCTCGGGCTCGGCGGCGGTGGTCGTGATGTCCTGCGTCTCGTTCTGCTCGGCCTGCTCGAGTGCCGCGACGGGGTTCGTATCGCTGGTGGCGGTGGAGGAGGTGCTGTAGCCGTAGAGCGTGTCGAGAAGGCTGCCCGCCTCGCTGCTGCCGCTGCTGGAGAGGGGGGTGATCAGAGCGGCATAGTCGATCCCGCTGGTTATGCTCGTGCCCATCGTGATGCCCTTGACCGAAGCCTGCCGGATCAGCCTTGGCCGGCCAGGCCGGCCGCAATATTCTCGTTGACGGCGATGAGAAATTCGAAATTGGGGCTTTCGCGGTCCACTTCGCGCTGCACGGCGAGCCCGATGGAGGCGATGGCGGCGCGCAGGCTCGCCGGCAGCTTGCTTGCCGGATCGTAGACGAGCGTCAGCACCGCGCTCCAAAGGCGGCGGTTGTCGGAGAGCGCCCGCACCTGATCCATGCGCGCGCCATGGCGGGCGGCGCGAAGCGCGCCGTTGGTGCGGCGGAAGACGTCCGCCTCGTGATCCCCGCGGCGGCGGCCCGCCGCAGTCGCGCCGTAGGCGCGCAGACCCGCTGCCATCGTTTGCCCGCTCATGGCATCATCCTCTCTCGGGACCTTTCGCAGGATGAAGCCGGCGGCGGAGAGGCCTCGGCGGGGCCGGCGCGATGGTTGGGGGTGGACGGTGCGCGGCCGAGCACCGCGTCCTCGTGGCGGATGATGCGACGCGCGAGCTTCAGCGCCTGGTAGCAGTCATCCGCCTCTGCGGCCGCGATCGCCCGGTCGAGGATCTCGCCTGCGAGCACCGAGGTTGTCGCCGCCTTGAAATCGGCGACCAGAGTGCGGGCCGAGGCGAGGCCGCGCGTCCGCTCGTCGTCCACGCCGATATAGGCGGATTGCAGCGCGAAATAGATGCGCCGGGCCGGACTGTCCGCCGCCGCGAGCGGCATGATCTGCTTGCCGAAGAGGAAGCGTGCCTTGGCCGTGAGCTCGATACGAGACTTGGTACGGAAGCGGATGGGCGCGCCGTTGACGACCATGACCTCGCCCTGCCTCAGCTCAAGAACCAGTGTCGACATCGAGGCCTTCCCATCCCCTTCCCGTTCCCCACGGCATGCGCCCCCTTGGCACCCCTACGATCGCGCTCGAGGGCGGATCCGGATCAAGCCGTTCGCGCAGGCGCGGCGGCGGACATCTTGCCCGCCGCCTTCGCCCCTTACTAAGAGAACAGCTTGAGCAGGACCGAGGGCGCCTGCTCGGCGATCGTCAGCGCCGATGTGGCAAGCTGCTGCTTGACCTGGAGCGACTGCAGCATTGCCGATTCCTGCGCCATGTTGGCATCGATGAGCGAGCCGAGACCGTCGTTCAAGGCGTCGATCTTGTCGCTGTTGTAGCTGATCTGGTTGTTGATGAAATTGACCGACGAGCCGAGGCTGTTGAGCTCGGTGCCGACCGCGTTCTGCTTGCTGACGAACGTCCCTGTATTCGTGATCAGGGCCTGGACGGTGGTCGAGGACGCGAGCTGGGTCGAGGTGAAGACGAGCGAGGCGTAGAGCGCGGAGCCGCTGTAGGATGCGACGCCGTAGGTCGAGCCGAGCTCGTTGCGCACCACCGAAGTGCTGCCGAACGTGCCGTCGCTGCCGGAGATGTTGCCGATCAGCGTCGCCCCGTTGTAACCGGCGTCCTGGACGAAGGTTTTGATGTTGGCGAGAAAGGAGTTGTACTGCTCCTCGTACTGCGTGCGCTGCGTTCCCGTGGTGCTGGGGCTGGCGAGCTGCAAGAGCACGTCGCGCATGCTCGACATCGTGTTCGAGATGTTGTTCATCCCCGAGAGCGTCGTGCTGAGCAGGCCCTGCACGCCGCCGAGCGCCGAGTTGGCGGTGGTCAGCGCCGAGACGTCCGAGCGGACGTTCTGCGCCACCGCGTAGGCTGCGCCGTTGTCGGTGGCGTCCGCCACCGAATAGCCGGTGGAGACCTGCTTCTCCGTCGCGTTCAGCGCGGAGGTGGTGCTGTCGAGGGACTCGAGCGCGATGGTGGCGCCCATGTTGGTGTTGATGGATGACAAGAGTGACATGGTGTCTTACCTGTTGCCCTGAGGTTGC
>DATJTV010000295.1:0-9090 GCA_035503055.1 Acetobacteraceae bacterium
CCGGCCGCCTATTGCGGCACCGTCGGGCTCAAGCCGACCTACGGGAGGGTGAGCCGGCGGGGCGTCTTTCCGCTCTCCTACACGCTCGACCATTGCGGGCCGCTCGCGCGCTCGGTCGAGGACACGGCGATCGCCATGCAGCTGATGGCCGGGCATGACCCGGAGGACCCGGGCAGCGCCGACCGGCCGGTCCCGGATTATCGTGCCGGGCTCGAGGCGGGCGTGCGCGGGCTGCGGATCGGGATTCCCCGCGATTTCTTCGCCAAGGCGCCGGCGTTGACCGCGGAGGCCGGGGCGGCGATCGACCGCACCGGCGGCCTGCTGCGCGACGCGGGCGCGGAAGTCACGGACATCACGCTTCCCGCTCAGGCGCTCTTCGCCGCCGCCAACCGGGTGATCCTGCTCGCCGAGGCCTTCGCCGTGCACGAGCAGGACCTCCGCCACCGGCTCGGCGATTACGGGCGGAAGACGGTCGAGCGCCTCGTCCCGGGCGCGGCCATCACCGCCGCCGACCTCGTCCAGGCCGGGCGCATCCGGCGGCTTCTCGCCGATGAGGTCAACCGGGCGCTCGTGCCGTGCGACGCGCTCTTGACCGCCTGCTCGCTCGCCCCGGCGCCGCGCCTCGATCAGCCCGCCGATCCGCGCGCCGCCTACTCGCCGCTGCAAACCGGCGCCTTCAACCTCACCGGCCACCCCGCGATGAGCGTTCCGGTCGGGCTCACGGCTTCGGGCCTGCCGCTCTCGGTGCAGCTCGTCGGAAGGCCCTTCGACGAGGCGATGCTGCTGCGGATCGGCCGAGCCATCGAGCGTCTCACGGGCTGGGAGGACATCGAGCTGCCCGCGATCTCCGCATAGGATGGAACGATGGATTTCGACCTCTTCGTGATCGGCGGCGGCTCGGCCGGCGTCCGCGCCGGGCGCATCGCCGCGGGCCACGGCGCGCGCGTCGGCGTCGCCGAATCCCGCTTCTGGGGCGGGACCTGCGTCAATGTCGGCTGCGTGCCGAAGAAGCTCATGGTCCAGGCCGCGGAATACGGCGCGCTGGCCGAAGACTCGCGCGGCTTCGGCTGGAATGCGACGCGGCCACAGCACGACTGGGCAACCCTGATCGCCGCCAAGGACCGCGAGGTCGGGCGGCTCAGTGGCCTCTATCGCGAAATCCTCCACGCGGCGGGTGCCACGACCTTCGAGGCGCGCGCGCGCTTCCTCGACCCGCACACGCTCGCGGTGGGCGAGCAGCAGGTCAGCGCCGAGCGGATCATCATCGCCACCGGCGGCCACCCCGTGCCGCCCGCCATTCCCGGCCACGAGCTCGCGATCATCTCCGACGACGCCTTCTATCTTCCGGAGATGCCGCGCCGGGTGGCAATCGTCGGCTCGGGCTATATCGCGGTGGAGTTCGCGGGCATCTTCGCCGGGCTTGGCGCCGAGACGCACCTCGTCTATCGCCGCGAGCTGCCTTTGCGCGGCTTCGACGAGGACCTGCGCGAGGGGCTCTCCGAAGCCTTGGCGGCCAGCGGGATCTCGCTTCACCCAAGCACGCACACGACCCGCCTCGAGGCCGCCGGCTCCGCCCGCACGCTCCATCTCAGCGACGGCAGCGCAATCACCGCCGACCTCGTCTTCTTCGCCATCGGCCGCGTCCCGAACACGGCCGGCCTCGCGCTCGAGAAGGCAAGCGTCGCCACCGGCCCCAACGGCGCCGTCATCATCGATTCCCATTGGGCGACCAGCCAGCCGCACATCTACGCGATCGGCGACGTGACCGACCGGGTGCAGCTCACCCCGGTGGCGACGGCCGAGGGCCACGCGCTCGCCGACGCGCTGTTCGGCCCCGCGCCGCGCAGCTATAATTTCTCTGCCGTTCCGACCGCGGTGTTCTCCTCGCCTCCGCTCGCCACCGTGGGCCTCACGGAGGCGGAGGCCGCCGCGCAGGGGCCGGCCGAGATCTATCTGACCCGCTTCACGCCGATGCGACATACGCTCACGGGCCGCAAGCGGCGAACGGTGATGAAGCTCGTGGTGGAACCACCGCGGGGGCGGGTGCTCGGGGCGCACATGTTGGGCGAGGACGCGCCGGAAATCATGCAGGGCCTCGCCGTCGCCATGACCACCGGCGCCACCAAGGCAGACTTCGACCGGACGATCGGCATCCATCCGACCGCGGCCGAGGAGTTCGTGACCCTGCGGACGCTGACGCGCACCGTCGGCCTGCCGAAAGCTGCCGAATAGGCAAACCGGCGATTTCCGTCGATAATAGGCCCCGGCAAGGGGCTCTGCCCCTTGCATCCCCGGCAAAGGCGGAGCCTTTGCAATCCATTCCTTTAAGGGAACGGGGGTCTGGGGCCTCCAGGCCCCAGCGGGGTTCCAAGGGGCAGAGCCCCTTGGCTTCATTGGGAAGGAAGGCCTTGACTATGCCCGAGCGAGACTGGACGCCCGACTCCTGGAGGGCCCGGCCGATCCGCCAGCTTCCGGTCTATCCGGACGCGGAGAAGCTTGCCGCCGTCGAGGCGCGGCTCCGGCGGTTTCCGCCGCTCGTCTTCGCGGGCGAGGCGCGGCGCCTCAAGGCGGCGCTCGCGCTCGCCTCCGAGGGGCGGGCGTTCGTGCTCCAGGGCGGGGACTGCGCCGAAAGCTTCTCCGACTTCACCGCTAACATCATTCGCGACAGCTTCCGCGTGCTGCTGCAAATGGCGGTGGTGCTGACCTACGGAGCCAGCCTGCCGGTCGTGAAGATCGGTCGCATGGCCGGCCAGTTCGCCAAGCCGCGCAGCTCGGACACCGAAACGATGGGCGGCGAGACGCTGCCTTCCTACCGCGGCGATATCGTCAACGGCCCGGAGTTCTCGGCCGCGGCCCGCGTGCCCGACCCCGCGCGCATGGAGCTCGGCTATTTCCAGTCCGCCTCCACCCTCAACCTGCTGCGCGCCTTCGCCTCGGGCGGCTACGCGGACCTGCACGGCGTGCACCGCTGGAACCTCGATTTCGTCGCACGCTCGCCCCAGGCGGACCGCTACCGGGATCTCTGCCAGCGCATCGACGAGACGCTCTCCTTCATGGCGGCCTGTGGGATGGACAGCCAGTCGACGCCGCAGATCCATGAGACCGAGTTCTACACCAGCCATGAAGCGCTGCTGCTGCCCTACGAGGAGGCGCTGACGCGCGTCGATTCGACGAGCGGAGACTGGTACGGCTGCTCGGCGCACTTCCTCTGGATCGGCGACCGCACACGCCAGCCCGAGGGCGCGCATGTCGAGTTCCTGCGCGGCGTCAGGAACCCGATCGGGATCAAGGTCGGGCCAACCACGCCGGAGGAAGATCTCCTCGCCATGCTGGCGCTGCTCAACCCGGCGAACGAGCCGGGCCGGATCACGCTGATCAGCCGCATGGGCGTGGACAAGGTGCTGGCGAAGCTGCCGCCGCTCCTGCGCGCGGTGAAGCGGGAAGGCGCCGCGGTGGTGTGGCTCTGCGACCCGATGCACGGCAACACCGTGACGACGGCGAGCAAGGTGAAGACCCGGAGCTTCGATGCGATCCTCGCCGAGGTGCAACGCTTCTTCGATGCGCATGCGGCGGAGGGGACGATCGCCGGCGGCGTGCACGTGGAGATGACGGGCCAGAACGTCACCGAATGCATCGGTGGCGCGCACCGGCTCACCGAGGCCGACCTCGCGACGCGCTACGAAACCTTCCTCGATCCCAGGCTCAATGCCGAGCAGGCGCTGGAGCTCGCCTTCCTGGTCGCCCAGGAGCTGAAGTCGCGGCGCCTCGGCCAGCCTGCCGCGCCGGCGGCCGCAGCCGAGTAGGGTCAAGCCCATGGCGGCCGACCGCCCCGAGTCGCACCCCGTGCTCGACGCCGATATCGCCGCGCGCACCGACGCCTATTTCAGCCGCACGCGCGCCATCGTCTCGCGCTACGGGGACAAGCGCGTGACGTACGCGGTCTTCCTGCGCGGGCCGGCGGTCTCGGCTCCGCGCCTGATGGTGGCATGGCTCGAGGCGGCGGCGGCCGCGCGCGGGACCGAGTTCGCGATCGATGTGATGTATCCGGAGGGTAGCTGGGTCGGCGCCGGCGAGCCGCTCGTCTACATCACCGGCAGCCTGGTCCAGCTCGCCGATCTCGAAACGATCTTCCTCCAGAAGATCGGGCCGCCCTGCATTGCCGCCCACAACGCCTACCGCATGTGCCTCGCTCTGCCGCGCACCGCCTTCCTCGCGATGGAGGCGCGGCACTGCGCGGGTGCGGAGATGCAGGACATGATGGCCTATGCCGCCGCGGTCGGCAGCAAGGCCGCGGTCGCGGAAGGGGCGAAGGGCTTCGTCGGCAACGCCAACGACGCGACCGCGCACTGGTACGGCCAGCCGCGCGGGCTCGGCACGATGCCCCATGCGCTGATCGGCTATGCCGGATCAACGCTGCGCGCGGCCGAGATGTTCCACGAGACGTTCCCCGACGAGAACCTCACCGTGCTCGTGGATTATTTCGGGCACGAGATCACCGACGCGATCGTCGTCTGCGAGCGCTTTCCGGAGCTCGCCGCGGCCGGGCGGCTCGCCTTCCGGCTGGACACGCATGGCGGGCGGTTCGTGGAGGGGCTCGACCCGGCGGAGAGCTACGCGGTGCTCGACCGCCGCGCGCCGAACGCGATCCGTTTCTATCGCAGCGAGACCGAGCTCCGCTACCTCGTCGGCACGGGCGTGTCGGCGGCCGCGATCTGGCGCTTGCGCGAGGCGCTGGACGATTCAGGCTTTCCTCGCGCGCGCATCGTCGCCTCCTCCGGTTTCTCGGTCGAGAAATGCCGCGTCATGGCGGACGCGGCAGCGCCGATCGACGTTGTCGGCACCGGCAGCTTCCTGCCCGAGCGGTGGACCGAGACATATGCCACCGCGGACATCGTCGAGTACGACGGCGTGCCGATGGTGAAGCTCGGGCGGGAGTTCCTCCTGCGGCGTCGCGCCGGCGAGGGAAGCGGCCGGCCCGTGTGAGACCGCTTTGGCGGGCGCAACAGCCATGATCGCGAGCGGGCGCCTCGCTCCCCGCTACAGGCGGCGCCCGTCGCGGTCGCGCCCGGTGGTCTTTTCGCTGCTCGTGCACCTCCTGGTGCTGGCGCTGCTGGTGTTGAGCGTAAAACCCAGGCAGCGTGAGGAGGAATTCGTGCCGCCCGCCCAGGTGGCAATGATCTTCGAGCACGGCGGCGCGGCGCATAAGGCCGCCCCGCGAAGCCGGCTGCACGGTCCGCCGGAGCAACCGCATCCCGCGGCGCTTCCGCACCCGCTCGCGCGCGTTTCGCCGCCGCGGCCCGTGCAGCGGACCTTGCCGGCGCCGGCGCATCTGGCGCTCGCCCGGCCGGTTCCATCGCCCGTTCGGCCGGCGCCCTCCGCGCCGCGGCGGCCGCCGCCGCAACCGCCCTCCGAGCAGCAATACGCGGTCCGGCTTGAGCCCAACGCGGAAATGCAGGCGCTGCTGCAGCCGCCGCCGCTCCCCGCACCACGGCCTTTCGTCCCCCTGCCGGTGCCGCCGGTGCCTCCGCGCCACGTGCCGCCGGCTCCCCCGCCGCCTGCGGCGCCGCACTACCTCGTGATGAACAACATGTCCTACGGTGCGCCGCCCCCAGGGGCGTCGGCAGGAGCGCCGGCGCCCCCGTCCGCGCAGGCGGGAGGCCTCAACCTCGCGCTCAACGAGTCGGTGATGCGCAACGCCTTTGCCCGCCAATTCACCATCCAGGGGAATATCGGCCCCGACTGGCGCGCGGAGCTGACGCAATGGGTCAATGAGCGGAAATACTATCCCGAGCAAGCGGTCGAAATGGACCAGCAGGGCGCGGTCATGATCCGTCTCATCATCGAGCGGGACGGCACCGTGCGCGACGCGACATTGCTGCAAAGCTCCGGCTCGCCGTTCCTCGATCAGGCCTGGCTCGGCCTCTTCCAGGGCGCGCGCCTGCCGCCCTTCCCGCCGGGCACGCCGTCCGACCAGATTACCCTCGAAGCAACCATGCACTACATATTGGTCAATTGATCCTTCCCCGCCTCCAACGAGGTTTTGTTGCACATCAGAAATGTTGACGACCGCGCTCGCCCGGCTCGACCCCCATATCGGCGCGGTGCCGGTCGCATAGTGACGCCCCAGCCATGAGCGTCCGCGTTCGCTTCGCGCCGAGCCCGACGGGCCTTCTCCATGTCGGCAACGCCCGGATTGCGGTTCTCAACTACCTTTTTGCCCGCAGCCACGGTGGGGACTTCCTGCTGCGGCTGGACGATACCGACACCCAGCGCTCGCGGCCCGAGCATGCGGAGGCGATTCTGCGGGATCTCGCCTGGCTCGGGCTCGCATGGCAGGGGCCGGTCAAACAGTCCGACAGGCTCGCGCGCTATGAAGAGGCGGCGGAGGAGCTGAAGCGCAGCGGGCGCCTCTATCCGTGCTACGAGACCGCGGCGGAGCTAGAGGCCAAGCGCGAGGCGCTGCGCCGCCGCGGCCGGCCGCCGATCTATGATCGCGCCGCGCTCAGGCTCACCGCCGCAGAGCGCGCGCGCGCGGAGGCGAGCGGAAGGCGGCCCTATTGGCGTTTCCGCCTGTCGGAACGGAGCGTTTCGTGGCGCGATCTCGTGCTCGGCGAGCGGCGCGTGCCGCTCGGGAGCGTTTCGGATCCGGTGCTGGTGCGCGAGGACGGAACGCCGCTCTATACTTTCAGCTCGATCGTCGATGATCGGGATTTCGCGATCAGCCACGTCATTCGCGGCGAGGATCACGTCACGAACACGGCCGTGCAGATCGATCTCTGGCAGGCGCGCGATTCGACTCCGCCGCCCGCCTTCGGGCATCTGCCGCTGCTTGCCGACCAAGCCGGCGGCAAGCTCTCGAAGCGGCTGGCGAGCCTTGCCATCCGCCGGCTCCGCGAGGACGGCGTGGAGGCGGCAGCGCTGGTGAGCTATCTCGCGCGGCTCGGCACGAGTGGCGACATCGCGCCGGCGCCGCTCGAGCAGCTCGCGGAGAGGTTCGATCTCTCCGGATTCTCGCACTCGCCGGCGCGCTTCGACATGCAGCAGCTTCTGGCGCTCAACCGCCAGGTTCTGCAACATCTTCCCTTCGCGGCGGTCGCCGATCGGCTCCCGGCCGGGGCGGGCGAGGAATTCTGGCTCGCCGTGCGGGGGAATCTCGATTTGCTGAGCGAGGCGCAGCACTGGTGGGGCGTCGTCGCGGGCGCGCTCGCCCCGTCCGCGCCGCAAGAGGCCTCGCTGGAGGGCGATGAGGACTTCCTTCGCCAGGCGGCGGCGCTGCTGCCGCCCGAGCCGTGGGACGACGGCACGTTCGCGCGCTATGCGAAGGCGCTCGCCGATGCGACCGGCAGGCGCGGGCGCGCCCTCTTCCATCCGCTCCGGCTTGCGCTCACCGGCGAAGAGAGCGGGCCCGAGCTTGCGCGATTGTTTCCGCTCATGGGCCGCACGCGCGTGCTGGAACGGCTTCAGCGTGCCGGCTCGCTTCTCTCCCCGCGAAAGACGATGTAGAGGGCGGGGATCACCGGATCCGTGCCCCGCCGCGATGGTGTTCAAACGGCTTGGCCTGCCGTCCGGCGCCGCACTCCGCTGAGGCTCAGCGCCCCCAGCGCAGGACCAGCGGATCGAGGCGGCGGGCGGTTTCGAGCAGGCCGGCGCGGGTCGCCGGATGAAGCGGCGCAAGCGGCGCGCGCACCGCGTCCGAGACGATGACGCCGCCCTCCTTCATCAGCGCCTTGCAGCCGACGAGGCCGCACTGGCGGTTCTCGTAATTGATCAGCGGCAGCCAGCGCCCATAGGCTGCGGCGGCTTCCTCGCGCTTTCCGGCGGCATGGGCGTCGGTGATCTGGCGGATACCGTCCGGATAGCCGCCGCCCGTCATTGCCCCGGTGGCACCGGCATCGAGATCGGCGAGCAGGGTGATCCCTTCCTCGCCGTCCCACGGCCCGGCAATCGCCGCGCCGCCCGCTGCGATCAGGTCGCGGAGCTTGGCGGCGGCGCCCGGCATCTCGATCTTGAAGTAGGAGACTTGCGGAATCTCGCGCGCCATGCGGGCGAGAAAGGCGGCGGAGAGCGGCGTGCCCGCGACCGGCGCGTCCTGGATCATGATCGGGATGGTGATCGCGTCCGCCACCGCCTGGAAAAATCCATAGATCCCGGGCTCGGCGACGCGAAAGGTGGCGCCGTGATAGGGCGGCATCGCCATCACCATCGCCGCACCGGCCCGCTCGGCCGCGTGCGAGCGCTCGGCGCAAAGGCGGGTGCTGAAATGGCTGGTGGTCACGATCACCGGTACCCGGCCGGCGACGTGCGCGAGCACGGTGTGCATCACCCGCTCGCGCTCGTCGTCGGCGAGCGAGAACTGCTCGGAGAAATTGGCGAGGATGCAGAGCCCGTGCGAGCCGGCATCGATCATGAAGTCAACGGCGCGGCGCTGGCCGGCGAGATCGAGCTCTCCGCGCTCGTCGAAGATGGTGGGAACGACGGGAAAGACGCCGCGATAGGGCTGGGCGGGCTTGGATTCGGTCATGCGGAGCGTTCCAGGGATTGCGTGGCGAGTGTTTCCGCCGCGCCGGTGCGGAGAATCATGTCGGCGGCCTTCTCGGCGATCATGATGGTCGCCGCGTTGGTGTTGCCTGAAACGACGGTGGGCATCACCGACGCATCGACGACGCGGAGCGCGCCCACCCCGCGCACGCGAAGCGCGGGATCGACGACCGCCATCGGGTCCGATCCCATCCGGCAGGTCCCGCTCGCGTGGAATCCGGTGCCGGCCTTCGCGCGTATATAAGCAAGCCAGTCCTCGTCCGTCTGGATGGCGGGGCCGGGCATCGCCTCGCGCGCGAAGAAGGGGCGCATCGCCGCGGTCTCGAAGAGCCGGCGGGCGATGCGCAGCCCCTCGATCAGCGTCGTGCGATCGTTCTCGGTCGCGAGATAATTGGGCTGGATCCGTGGCGGATCGGCGGGATCGGCGGAGCGGATGCGGATCCAGCCGCGGCTTTCCGGCCGGCAGGGCACGCAGGCGATGCTCGCACCCGGAAAATCGTGCATCGGCGCGCCCGGGCGATCGACGCTGCCGGCCATGAAATGGTACTGGAC